>JAGXAR010000015.1 GCA_018971525.1 Nitrospirota bacterium
GATCGGTGTTGGATCAGGACTTTCTCGATCGACTCGGGTCTTTCGACATCGTCTATTCCTGGGGTGTGCTACACCATACGGGTGCCATGTGGCGGGCTCTCGATCAGGTAGCTCAACTTGTGGCCTCGCAGGGAAAACTATGTGTTGCCATCTACAACGATCAAGGAAGGGCAAGCCGCCGTTGGTCTACTATTAAGTGGGTTTACAACAAGCTTCCTCTTGGGATGAAGTGGTGTGTCTTATGGCCCTCATTTATCCGGTTATGGGGTCCATCGATTCTGCGTGACACACTCATGGGGCAGCCACTGCGAACCTGGACGAATTATGGTAGGGATCACCGGGGTATGATTCCGTGGCGCGATGTGGTGGACTGGGTGGGTGGGTATCCCTTTGAAGTGGCCAAGCCGGAAGAGATCTTTGATTTCTTTCGATCCAAGGGGTTCCAGCTCGAAAAGCTCAAGACGTGTGCCGGCGGATTGGGCTGTAACGAGTTTGTGTTTGAAAAGCGGACATCTGATGTTTAACAGGCAGGTCCCGGACTCTTCCCGGTGGGACATCCCAGCAGTAACGCATCTCCAGCGGCTACGTTCTGCTGAACTTGAGAGGATTCGTGACCTTCTTCCTCCACGCAGCCGAATCTTGGAGCTAGGTGGTGGTAATGGCCACCAGGCGGCAGTCTTGTCCACTTGGGGACATTATGTGTCCTCAGTTGACATCGCGCCACCGTTATCAGGGCATACAATGTTTTTCCCAGTGTTATTGTATGATGGAAAGAATCTTCCATATGACGATGAAGCATTTGACGTAGTGTTTTCCTCCAACGTGCTAGAGCACGTGACTCACCTCTCAGTCATCTTGAAAGAGATAGCAAGGGTTACAAAATCGGATGGTGTGGTTGTGCACATTCTGCCGAGTTCTGCTTGGCGTTTTTGGACGAGCTTGACGCATTACGTGCATTTGGCAAAGCGGGTGGGTAGGCGATTCTTTCGCCCTGACGCGGGGAGTGACCGATCTTCTTCTGAGGTTACTTCCTCCAAGAGGAATTGGGGTGGCTTGCTCAAGAGAGTTTTCTTGGATGGACCGCACGGAGCCTACCCGAATGAATTTTATGAACTATACGCGTTTAGCCGTTCTCGATGGCTTCATGTATTTGCTACTCATGGGTTTGAGGTTACAAGCTGCTTCAAGAATGGTCTGTTTTACACGGGCTATGAAATCTTTCCTCGGATGTCGATGAGTGGGCGCCGAAACTTGAGCCGATTTCTCGGGTCTGCGACATGGATTTATATCATGCGACCAGGGTTGAAGCGGCCCTTATCTTAATGAGAATCCTGTTTCTCGCCCGATCGTTGAATTACGGCGGCTGCGAGCGGCAGCTTGTCTTACTTGCGAAGGGGTTATGGAGCCGGGGGGTGGCTGTTACCGTAGCCACGTTTTACTCGGGAGGATCCCTCGGGAGGGAACTTGAGTCGACCGGAGTTTCTGTCGAGTCGCTTGAAAAACGTGGGCGATGGGATGTGTTGGGGTTTTTTTTGCGATTAATTTTCGTGGTGTGTCGGATTCAGCCAACGATCTTACACGGATACCTTGCGACGGCAAACATTCTTACGGTTCTCCTTAGGCCATTCTGCCCTTCCACAAAAATCGTCTGGGGGCTGCGCGCATCTAACATGGAGCTGGATCGGTATGGGTATGTCGATCAGATCCAGTCGTGGATTGAATGCAAACTCTCCCATTTTGCTGATTTGATTGTCGTTAACTCCCATGCCGGGTTCGATTTTGCTGCCCGCAAAGGTTTTCCTCAAGATAAGATGGTGGTGATTTCGAACGGCATCGATGTCGATCGATTTTGTCCCAATTCTGCGTCGCGACAAAGGATGCGTCAGGCCTGGGGCATATCTGATCGTGAGCAGCTGATCGGCCTTATTGGCAGGCTCGATCCGATGAAAGGACATGACACGTTTATCAAGGCGGCAGGCCTTCTCGCCAGGAAGCGGGACGACATTAGGTACCTCTGCGTGGGAGATGGACCGGAGGCCTTCAAGCAGAGGTTGGTGGCACTGAGTATGGAGATGCGTCTTGGCCATCGGCTGATCTGGGTGAGTGCAGGCGATGATGTGGGAGCGATCTACAATGCCCTCGATCTCGTCACATCCTGTTCTTCCTACGGTGAGGGCTTCTCCAATGTGATTGGAGAAGCCATGGCCTGTGGACGACCCTGTGTGGTGACGGATGTGGGGGACGCCAAACGAAGTGTTGGTGATCCAGGGTATGTTGTGGCACCTGGGAGTCCCACAGCGTTGGCTTCTGCTTGGCAGGAGGCCTTGGATGCAAGTGGTCCTGAGAAGACAAGACGCAGTCAGAGGGCTCGGGAGCGTGTCATCGAACATTTCAGTTTGGAACGGCTCCTCGAAGACACCGCACGCATGCTAGAAGCTACGGGCAACACGGCAGAATACCCGACGAAATGAGTGTGATGGGATTCAGTGACAGCAGGAAAAAGTCGGCGATTCGCGATCGATTCGATCGTCTAGCGGGGGACAGAGAGTATTGGCAGCGGAAGGGTAGCTACTACTACGAGGATCAGCAGCGGTATATGCGTTTTCTGATTCCGGAAGGGCTTCGGGTCCTAGAAATCGGCTGCGGTCTCGGCGATCTGCTGGCAGCGGTGAAGCCTTCAAGAGGGTTGGGAGTTGATCTCAGTGACATGATGGTGAAGGAGGCTTCTCGTCGACATCCTTCGCTGGAATTTCGCGTTGCCGACTGCGAATCTCTGGATCTGGATGAAACGTTCGACGTCATCATCCTGGCAGACGTCATGGGTCATCTTCTAGATGTCGAAGCAGCCCTGCGCCGGTTGCGAGTCTGCTGCACGCCGAAAACCCGCATCGTGATTGCTTACTACAACTTTCTCTGGGAGCCATTCCTGCGTCTGACTGAATGGCTGGGTCTGAAAATGCCTCAGCAGCAGCAAAATTGGCTTTCGCCATCGGATATTCACAACCTACTTCGGTTGGCAGACTATGAGGTGGTAAAAACCGAACGGCGGCTCTTGTTTCCCAAGGGGATCCCCGTGATCTCAGCGGTGCTGAATCGATTTTTGGCCTTTCTGCCTGGCCTAAACCGGCTCTGCTTGTCCCACTACATTGTTGCACGGATGCGGGGGCCGCGGTCTGTTTCGGAGTACTCGACCACGATCCTGATTCCCTGTCGGAACGAGCGGGGAAACATCGAGCCTGCCATTCAGAGAATTCCCAAGTTTGGCAGCCATCAGGAGATTTTTTTTGTAGACGGACACTCCACGGATGGAACTCCGCAAGAAATTCAACGTGTGGTCGCAGCCTATCCTGAGAAAGACATCAAATTCCTTATCCAGGACGGCAAGGGCAAGGGGGATGCGGTGCGGAAAGGCTTTGCGCATGCGACCGGAGAGATCCTCATGATTTTGGATGCAGATCTCACCATGCCACCGGAGGATCTGCCGAAGTTTTATGACGCGATCGCGAGCGATAAGGGAGAGTTTATCAACGGGAGCCGTCTGGTCTACCCAATGGAACAGGAGGCCATGCGGTTTTTGAACTTGTTGGGGAACAAGTTTTTTAGCATGGCGTTCTCGTGGCTGCTCAATCAGCGAATCAAGGATACGTTGTGCGGAACTAAAGTGCTGTTTCGGGACGATTATCTCCGCATCGTGGCGAACCGGGACTATTTCGGCGAGTTCGATCCCTTCGGCGACTTCGATCTCTTATTTGGCGCTTCTAAGTTGAACCTCAAAATCTTGGAGGTGCCGATTCGATACCAGGATCGAACGTATGGCACGACGAACATCCACCGATTCGCCCATGGATGGCTGCTGCTCAAGATGACCGTCTACGGTTTCTTCCGGCTCAAGGCGGTGTGATGTCTAATGAGATTCTGCGTCAGCATCAGGCTGTCTGGCAGAGTAAACCAATTCTTCGGCTGCTCTATACGGAATGGTATCGCGAGATCGTCTCATGGCTTCAGCCAGGGCAGACGCTCGAAGTCGGTGGCGGGACAGGGAATCTCAAGGAGTTTGCGCCGTCCGTGGTTTGTACAGATATCGTCAAATTGCCTTGGTTGGATGCTGTGGCGGATGCACAACAGCTCCCATTTGTCAGCGACAGCCTTGCTAACATCGTGCTGTTTGACACGCTGCACCATCTCGAAAACGTTCGGTATTTCTTTGATGAGGCACTCCGCGTGCTGCAGCCTGGAGGGCGTGTCATCATCATGGACCCCTACATCTCGGTCTGCTCTTGGCCTGTCTACCATTTTTTGCACCCGGAGCCGGTCGATTTCAGGCAAGATCCTCTCGCATTGAGCCCTATGCAGCCTGGCCGAAAGCCATTTGACGCGAACCAGGCAATCTCGACGATTCTGTTCGAACGATCGAGCAGGCGCTTTCACGAGTTGTATCCAAGTTTGAAGAAGCTTCAGCACCATCGACTGGCCTTCTTCGCCTATCCGCTCAGCGGGGGATTCGATCATTCCTCCTTGTTGCCTGTTTTCCTGGTTCGTCCGGTGCTCGCCCTGGAACGAGTTCTGCGTCTTCTCAATCGCTTCCTGGCATTTCGAGTCCTTGTGGTGTTGGAGAAGGACAAGTGAGCTCTGCTTCACGTTGGATTGTGCGGACGGGATGGTTGCTTGTCTGTGGCGGTATTGTGCTGTCCTGGTATGCCCTGTTGCCATTCATGTCTGACGCGCGCCGCGTACTTCGTGAGACTCAATCACATGGATATGATGAGCGTTTAAGCGATGTCCGGCCGAAGCAAGTGACATGGCTGGTAGACCAGAAGGGAGGGCGATGGGGACGGTATGGCTGGTACCTTGCTGCCGGAGAGAAAGGCTCTCTTCGAGCGGCGCTTCCCGGCGTCCAACCTGGAATCCTCAAATTACGCCTCTGGGCGTTTACTCCAGGACATCTTTCAGTTTCCGTGAGAGACGGAACAATCTCTCACGATATTTCCCCCGGTGATCTTGACGGGCGGGTATTGCAGCTGTTGGTCCAGGGGCCAACGGAGCTGGCCATTGCAGCATCGAGCGACCTGTCCCAGGAGCAATTGGTCCTGGACCGATTTGCAGTGGCGTGGTTTCCCTCCGAAAGCCAGCTTCCCTCGCTCTGGCCTTTTGCGGGTGTGGTCACTCTCGGACTTGGTGGATGGGCATTGTGGGCTTACCAGCGTCGTAGTCTGTCCCAGGACAGGAGTGTCTGGCTCGGATGTGCGGGTATTCTGATCGCGGCCATTGTCGGATTTGCGCTCCGGTGGACTCTTTTTGATATGACTCGCGGGCTCCCTCCAGATCCGGATGCCGTCATGTATATGTCCTATGCGCGCAGCCTTAATTGGTTCACTCCAGACCACGGGTTTTATTCGGGAACGTTCAGTGAACGAGAGCCGCTCCACGTGGGGGCGTTGAATCTCTGGTTCCGTGTCTGGGGAGACAACGTCCCGGCCATGATGTTGTACACTGTCTGCCAGTCCACACTTCTCATCGTCGTCAGTGGCGTCTTCATTTGGAGTCTTACCGAACAGTGGTTGTTGGGATTGCTTGCCTCATGGATAGTAGCCGTTAATCCTGCATGGATTGATGAAGCGGTTCGGGGATTGCGGCTAGAAAGCCTGAGCCTTCTGCTTCTGGCTGTTCTTGGTGTCTGGGTCTGGGCGCGTGGATGGCCTGGTGCCGTATTGCTTGGGGCGCTGACTGGCTTCATGGCATTGGTCCAATCGCCGGCCTTTGGGATCGTCTTACCTCTGATTTGGCTTGGATGGCTCTTGAATTTGTGGCGTGAGCGGCATGGACTCGCGCTGCTCCGTCCCCTTCAATGGCGTTGGTCGCACCTTGTTCTTGCCTCTCTCGTCGCAGTGTTGATGTTTTGTCCTCATCTATACGGGCTTTACAAAGTTCATGGGGATCCATCTTGGCCTTCGTACGGCTATGCACGCTGGAACGCGAATGTGGAGTTCCGGGATCGGCTTGGAACGGTGGGGTTCCCTTCGGTGGAGGAGTTTGAGAAGGATCTTTACGCTGGCCCTCGAATTACGTACGGCGAATACTTGTTTGGTATGCACTCGATTCCCAAGTTACTGTATGGCCACATGAAAGGCTGGGTTGAGTCGTCCGTCTATATGAGTACGTCGCATACCCCACACCTCAAGGGCCTTGTCTTTTTGCATCAAGCCAGCGGTTCCACGGCGGTATTACGACACGTGACTGTTGTAACGTCGGTGGTCTTTGTTTCGTCTCTCTTCCTTACGGCGTTGGGCTGGGCGGACTTATGGAGGCGGCCACAGTATTGGTGGGTGCCGTTTCTGTCGCTTTGGGGTACCTGGTATGCTGCCTTCCTCTATAGCGTGCGCGTCATTGAGCCATTCAGGCATACCGGTCACGTATACCCGCTGTTGCTTTTTTGCCTGCTATGGGGAGCCCTACAGGCTTACCAGTGGCTACGGGCCTTCCTTTTTGATGATGCTGGACCTCCCTCGGCTTCGCTGTTTTCAACAGTGAAAAATAAAAAATTAGCTGGAACCTTTCAATGAGGGAATCCTCATCCTAAATGATCCGAATCGTCCACGTTATTTCCAGTCTCAACACCGGCGGTGCCGAAGTGATGCTGGCCAAGCTGGTGGGAGCGATGGACCGAAGTCGATTTTCCAATACCGTGATCTCCCTGACCGACAGAGGTCAGCTAGGCAGAGAGATTGAATCATTTGGAGTCGCAGTACATCTCTTAGGGATGAAGCGGGGGCGGCCTGATGTTTTCGCATTGCCTCGGTTGATCCGCCTGTTTAATTCGCTCAACCCGACCATCGTGCAGAGTTGGCTCTATCATGCCGATCTCCTGAGTACCCTGGCGGTGAAGTTCTCCAGTTCGCCTATCTTGGTCTGGAATGTGCGTTGCTCAGATATGGATCTGAATCGGTATCGTCCCCTTACCAGATGGGTGCAACGAGTGCTTGCGTGGTGGTCTGTTACTCCCGCTGCTGTGGTCGTGAATAGTGAAGCCGGGAAGCAGCAACATGAACGGTTGGGGTATCGTCCTCGGCGTTGGGATGTCATCCCTAACGGGTTCGATACACAGCGTTTCCGTCCTGATACGAGCCTACGATTGCCTCTTCGTCAGGAGTGGAAAGTGCCACAAGATGCGGTCATCGTTGCGCTGGTGGCACGTGTCGACCCGATGAAAGATCACGCCACCTTTCTTGCTGCTGCTCAAGAGGTCGCAAGAGCTAGGCACGATGTGTATTTTCTCTTAGTCGGCAAGGACACACAGGCGTTGGCGCCGGCTGTTGCTGCAAAGGGTTTGACAGACCAGGTCCGTTTATTGGGTTATCGGAGCGACATTGAATGTCTTCTTCCCGGTGTGGATGTGGCGTGTCTCAGTTCTGCTTTCGGAGAGGGATTCCCCAATGTCCTTGGTGAAGCGATGGCCTGTGGAATTCCCTGCGTCTCGACGGATGTTGGCGATGCGCGCAGCATTGTTGCCGACACTGGATTGGTCGTCCCGGCGCGTGATCCAGCTTCATTGGCCCATGCCATTATTGACTTGATCGATCGGGGGCCTTCCGCGCGTGAACATCTCGGACGCGCAGCACGGACACGGATCGAAACGAAGTATTCCCTGGCAAGAATTGTCGATCGGTATACTGCGCTCTACTCGGACCTCAGTTCCAACGATTCATCGGCCCGTTGAGGGGTCGGTGTGTCGCCTCATTTTTATCCTTAATTAGGAGTCGATACACCAACGAATGTGCGGCATTGCTGGGATCATGGGTCAGTCCACCACCGAATTAACGTCGAGTGTTCGGGACATGGTGGCATCTATTCGGTACCGAGGCCCTGATGACTCGGGGGTCTGGTGTGATGAACGGGCAGGGGTTGGCCTCGGTCATGCGCGGCTCTCTATCTTAGATTTGTCACCTGAAGGGCATCAGCCGATGGTGTCCTCCAGCGGACGTTATGTCCTCTCTTATAATGGCGAAGTCTACAATTTTTCCGAGCTACGGTCTGAGTTGGAGGTAATCGGTCGGAAGTTTCGTGGGCATTCAGATACAGAGGTCATGCTCGCTGCCTTTGAGGAGTGGGGTATCGAGAGAACGGTGCAACGCTTTGTGGGGATGTTTGCCTTTGCTCTTTGGGACCGGGAGCGACGCACGCTCTCGCTTGTCCGTGACCGGATCGGGATCAAGCCTCTGTACTTCGGGTGGGCTGGAAAGACCTTCCTGTTTGGGTCAGAGCTCAAGGCGCTTCGAGCGTTCAAGGGCTTCCACCCTGAGATTGACAGGGGGGCGCTCACCTCCTTCATGAGGGTAGCCTATGTGCCGGCTCCTCTCTCGATCTACAAAGATGTCTATAAGCTGTCGGCTGGTTGTTTGCTGACCGTGGGAGAAAAGGAACTCGAGACAGCCGAGGGATTTTCGCCTGACCCGGATTCTCTTCACGCTACTTGGAAGCCGATCCGCTATTGGTCCGCTAAGAAAAGCGCCGAGGCAGGCTGCGTTGCGCCATTCAAGGGATCAGAAGTGGAGGCGATTGAGCACCTTGACGGGCTCCTCCGTCACGCCGTGGGATTACGGATGATTGCAGATGTTCCGTTGGGCGCGTTTCTGTCCGGCGGGATCGATTCATCGCTGGTAGTGGCGCTCATGCAGGCGCAGAGCAGTAGGCCGGTCCGGACGTTTACGATTGGATTTCATGAGGCGGATTACAATGAAGCGATTTATGCCAAAAAAGTCGCAGAACATTTGGGAACGGATCATACGGAACTCTATGTATCTCCCGAGCAGGCGCAAGCAGTCATCCCGCGGCTTTCGGCCATGTATGACGAACCGTTTGCCGATTCCTCACAAATTCCAACCTTTTTGGTATCTGAGTTGGCTCGCGGGCATGTGACGGTGGCTTTGTCCGGCGATGGAGGCGATGAATTGTTCGCCGGGTACAACCGGTATTTCTGGGGAAGACGATTGTGGAGATACCTAGACCGGGTGCCTCCGTCAATTCGAAGTAGCTTGGCCGGGGGGATCACGTCGCTTTCACCTGCAACCTGGACGCGTTTTTTTGAACGGTTCAGGAGGTTTCTTCCCACTGTTGCGAAGCCCGGTGATAAGTTGCACAAGCTAGCTGCTCTGCTGGCGCTGCCGGATCCAGACACGATGTACCTGGGTATGATCTCGCTATGGAAAGATCCGGCCGAGATCGTGGTTCAGGGCGTGGAGCCGCTGACCCCTGTCACGGATCGAGTCAATTGGGCGTCTCTTCCTGATTTCACGATGCGGATGATGTATCTGGATCTCGTCACCTATTTGCCTGATGATATTCTCGTCAAAGTGGACCGGGCCAGTATGGCGGTCAGCCTCGAGGCACGAGTGCCCCTTATCGATCACCGCGTTGTGGAGTTTGCCTGGCAGATTCCCTTAGCGATGAAGATCAAACATGAGGGGGAAGGGAAGTGGCTTCTGCGGCAGGTCCTGTCACGGTATGTTCCATCGAAGCTCGTCGAGCGGCCCAAAATGGGATTTGGGGTTCCGATCGGCTACTGGCTTCGTGGACCTTTACGCGAATGGGCGGAAGATCTCTTGGATGAGACACGACTTCGCCGTGAGGGGTACTTGCACCCCGCACCCATTCGGGAAAAATGGATGGAGCATCTTTCCGGGCAACGAAACTGGCAGTATCCTTTGTGGAATGTCTTGATGTTTCAGGCATGGCTTCGACAGTGACACAGGCACCTGCCCGCCTGTTATTTCTTATTACGGAAGACTGGACCTTCTGGGAGATTCGTCGTGATCTCGCCCGGATCGCGCTCGATGCTGGTTATGAGGTGACGATTGCCACGCGCGTGACCGCCCATGCCGAGCGTATTCGACAAGATGGCTTCCACCTTGTCCCGATCATGATGTTGCGGGAGAGTCGAAATCCACTCAGGGAATTGTTGACGTTTCTTGAACTGGTGCGGGTCTATCGTCGAGTCCGTCCGCAGATTGTCCAGCACGTTGCCATGAAGCCTGTACTCTATGGGTCGTTCGCTGCATGGGTGACCCGCGTTCCCGCCGTCATCAATGTTTTTGGAGGGTTGGGCTACGCGTTTACTGATCGCCCACAAGACCGCTCCGTGCTTCGTTCCCTGTTGCAGCGGGGGCTCAGGCGGGCCATTGCACTCAGTCGATCCGTAGTGGTCGTGCAAAACCCGGACGATCGAGACGTGTTGGTGCAGGAGAACGTCGTCGCTTCGTCACAGGTTCGTCTGATTGCGGGGTCGGGCGTCGATATTAACCGATTTGTGCCGGTCGATCCCCCAGCTGGTGATCCCATTGTGATGCTGGTGGGGCGGATGTTGTGGGATAAGGGGGTAGGAGAGTTCGTCGACGCGGTGGTTCGCATGAAACAGCGAACTGTGGATGCGCGTTATGTTCTGGTGGGACGATGTGATCAGGGGAATCCCACCGCGATCGCTGAGGCGCAGCTTCGGCGATGGACGCAGGATTACGGTATTGAATGGTGGGGGCATCGCGAGGATCTTCCAGAGGTTATCGGTCGTGCGACGTTGATCGTATTGCCGTCGTATCGCGAAGGCCTTCCGAAGGTCTTGTTGGAGGCGGCCGCATGCGGGAAAGCGGTCATCGCGACAAATGTGCCTGGTTGCCGTGAGGTCGTCCAACATCAGAAAACGGGCCTGTTAGTGCCAGTGCGAGATCCTGTGGCACTCGCGGACGCGATCGCCAGTCTCCTCAACAACCACGAGCTGCGAGCAGCCATGGGTGCCTCCGGACGGGAATTCGTTGTGCGTGAGCATTCGAAGGAGAAGATCGGGCGGCACTTTCTTGATCTGTATCAAGAACGGCTTGCCCTGGCAGGGGATTCGTCGGCAGGCCGGTCGAGGACATTCGCTTAAATCGATGATGACTTCTTATCTTGCTGCGACCGTTGGTTCATTTTCATGGTGGTTGACAGGATGGCTTGCCAGTCCAGGCTCCCCCATTGTGTCGTTGGATCACCCCAACGAACGGTCACTTCATCGTACGCCGACACCGAGGACGGGTGGAGTCGCCATCTTGGGATCCCTGTATCTGGGAATGCTGATTTTCGGAGTATTGGGCTGGACCCGTTCATCGCCGGACGAGTCGATGGCTGTGCTCGATTCGACCGGGTGGTGCATCCTGATGGTGACAGGTGTGATCAGCATCGTGTCATTCATGGATGACCGACAAGGACTTCCGATTGCGGTGAGGTTCGGAGTTCACCTCCTGGCTGCGGCTCTTCTCGTGATCGGTTCAGGGTTGGTGCTTCCCCCCACAGCAGTTCCCATGCTCGGGTTCATCACGTTGGGATGGTTCGCCGCTCCCTTCACGGTCGTGTTTCTCGTCTGGATGGCCAATTTGTATAACTTCATGGATGGGATGGACGGGTTTGCTGGAGGCATGACGGTGATCGGCTGTGGATTGCTCGGGTATTTGGGCTGGCAGGCGCACCATCCCGTGATCTCTGTCATCGCAACCTTGCAATGTGCTGCAGCGGTGGGATTTCTTATCCACAATTTCCCTCCGGCGAAGATTTTCATGGGCGATGTTGGGAGTGTGTCTACAGGATTTCTTGCGGCAGCATTGATTGTCCTCGGATGTCGAGACGGGGTTTTTGATCTGTGGGTTCCGCTTATCGTATTTTCACCGTTTATTCTCGATGCCACATTGACGTTGGCACGACGGGCGCTTCATCACGAAAAGGTGTGGGAAGCTCATTGTGACCATTATTATCAGCGATTGGTGTTGAGTGGGTGGAGCCACCGGCGGACTGTCTTGGTTGAATATGGCCTGATGGGTTTGTGCGGAGGTTTCGCGCTCTTCTATCAGTATGCATCGGAGGAGTACCGGCTTGTCGTTCTAGGGACCTGGGGGATAGTGTTTCTCTCCCTTGCCCTCGCGGTGAAGGGCCTGGAACAACGGATCCAACCGGTCGGTTCTTGAGAGGATAGCGGTGCCAACGACTTCTTCAATTGCCCTGCCGTCATCCGAGCGAGTGCCCTATTTCGATACGGTCATCCGGGTAGTCCTGGCTATCTATATCGCGGTGCTTCCCTTTAAACCGCTGCTTGTCATCGAGCGAAACGGTTTTGTTCTCCTGCTTGGTTTGCTGCTAGGGTGGTGTGTCACCAATCGGCGCCTTTTCTATTCTCGGACACCGTATGACATGCTCCTGCTGGCCTTTGTCGTCTGGGTTGGACTCACGATCCCGTTTTCCATAGCGCCGTCCTATAGTGTGAAGGAGTACGGCAAGTTACTTCAGCACATGGTGGTTTTCTACGCGGTGATCCATTTCTTCAAGGGACTACTCTGTCGGCAGGTTCTCTTGGGTCTGATCGGGATTATGACAATCCTTGTCGCTGGGTATGGACTCTCGCAGTTCAACCTCCGAAACCCTCAAGCAGTGGTCTCGTTTCTTCCAGCTGAGGTGTGGCTGACAACATTTCTGGTCATGGTCATTCCTTTCGGGTTGGCTGTGGCATTAGGGGAGGGGCCTCTGGCGATACGAACCGGCGGTGCGCTCACTGTTGGACTGATGACGGTCTGCTTGATTGCCACTCAGTCGCGTGCCGGACTGGTTGCCCTTGTTGCGGAGCTTTGGGTTATGGCGTGGTTCATTCGTTCGCTCTCGGCAAAGATTGTCGCCGCGCTTGCAACGATAGGTGTGATCGCTGCTGTCATGGTAGTTTTCAATGCGAGCACAATCCCTGCCACCGGACTAAGCGCCGATATCACGAACTCGATTCCTGTAAGAAAAGACTTCTCATCCGTGATCCACCGGTTTGATATTTGGGGATTTACCCTGTCGGAGATCGCCAAACATTGGTTGGTGGGGATTGGATACGGCAGCCATAGTTATCTTCTAGTCTATGGCCAGGACCAAGAAGTTGTCGTGCCTGGTCATGCCGCCATCACGCATTCAGGGACACATAATATTTTCCTCTATCTAGCGCTCCATGTCGGGCTTCCGGGGATGTTGCTGTTTGGGTGGTTCTTTGTGCGGGTGGTTCAGAGGACTTCTGCAGAATATCTACATGCTCACGATTGGCTGTCAAAAGCCATACTCGTGGGATCAGCTGTCAGTGTCGTAGGATTGATTCTACGTCTGCAGTTCGATCAAATGCTGGTCGGATCCTTGGCGGTGCTCTTCTGGGTGCTTCTGGCGATGGCGGTTTTGAGTTACCCGTCATACAATCATGTAGCTGAGGAAACTCGAGTTCAAAGGTCTGGAGCTTTAACGGAAGTCTAATTGGCGAATCAAACGATCAAGGTGAGCGAGAGCCTATGCAAAAAGTCGTGATCTCACTGTTTCATCGTCTCGTTGACCGCTATGGCCAATTATTGCAGCGGTATAGATCGGTTCTTGTGGTCTGCACACAGCTCGGACTTATTGCAGCGGCGAATGGGGCATCTTTTGCGCTCCGATTCGAAGGGGACATTCCTCCAGACCATGCACGACTATTCCTCCGAGGCCTTCCCATCGTATTGGCGATCTATGGTGTTGGTCTTGCTGCCTTTGGCATTCAGCGCGGGCTCTGGCGTTATGTCGGCCTCCATGATTTAGGCCGTATCCTCTGGGCGTCCGTCATCAGTTCTGTGGTGTTCTACGGTGTGGTGCATGGTCTCCTTGGGTGGGTCGCCTATCCCCGCTCGGTCATTATTCTCACGGGAGTGCTGAGCGGACTTTTTCTCGCTGGTATCCGGTTGGCCGTTCGCTGGTTCCGTGAATGGCTTCACGTGCTGAGCCCTACGGCTCGAAGGGTGTTGGTGGTCGGAGCGGGCAATGCCGGTGAGTTGCTGATCAGGGATATGTTGAGCGATGGGGGCTCTCACTATCGACCGGTCGGGTTAGTGGACGACGACCCCATCAAGCGGAAGATGAAGATTCACGGGGTTCCGGTTGTGGGCGCACTTGAGGATATTCCAGCTCTGACGCGCAGGCTCGTCGCGCATGAGATCATTGTGGCGATTCCCTCGGCGACAACATCATTGAAACAGCGAATCCTCGCCGCGTCTGAGGGGTGCAAAGTTCCCATCAAGATCTTGCCGAGCGTGAAACAACTGCTGGCGAATCCGGAGGCACTGAGACAGGTCAGGCCGATGAGTCTGGAGGATCTTCTGCAGCGTGAACCTATTCAGATGGATCGGCAGGAGTTGCATCCGCTGCTCGAAGGGAAGCGAGTGCTTGTGACCGGTGCCGGGGGATCGATCGGGTCTGAGCTCTGCCGACAAATCGCCCGATACCAACCGGCTACGTTGATCCTCTTCGAGCGCTATGAGAATGGACTCTATGCGTTAGATCTTGAGTTGCGGGCGCAGTATCCAAAGATCACGATCATTCCGGCAGTGGGAGATGTGACGGTTCATGAGCGAGTGGCGGAGGTGTTGCAACAGACGGACCCGGGCCTTGTCTTTCATGCTGCCGCGCACAAACATGTGCCGCTCATGGAGTTGAATCCGAAAGAAGCTGTTCGCAATAACGTGCTTGGAACGAAGATTATGGCTGAGGCGTCGTTGGCGAGCGGCGTCGATCGCTTCGTCCTCATATCCACCGATAAGGCGGTCAATCCGACGAGTGTCATGGGCGCGACGAAACGAGTGGCCGAAGACCTGATGCAGAGCTTGAGTCATAAAGGACAGACGAAATTTACGGTGGTCAGATTTGGGAACGTATTGGGCAGTAACGGCAGTGTCGTCCCATTGTTTGCGGAGCAGATTCGAAAGGGTGGGCCGCTCACGGTGACGCACCCCGAGATCAAACGGTTCTTCATGACGATTCCGGAGGCGGTGCAATTGGTGTTGCAGGCCAGCCGCTTGGGGCAGGGCGGCGAGGTGTTCGTGCTGGATATGGGTGAGCAGGTAAAAGTTGTCGATCTGGCCAGGAATATGATTGTTCTATCCGGTCTTGTGCCACACCAAGATATTCAGATTGTGTATAGCGGCTTGCGTCCAGGAGAAAAGCTGTACGAGGAGCTCTTTGAAGAGGCGGAACAAGTCGAACCCACGCCGCACGCAAAGATCCGGCGCGCCATCAGCGCTTCAGCAATTCAATCGGATCGCCTCGACCGGGTGATCGCTCACCTTGAGGCTGCCGTGAGTCATGGCGATGACGACGAACTGATTCGCCGACTCAATGAGGCTGTCTCGACCTATACACCGATGTCTTCCCGCAACATTGAGCACATTCATTGAGTGAGGCCGTTCAAAGACAATGGCCTGACTGGTTTCTGGAATTGTTTTCGATTTGTACGTCTATAGGGTCAGATTACAATCCAGTGCGACCGCAAACCATGCGTTACAATCCCAGCGTGGGAGGAGTGTGTAGAAGATGAGAGGCGTCGTCCTGGCTGGCGGGTTAGGAAGCAGGTTGCTCCCGCTCACCAAAGTCACCAATAAGCATTTGCTGCCGATTTACGATCGGCCCATGATTTACTATCCCATTCAGGCCTTGGCCAATGCCGGGATTCAAGAAATCATGCTGGTCACGGGAGGAAACAGCGCAGGAGATTTCCTGAGATTGTTGGGCAACGGGAAAGACTTCGGCCTGAAGCGGCTCAATTATACCTATCAAGAAGGAGAGGGCGGCATCGCCGATGCCCTGCGATTGGCCGAACACTTTGTGGATGGTGAGTTGGTGTGTGTGATCTTGGGCGACAATATTATCGAGGGCAACATCGCCTACGCCGCCGATGCCTTTCGGAAGCAGCAGCAGGGGGCTAAGATTCTACTGAAGGAAGTTAAGGACCCACAGCGGTTCGGGGTACCTATCCTTGAAGGGGATCGCGTCTTAAAGATCGAGGAAAAACCGGCGAATCCCCGATCGTCGTATGCGGTCACTGGTATGTATTTTTATGACGCGCGCGTATTTGACATCATCAAGACACTCAAACCGTCCGGCCGAGGCGAACTCGAAATTACCGACGTCAACAACGCCTATATCGCGGATGGAACACTGACCTGGGATATTTTGGAGGGGTGGTGGACCGACGCGGGTACGATCGAATCCCTCCACCTGGCCAATCAGCTGGTGGCAAAAACCGGCGCGAATAAGATGGGCGGGGTATAGGGATAGGGGATGAAGGGGGTAGAAGGGGTAATGGGATAGCGGGATAGCGAGGTCATTGGTGTAGGAATTGAGATGCATTGGAAGGAGCTTGAAGTCTGGAAGCTGTCACATGAAATGGTTTTGGACGTCTATAGGTTGACGAGTTCTTTCCCAGACCATGAGAAATTTCGACTGATCAGTCAATTGTGCAGAGCCGCTTCTTCTGTGCCCGCAAATATTGTTGAGAGAAATGCGCGGTACTCAAGGAAGGACTACATTCAATTCTTGGTTACAGCAAGAGCCAGTCTTGAGGAGACTCGATACCATAGCTTGCTGACCAGGGATCTTTGCTATCTGGGCTCATTAGACTACGACCAGTTCGAAGGAAAAGCCGAAAGCATTAGCCGAATGCTGAATTCATTAATAAGGTCCCTGCGAGTCAAAGGAAACAGTGATAGAGAAAGGTAATTCGAGCATGGGCATGTTGCAAAGCTACAGCTATCGCTTTATCCCGCCACCCCTATACCCCTTTATCCCGGAGGATTCGCTGTGCGAATCCTCGTAACCGGAGGGGCCGGATTCATCGGATCACATCTCGTACGTCGCCTGGTTGTTCAGAGCGGCCATGAGGTGGTGAATCTCGATGCGCTGAAATACTCCGGCAATCTTGCCAATCTCAAGGCGATCGAGACTCATGCCCGGCATACATTTGTGCATGGGGACATCGGAGATCAGCCCTTGGTCGAACGTCTCCTTCGCGAGCATCGAATTGAAGGGGTGATCAACGCTGCGGCGGAGACTCACGTCGATCGGTCTATTATTGACCCGGGAGCCTTTGCGCGGACCGATGTGGTGGGAACCGGCGTGCTGCTTGAAGAAGCCCGTCGTGCCGGCCTGAAGCGATTTTTGCAAGTCAGCACAGACGAAGTCTACGGCAGCGTCGAGACCGGGATGTCGACTGAGAGCGATTGCCTGGCTCCGCGAAGTCCCTATTCTGCCAGCAAAGCTGGCGGAGACCTCTTGGCCCTCAGCTACTGGACAACCTATCGGTTCCCCGTGATGGTGACTCGAGGCAGCAATACCTATGGGCCGAATCAGTATCCGGAGAAATTCGTCCCGCTGTTCGTCACCAGTGCGATTGACAACCAGCCTCTTCCGCTCTATGGGGATGGCCGTCAGCGCCGCGATTGGCTGGCTGTGCAGGACCATTGTTCGGCGGTCGAGCATGTATTCCTGCGAGGTGAGCCGGGGCAGATCTATAACGTCGGCGGGGGCAATGAACGGGAGAATATCATCGTGGCCGAAGAGATTGTCGGCCATCTTGGCAAATCCCGCGACCTCATTCGATTGGTGCAGGATCGACCGGGACATGATCGCCGCTACGCGGTAGATTGCAGCAAGTTGCGTCGATTAGGGTGGAGCCCCGGCGTGCTATTTGAAGAGGGATTGCGCGCGACCATCCAATGGTATCAGGAGCATGAGGACTGGTGGCGGTCGATCAAGTCCGGAGAGTTTCGTCAGTATTACGAACAGCAGTATCGGCAACGTCTTGACCAGGGCATGGCATGCGGATCCTGATCACGGGTGCTCGGGGGCAATTGGGCCAGGCGCTCCAGCTGACCCTTTCGGGAGAAGACCTGATCCTCAAGAACCTGCCGGAGTTTGATCTCACGCAATCTGACAGCGAATCCCAGATCGTGGCCGCCCGTCCCTCTGTCATCCTGCATGTCGGCGCGTACACTAATGTCGATGGGGCTGAGCGTGAGCCCGATCGTGCGATGGCAGTGAACGCTCAAGGCACCACCTTTGTGGCCCGTGCCGCGGCGACGCTTAACGCGAGACTGATCTATGTGTCGACGGACTATGTTTTCGATGGAACCAAGTCTATTCCCTATCGTGAAGAGGACGTTCCCCATCCTATCAATGTGTATGGGCAATCCAAACGAGCGGGGGAAATCGCTGCATTGACGGGCTGCCCCAACACGTTGGTGGTTCGAACGGCCTGGCTCTATGGACATGCCGGGAATAATTTCGTCAAGACGATTGTGCGGCTGGCCGCTGTAAAGCCGTTCCTCGAGGTGGTGGGAGATCAGCGAGGCTGCCCGACTAATGCGGACGATCTGGCTCTGGCCTTGAAAGATCTGCTCACGAGTGATCTGCGGGGAATCTGTCACGTGACGAATACCGGCGATTGCACCTGGCATGAATTTGCCGAGGCTATCGTCAGCCTCATGGACCTCTCCACGCCGGTTCATCCCATTACGACCGCTCAAGCAGGACGTCTCGCGAGGCGCCCCGCCTATTCCGTCCTTGCCCAAGGCCGGTTGGGTACGGTACGAACGTTGCTTCCCGATTGGCAGGATGCCCTCGCCAGATTTATGAGGCACGCTCCACGCCTCGCGTCCACCACGAATTAGCAAGGAGCAGGATGCGCTCATGGTCACTTCAAGGTTTGCCTGTTTCAGTTTTTCCTTTGCCGGGCTAAATAGGGTCAGTAATATGGCAACAGGTAACACCTAGAGTTCACACGATGGCTCCACGATCGTCATCTCAAGAAACATCGCGATCCGGGAAGGTAGCACGCAAGCTGCTCCGTCAGATCCGTCTGTTTGCCACCGATGTCGACGGCGTCCTGACGGACGCAGGAATGTACTATGCCGAGTCCGGCGATGAGTGGAAGAAGTTCAATACGCGCGATGGCATGGGGATCAAGCTGTTGCAGAAGGCGGGGATTATCACCGCTATTGTCACGCAGGAGCGGACTAAACTGGTGGCCCGGCGTGCCGAGAAGCTCACGATTCCCGAGCTGCACCAAGGGGTGATGGACAAGTTGTCGCTTGTTCGCGAGATGGCAGCACGCTATGGGCTTACGCTGGGCCAGGTCGCCTATATCGGGGACGATATCAACGATCTTGAGACGCTCAAGGCTGTGGGATTTTCCGCCACACCGGCCGACGGGATGCCACAGGTTGCTGCGGTGGTCGACTATATCTGCCAGAAGAAGGGTGGGGAGGGGGCGGTTCGGGAAATCATTGAGATGATTCTGGACGCCCAAGATCCGAAGGTCCAAGTTTCAATTTCCGGAAAGCGCATATAGGGTAGGAGACTCAGTGCATGGCTTCTCTTAAACGACGAACCTCGAACCTCGAACTGAATAACCATTTGTATCCCGTGATCATGGCCGGCGGCAGCGGCACCAGGTTTTGGCCGCTCAGTCGACAGTTGTTCCCCAAACAGCTGTTGCGGATTATGGGCGATGAAACGTTGATTCAGCAGACCATGCGTCGGGTGGTCTGTGCTTCCGCTCCGAACCGGGTGATGATCTCCACGAATCCGGCCCAAGCGGAGTCTATTCGCGTCCAGTTGAGTGAATGGAAAGACGCGCTTTCAGATAATTTCGTACTGGAACCGGAAGGGCGCAATACCGCTCCGGCTATTGCCTTGGTGGCGTTAGAATTGGTCCGTCGGGATCCTGACGCGATTATGTTGGTGGTTCCGGCCGATCATATCGTCAAAGGTCAGCGAGCGTTCGATGCGGCGGTATCGTTGGCGGCGACGTTGGCCAGGCAGGACTATTTGGTGACATTTGGTATCAAGCCGATTCGACCAGAAACCGGCTACGGTTACATCAGGCCCAACCGGAAAGTGATGCTGGGAAAGCAGGGCACGCTCAAGGGACATCCCGTCAGCCGATTTGTTGAAAAACCCGATGCCGCCAAGGCTGCGCAATATCTCAAGGCCGGGGATTATTATTGGAATAGCGGCATGTTTATTTGGCGCGCCGCGGCGATTCTCGGTGAAATTCAACACCATCAACCTACACTCTATCGTGGGATCGAACGGATCGGTCAATTGATGCAGACAGGGGCGTCCAGGCAGGCCATCGACGATGCGTACCGGGCACTCACGCCGGTGTCGATCGATACGGGTGTCATGGAGCAATCTAAGAAAGCCGCGATCGTGCCTGTGTCCTTTCAATGGTCTGACGTCGGGAGTTGGGGGAGCCTGGATGAAGTGGCGTCGAAGGATAAAGCCGGCAATGTCGTCGTCGGGCGTGTGGTCGACCTCGATAGCCGTCGGTCGATCGTCTACGGGGATCGCCGTCTCGTGGCGACGATCGGGCTCACCGACATGGTGGTGGTCGATACGCCGGACGCCACATTAGTCTGTCCAAAATCCCGCGCGCAAGATGTGAAGCAGTTGGTCGAAATTCTTAAACGGCAGAAAGCGCCGGAACACCTGGAGCATCTGACCGTGCATCGTCCCTGGGGGTCCTATACCATCCTGGAAGAAGGACTAGGTTACAAAGTGAAGCGCGTGACGGTGAAGCCGGGAGGGCGGCTCTCGTTACAGATGCACCATCAACGGAGCGAACATTGGGTAGTGATCACCGGGACGGCGCGGGTGACAAGAGGTGACGAGGTCTTCGATCTCAAGGTGGGCCATAGTACAGAAATTCCTGTCGAAACCCGCCACCGGCTGGAAAACCCAGGTCAAGAGACCCTGCATATCATTGAAGTTCAAAACGGGCCCTATCTTGGGGAAGACGATATTGTCCGGTTTCAGGATGACTATGGGAGGACGAAGCACTGAGCGTCGTCACGTCGGCACTCTCAGCCTTTCGAGGTAATGACTTTCAAACTTTCCAGCTGATCGAGGAGCTATGGGACTATTTCGCGAATATGATCTGCGTGGCATCGTGGGCCAGGAACTCACTGACTCGATAGCGGAACAGGTGGGGCGCGCCTACTGTACCTATGTGAAAGACCGCGGGGTGAAGACCATCTCGGTTGGGCGAGATGGTCGACTAAGTTCCCCCAGTCTCTACAAGGCTCTTGTGCGGGGGCTCCTCGCCGGTGGATTGAATGTGGTGGATATCGGTATTTGCCCCTCGCCACTCGTGTATTTTTCTCTGTTTACGTTACCGGTTGACGGCGGCATCATGATCACCGGGAGCCACAATGCGGCAGAATACAACGGATTTAAGGTCTGCATCGGGAAAGATGCGATTCATGGAGAGGAGATCCAGGCGCTTCGAGCGGTGATGGAGGCTGGTTCATTTGTATCTGGAACTGGACAGCTGTCGGCGCATCCTATCATTCCCGACTATCTGGCCTATATCAAGAAGAGCTTTACTCATGTCAACGCCAAGCGCTTGCACGTCGTCATCGACTGCGGGAACGGTGTGGCGGCTTTGGTGGCCAAACAGGCCTTGGAGCTCTTGGGCTGTCAGGTCACAGGTCTCTATTGCGATCTCGACGGAAGATTTCCGAACCATCATCCGGATCCCACGGTCGTAGAGAATCTCGACGATCTGATTCAGGCCGTCAAACAGCACAAAGCCGATGTCGGAATCGGCTACGATGGAGATGCCGATCGCATTGGGGCCATCGATGAGCAGGGGAATGTGTTATGGGGCGATCGCCTGATGGTGGTCTACGCGCGTGATATTCTGGCTGCAAAGCCGGGGAGTACCATCATCTCAGAGGTCAAATCGTCGCAGAGCCTCTATGATGACATTGCGAAGCAGGGGGGCCGACCGATCATGTGGAAAACCGGCCACTCCTTGATCAAGGCGAAGATGAAAAGCGAGCACGCCGTCTTGGCCGGCGAAATGTCCGGGCACATGTTCTTTGCGGATCGGTACTTCGGGTATGACGACGCGATTTATGCCTCGTGCCGGCTGGTGGAGATTCTGGCCAAGACCACTCGTTCACTCTCCGCGTTGGTGGCGGATCTGCCGAAGACGTCCGTCACTCCGGAGATTCGGGTAGACGTGTCGGACTCCATCAAATTCGAGTTGGTCAGGCATGTGCAGGACCGGTTGGCAGCCTGTACGAAGACCCGCGAGGAGCTTGGTCCGGCCAGGCTGCTGATCCGCGATGTCGTTACCATTGACGGGGTACGTGCCATCTTCGACGATGGGTGGGGCCTGATCAGAGCCTCGAATACCCAGCCGGCCCTCGTGCTTCGGTTTGAAGCCACCTCGCCGGAGCGATTGGCCACGATCCGCGGAGTGATCGAGAGTGAATTGGCTGCGGCCAAACGGGCCCTTGGCTGCTAGCAGGCTGTTGAAAAATTCTCCAGCATCGTTGGAAGGTTAAGGCTCAGCTTGAGACTGAGAAAATAGAGGTCGTATCTTAGTTCAACCGTAACCTTCCCCTGCCTGCCTCAAATGACTTTTCAGCAGCCCCTAAGTCATCATCAGCGAGACAATCTATTGCTGTCTGTTCTTTTTCCTCCCACTCGGCTCATACTGGCATGCCTAATCCTGGGTGTCATGAGTGGCGCGGTCTCGTGGGCTGAGCCTAGCGGCGATCCTCCATCAGTGAGACCCTTCCAAGTCGGGGAACAGCTCACCTACGAAATCTCTTGGCTGAATATCACGGCCGGCACAGCGGTAATGGCTGTCAGTGGTGCTGGCAGGGACGGAGATCAGCAGCTCGTGAAACTGGTCACCACCGCACAATCGAGACCCGTGATCACCATATTCTTTCCCGTGGATAACCGGGTAGAGTCGATATTGGATCCTGCCACGTTGCTTCCGGAGCACTTGACCTTCAAGCGGCGGGAAGGGAAGAAGAAAGAAGACATCGAGTACACATTTCACCAGAAAGAGGGGACGGTCACAGCGGTCAAAGGTGGGACGACGGAAATCTTACAGATCCCACCTGGCACCCAAGACGCCATCTCCTGTCTTTATTATGCGCGTAGCGAGTTATCGCTCAAGCCAGGGTCATCTCTGACGATGAACGTGCATCACGATAAAAAAAACCATAAACTGGAGGTACGCGTTGAGGAGATCGAGACCATCAACAGTCCATGGGGTAAGGTCGAGACGGCCCGCGTGTTGGTCGTCATGCCGTTCCAAGGTATCTTCCTCAACCAGGGCAACATCCGGGTGTGGTTCACGAATGATGATCGGCGCATTCCGGTCCGGATGAAGGCGAAAGTCATCATCGGGTCGATTGTGGCCGATCTCGTCAGCGGATTGTAGGCCTCTTCACCAGCCCAATGAGGGAACCAGCCTTTCGTTGCCCACCCTGTGCAAAACAGTTATACTCGCCTTTACTATGGGACAGTTTCCTCTTACTTTAGGCAGATTTATCATCCAGAAACAGGCGGATACGGGGGCCACCAGGGAGTTGTCCGGTCTCCTGGCCCAGATCGGCCTGGTTGGTAAGCTCATTGCGCAGGATCTCAGACGTGCAGGGCTTATCAATATCCTGGGAACGACCGGCGAGATTAATGTGCAGGGGGAGACAGTCAAGAAGCTGGATGAGATTGCGAATGAGACCTTTCTGAAGGCATTTCACCATAGCGGACTTGTGTGCGCACTGGCATCGGAAGAGATGGAAAAGCCGGTTCTGCTTCCTGAGAATTGGCCGCAGGCCAAGTACATGCTGCTCTTCGATCCTCTCGATGGCTCATCAAACACGGACTGCAACATGCCGCTCGGTACGATTTTTTCCGTCTTGAAGTCCGAACACAAAGACCGGATGCCGACCGAGGATGAGCTTGTCCGAAAGGGGACAGAGCAGGTGGCCGCCGGCTATCTCCTCTACGGGTCAAGCACCATGCTGGTCTATACGGTTGGACAAGGAGTCCACGGGTTTACGTTGGAGCCTGGCATCGGCGAGTATCTCCTGTCTCACGAGCAGATTCGCATGCCTGCCCGCGGTAAGGTTTACGGCGTGAATGAAGGCAACTATCATAAATGGACGACGGGCATGAAGAAGTATGTGGATGACCTGAAGATCCAGGATAAAGCCACGGGACGGCCCTACAGTGTACGCTATTCGGGCTGTCTGGTGGCCGACGTACACCGGATTCTCCTCGGGGGAGGGATCTATCTCTACCCCGGTGAGCTGAACAAGCCGGAGGGCAAGCTTCGGTTGCTGTACGAAGCCAACCCGCTGGCGTGGGTCGTTGAGCAGGCAGGAGGGAGGGCCAGCACCGGCACCATGCGCATCCTCGACGTGGAGGCCAAGCAATTGCACCAACGGGTACCGTTGATCATTGGGAGTGCGGAGGACGTTCGCGATGCGGAACGCCATCTTCAAGGACAGGCATAATCATTAGACTCGTTCTGGGAGGAAAGACATGGCTGATCGAGTACAAGAGATTCTGAGCTGGTACAGCAGCGACAACGCTGGAACAAAAACGAATATCGCCCGGCTATTGCGTCATGGCAAATTGGCGGGGACGGGCAAGCTGGTGATTCTGCCCGTGGACCAAGGATTCGAGCACGGTCCGGCCAGGAGTTTTGCGTCGAACCCATCTGGGTATAACCCCCTGTACCATTTTCAATTGGCGATCGATGCGGGCTGCAATGCCTACGCTGCGCCGTTGGGATTTTTGGAGGCCGGGGCGAGTCAGTATGCCGGACAGATCCCGCTCATTTTGAAACTCAATAGCCACGATACGTTGCATGACGAAAAAGATCCGTTGCCTTCCGTGACGGGCGGCGTGAGCGATGCGCTGCGATTAGGCTGTGCGGCAGTGGGATTCACGATCTACCCCGGGTCTGCGCACTGCAACGCCATGTATGAACAGCTGCGCGAGATTGCAGAAGACGCCAAGGACTGCGGACTAGCGGTCGTCGTGTGGTCGTATCCGCGCGGGTCGGTACTCAGTAAGGAAGGGGAGACGGCGATCGACGTAGTGGCGTATGCGGCGCAGATTGCGGCCCAGCTCGGCGCCCATGTCATTAAGGTCAAGCTTCCCACTGCGCATCTCGAACAGGCCGCGGCGAAGAAGGTCTATGAATCGGCCAAGATTCCGATCACGACTTTGGCGGAGCGGGTCAAGCATGTGGTGCAGAGTTCGTTCGATGGGCGCCGGATCGTCATTTTCTCCGGAGGGGCCAAGAACGAGGACAAAAATGTGTTTGAGGAAGCGCGCGCCATTCGTGACGGTGGCGGGTTTGGATCCATCATTGGGCGGAACTCGTTCCAGCGGCCTAAAGCGGAGGCGATGAAGTTTCTCCACACCATCATGGGGATTTATTCCGGCGAAGTTCAGTGACGCGCCGTAGGCGCTGATTGTGTGAAACGTTAATGTAACAAGGGATGAAGCGCAAGGATTACCTATGAAACTCGTTCGTGGTTGGCTGGTTCCGACTACCTTGCTGGCTGTAGGGATTGTCATCGGGATCGTGGTGGCTTCTGACATGGGTTGGTTGCCGACCGGCACGGCCGGGCCTGAGCCGACTCTCAATCCCCTTGTCCGTCCCGTTGCCACCGCACCACAGTTGCCAATGGCAGGGGTGAACGGGAAAAACTTTGTGGAGATCGCGAAATCGGTGAAGCCGGCGGTCGTCAACATCGCCGCGACGCGAAGCGGAAAATCGGGGGAAGGTCCACAAGGTTCGCCATTCGACGATCCATTTTTTCGCAAGTTCTTCGGCGATGAATTTTTCAAGCGCGACGCGCCCCAGCGAGAGCCAAAGGAGCGTGGCCAGGGGTCCGGGGTCATTGTGGAGGCCAATGGTTTGATCATCACCAATAATCACGTGGTGAACAAGGCCGACGAGATTCGGGTCTTTTTGTCGGACAAGCGGGAGTTTAAGGGCAAGCTGATTGGAACCGATGCGAAGACGGATATCGCGGTCGTGAAAATCGAAGCAACGGGGCTCACAACTATTCCCTGGGCCGATTCCGACCAACTGGAGGTCGGGGAGTTTGTGTTAGCCGTGGGGAGTCCGTTCGGGCTCACTCAGACGGTGACGATGGGGATCGTCAGTGCAGTCGGACGAGCCAGTATGGGAATTGCCGAATACGAAGATTTCATCCAAACCGATGCGGCGATCAACCCGGGTAATTCCGGAGGCGCGCTGGTCAATGTGCGTGGCGAATTAGTCGGGATCAATACGGCGATCTTCAGTCAAAGCGGCGGCAACATGGGTATCGGGTTCGCTGTGCCCAGCAACTTGTCACGCGCCATCATGGACCAGTTGGTCCGGACGGGGAAGGTCGTCCGTGGCTGGCTCGGTGTGGCGATTCAAGATTTGACTTCTGAGTTGGCCGCGCAGTTCGGGATCACCGACACGAAGGGCGTGCTTGTCAGCGATGTCATGGATGACAGTCCTGCGAAGAAGGCGGGATTTGAGCGTGCGGATGTCATCATCGAATATGACGGCAAACCGATGGATTCGCCGACGCATTTGCGGAATGCAGTCGCACAGACTCCGATCGGGAAGAAGGTCTCGGTCAAGTTGATTCGAGATAAGAAGCCCAAGACGCTTGAGGTCACGATTGTGGAGCAGCCGAAATCGTTAGGACAGCCCGGTGCGGAGGAGAGCAGGGAGTCGGCGGTGCCAACGGGGGTCCTCTCGGATCTTGATGTCCGCGAGTTAAACGAGGAACTGACTGCTCGATACGGATTGAAGGCCGCCGAGCGTGGAGTCGTGGTGGTCAGGGTCAAGCCCGGAAGTACGGCGGAGGAGATGGGTGTGCGCGAAGGCGATATTATTCTCGAAGTCAATCGCAAGGCGGTGGGCTCCCTCAAGTCCTATGAACGAGCCGCTTCCGGTCTTGCCAAGGATCAAGCGGTCCTCTTACTCATCAAACGGAAGGGCCAAACGATTTTTCTCACGCTGCGGCCCTAAGGACCGTTCCACCCTGTCTCGCGAGAGGCAGGTCATGTGCGAGGAGGTGAAGGTATGGTATCGCGAGCCATATTCGTCCTTCTCAGTGGATTGGCCGGGATGGCCTTGTTTATCAAGGCCGAACCAGCCAACGCGTCGTTTTGGGTGTATGGGGCCGGCATCGGGGCTGTGACGGCGGGGCTGATCGTCGCCGGGGAGTATGCGTTACGCAACCTTTCATTCGGCATTATCGTGGGAGGAACCGGCGGGTTGGCAGTGGGGCTTCTGCTCACCGGGCTGGTCGAATGGGTCGGCGGTGAGATCTTCGATGTCCAAACCTTCCTGTTTCATATCGGCGGGCTGGTCTTTCTCCTTGGGCTGCCCTATTTGGGGCTGGTCCTTGGAGCGCGGTTCGGCAAGGAGAGGTTTCCCAGTTCCGAGCAAAAGTTTTTCGAGCTGTCCGGTTCGACCGTGTGCCCCAAAGTGCTGGATACCAGCGTGATTATCGATGGGCGTGCGGCGGACCTCTGTGAGACCGGGTTTCTCGAAGGCACGTTTCTCGTGCCGCATTTCATCCTGGATGAACTCCAGCACATCGCCGATTCCTCCGACTCGCTGAAGCGGGCCCGAGGCCGGCGCGGGCTCGACATCCTGAACAAGATTCAAAAGATGGCGGGCGTCGATGTGCGGATCATCGACGAGGATTTTCCGCATATGAAAGAAGTCGATGCGAAGTTGGTAGTGCTGGCAAAAAAGATGAACGCCAAAATTATCACCAATGATTTGAACCTGAATAAGGTCGCTGAGTTACAAGGGGTGCGCGTCCTCAACATCAACGACCTCTGCAATGCCCTCCGTCCTGCAGTCCTGCCGGGGGAATCGATCAGGGTGTTTGTGTTGAAGGAAGGGAAGGAAGCCGGACAGGGCGTGGCCTACTTGGACGACGGCACGATGATCGTCGTCGATAACGCCCGGCGCTCTATCGGACGGAACGTGGATGTCGTCGTGACCAGTGTACTGCAAACCACCGCAGGGCGGATGATTTTCACCCGTCTCAAGGAAGATACCGAACGAGAGGAGCTGCAAGTCGCGCGTGGCTAGGAACCTGACGAGGGATACGATTCTGCCGCGTCGAGCGATCTGCGGCTCTCTGCTTCGTTCCCGGCCTGAAAAGATTTTCAACGTATCGCGCGGAATACGTCTCAAATCTTTTCGAGGCCTGCGGCCTTGCATATGACCACGACTCGCTCGCCTCGCGTCGAACCGGTCCCTCGTCAGGCTCCCCGAGTGGTGGCGCTCGTGCCGGCAGCCGGCCGCGGGCTTCGGATGGGCGGTTCCGTCCCCAAACAATTTTTGTCGTTGGGAGGTGAGCCGCTCATCATTCAGTCGTTACGGATGTTGCAGGCCGCTCCCGTGGTCGACCAGATCATTCTTGCCGTTCCTTCTGCAGACATCGAATATTGTGAGAACGAGATCGTCTCCCGGCATCGATTCACCAAAGTGACGAAGGTGGTGGCTGGTGGTGCAGAGCGCCAGGATTCGGTGCGGCACGCGCTCGCTCAGGTTCCCCCGGATATAGACATCGTCCTCATCCACGACGCCGTACGGCCATTTATAACGCAACGGATGATCGAGGAGGTTGTAGCTGCGGCGAGGACAGAGGGAGCGGCGATCATCGCGCTTCCAATGCGGGATACCGTGAAGCAGGTACGGCCGGATGGAATGATTGAGCGAACGGTCGATCGCACAGCCTTGTGGCTCGCTCAAACTCCGCAGGCCTTTCGTCGGGACTGGATCGAAAGCGCTCACAAGAAAGCGCAAGCCGAAGGGGTGCGGGCCACTGATGACGCATTCTTGGTGGAATGGCTGGGCTATTCGGTGGCGGTGGTTGAGGGAAGCGGGGAAAATATCAAAGTGACGAGGCCTGAAGACCTGGTGATCGGCGAGGCTATTCTGGCTTCGCGAATGAAGGGAAGCGGGACGGGCGAGTAAGTGACAAGGTTGTCCGTTGTCTTCGTATGGAAGTCGATAGGGCAGGGTTCCGGCCTGTCTCGCATGTCGCGCCGGTCCCGCAACTCCCGCGGGCAGGTGGTGCCTGGCGGAGCATAAGGAGCGCCTATGACGATGCGAGTGGGCTGCGGCTACGACATCCATCCGTTGGGACCGGGACGAAAGCTGATTCTCGGCGGGATCGAGGTGCCGCACAGCAAGGGTTTGTTGGGACATTCCGATTCCGATGCCTTGGTTCATGCCCTCTGCGATGCGCTGCTCGGAGCGATGGGTGAAGGGGATTTGGGCCGACACTATCCCAGCTCCGATCAGCGGTTCAAAGATATTTCGAGCCTGAAGCTGTTAGAGGACGTGGTCGGGAAGATGCGGGGGAAGGGCTATCGCATCGTGAACGTCGACACAGTCATTATCGCGCAAGCCCCCCGGCTCAGTTCGTACTTGGCATCCATGCAAAAGCAGATGGCGCAGGTGCTCGGGGTAGAGATGGACCTTGTTAACGTGAAGGTGAAGAGCGGAGAGGGAATCGGCATGATCGGTCGGGAGGAAGGTATCGCCGCGCAGGCCGTCTGTTTGATCGAACGGCCCTCGACAGCGTAAAATAATCACACTATGCTCCTGAAAACCATTCGAGAAGATCTCCGGGCCGTGTTTGACCGAGATCCAGCGGCAACCAGCTGGCTTGAAGTCGTACTTACCTATGCCGGCTTTCATGCCTTGCTGGCCTACCGCGTGTCGCATTGGCTCAAGGCTCGGCGCGTCCCGTTCCTTCCCCGCGCAATTTCTCAGGTCGCCCGTTGGCTGACGGGGATCGAAATCCATCCATCGGCTAAGATCGGCACAGGGTTCTTCATCGACCATGGGATGGGTGTGGTTATCGGCGAGACTGCGGAGATCGGGAACTATGTCACGCTGTTTCAGGGTGTCACGCTCGGCGGAACGGGCAAGGAGCGCGGCAAACGACACCCGACGTTGGGGAATCATGTCGTGGTCGGGGCCGGGGCCAAGATTCTCGGCGGGATTACAATTGGCGATAATGTGAAGATTGGCGCCAATTCGGTTGTGCTTAAGAATGTCGCAGCCAACTCCACTGTCATTGGAGTACCGGCCCGCGTGATTAAAACTCAAGGCGAGCGGCTACCCGATGCCACCATGGACCACATCAACCTGCCGGACCCCATTAGCGACCGGCTATTGGCGCTCGAGCAGGAGTTGATCGAACTTCGCAAAAAGGTGGAGAGTCAGGATTCCCCGCGCCTGTTCTAGCAGAATTCTGAAAAAATTCCCCCTGCATCACTCTCGCGTCGTTCAGACCCTCAACGTGCAGAAGGAGGTTCTCGGAAGTCGGAATCACTAAAGAGGCTTTTCCGTTCGCCAAGACCCTTGTAAAGGGCGAACGGCTCACATGAAGTGCGCTATGTGCCTCCTCGGCTCTTCACTCGCTGCGGCCTTGCTTGGGACAAGGCGTATCTCGGCGCGCCAGGGTTTGGCGGTGAGAAGTCTGGTCTTTTTGAGCGTCCTGCTAATCTGAATTCCTCGAAAGGAATGATGGCTTGGCTTCCTCAAGCCCATGAAGGAAAGCGGGTCTCTTTGTGAGATGGCCGGTGCTGAGGAATGACGACGCGGTCCAGGTGGACCGCGTCGGATGATGAGGTAACGAGTTAGTTAGACAGGCACGTGCTCATGAATTGCTTTCGCTCATCGCCCTTGAGGTTCTTCTCGCCAGCCTCTTTATTGCAGGATTTCATCTTGTTCTGCTGAGTCCCACCCGCCTTCGCCGACTTTGCGGAGAGACATTCTTTCATAAACGCCTTCCGCTCATCGCCCTTCCCTTCACCCAATCCTTTGGCAGTGGCTTCTGCGTTGCACGCCTTCATCTTATTTTGCTGAGCTGGTGCCGCTATGGCAAACGGCGCGATGCACAGCCCAGACACAAAGAGGGATACCACCACGATGCTGGCTGTCTTTGTCATATGCATCTCCTTTGGTGTGAGTGGGGGGATAGAAGACGCGCCCACCATAGCAAATATTCTCAGGCCTGTCTCTATAAAATGTAGGTATCCTCTCTGCTAGGTTTTTTAAGCACTATTGTGAGTCATCTGGAAATCGACGGCTAACAGGTCTGGGATTACACGGAACGCCTCCGCAGGATAGTCGCGCGAGGCATGCGAGACTGGCAGGAAAGGCGCGGCCGGCTGAATCATGGCTTGGGCGGCGTGCTTGTCGTGCCAGTCGAGCGCAGGTTAAGCGGGTGGGCTTCTTCAGTATCCTGCTCGTCGTAGTCCACGCGCATGAGATAGAGTCCATGAGGAGGGGCGGTCTGGCCTGCTGCAGACCGATCCCGAGCCCTCAGGACCTCTGTGAGGCTGTCGGGACTCCGTTTGCCCAGCCCCACTTCGACCACCGTTCCAACCATCGCCCGGACCATGTGCTTGAGAAACCGGTCGGCGTAGGCCTCTATGAGGATCTGGTCGCCGTGGTGGATGACAGCGAGCCGCTGCAGATGGCAGACGGGATTGGTGTTGTCCGTGAGGCTTCCTTCGAATGAGGAAAAGTCCTGTGACCCGATCAGCGTCGCTGATGCCTGTTGCATCGCAGCTTCGTTCAGCGGCCTGTAGATGTGCCAAACGAATGAACGATCGACAGTGGGGCGGGCTGGGCGGTGGAGGATCCGATAGGTGTAGAGCTTCCCCCGTGCATCGTGTTGAGCATGAAAGTGGTCATCCATAAGGGCGGAGGAGCGAACGGCAATGTCTTTCGGCAGTACGGCATTGAGGGCCCGCATCCAGCTGGACGCGGGCCAATCCCGCTCCGTACGAAAGCTTGCCACTTGGCCGAGCGCATGCACGCCGGAATCCGTACGGCCTGCGCCGACGACCGATACCGTAGCCTGGCTGACCTGGTGGATGGCTCGTTCGATGGCCTCTTGGATCGTGGGGTGGTCGGGCTGGCGCTGCCAACCGGCGTAGCAGGTCCCATCGTATTCCAAGACTAACTTGACCGTATGCATTGACGCGGGGGATAGAACGTTAATGACGTCATCGTGTGGCAAGTTTGGCAGATGCAAGGAAAGTTTTGACGCCCTCTTCCAACGCTTCCGCCACACGCGCGGTGAAGAGGCCGGTTCGAAGCAGGTCTTCTTCAGCAGAGTTCGAGATATAGGCAATTTCAGCCAGGATGCTGGGCATGCTGGTGAAGCGAAGCACATAGAAGGGAGCGGTCTTCACCCCATGGTCTACCAGGGCGTAGTGGCCGTTTAGGTTGGTCACCATCGCCTCCTTGGCGGTCCAGGCGAGTTCGAGGGATTCTTCGATCTTCTTCGCCGTCAGGAGATCGGCGACGAGATATTCCCATCCCACGCCGGTGCTGTTGAGGGGGGTTCCATTTTCACGGGCCGCTACTTCGAGCGCCCGTTGATCCTTGGCCTGTCCGAAGTGGTAGATTTCGATCCCCTTCACGGAGCGTTGGGGATGGGAATTCACATGGATCGACACGAAGAGATCCGCCTCCTGCCCATTGGCAAACTTTGCCCGGTCTTCCAGCTCGACGAATTGGTCCCGTTCACGAGTCATGAGGACGCGGAGTCCCGGCTGCTTGCTCAAGAGGTCGCGCAGTTTCAGCGCGACCTTCAGCGTAATGTCTTTCTCTTCCGTCCCACGTTGCCCACGTGCCCCGGGATCTTTCCCGCCGTGGCCTGGATCAATCACGATGGTCTTAAATGACTTGGCTCGCGGCTGAGCGGGTTGCGGAGGAGTGGGGAGTGGAGGTGTCAGGTCAAATGGTGGTTCAACGGACTGAGTTGTCAGAGGCTCACTGGGAGGGATGATATCGATGACAAGCCGAGGAGGATTCGCCAGCGTGAGCAACTTATAGCTTTGAAATGAACCAGTTGGGAGAGAGACCTCGACAGATCGTTCAGTGCTCTGAGTGATGATAAAGGGCTTGGCAATCCTGCCGGCTGCAAGTTTTGCCTTGGCGGACGGGCCCAAGGTGGCATTGGGAATTTCGATGGTCACCCCCTCGGCCTGGAGTTGGGGATGTTTGCTGGGGCGGGCCTTCGCGTCGAGATCGAGCACGAGCCTCGTCAACCCCGGCGATCTGGCTGTCCGGAGGTTCTGAATAGTTGTCAGGCCGAGCGCAGTGGGGGATAAGCGTACAGGGGAGGTGCGAGACCGCTTAGGTTTGGCAGGAGGCTCCTGACGGGCCGCACTCGTTGCAGCAAATGCCTGACCGGTGTGAAACGGATTGAGGGCATGGCCAGGGAGGTCGAAAAGTCCGACCAGGAAGGCGAGGATAAGGATGCGCCACAGGGCTGATCGCATGGGTGTTCACTGCGTTGACGGGATAGAGAGTATTTCTCAGATGTTCGCGCCGTTGTCAAGGGGATTGGCTTTTCCAAGGTATGCCGGACCCGATTGACAGTACGCGTTGTGAGCAGTAGGGTCTCGGTCATGGCACTCCACCTGATCGTCGATGGCTACAATCTCTTGGCTCAGACGAGCCGGATCAGTGGCGGGGCGAGCCTTCATTCAGAAATGGCGCGCGAGGCTTTCTTGCGTGACCTGGCTGCCTATCGTCAACGAAAGTCCCATGCGATCACAGTGGTCTTTGATGGGTGGCACCAGGGATGGGGCACGGAACGGCGGGAGTATCGGCTCGGCCTTGAGGTCATCTTCTCTCGGCGGGGAGAAAAAGCCGATCAGGTGATTCAACGTCTGGCTGCCGAATTCGGTTCCGGCTGCGCGGTGGTAAGTTCCGATCGTGAGATCGTCGATTTTGTAAGGGCGCAGGGAGCCTTTGTAATGAAGGCTCAGGAGTTCGTCGGGAAATTGCTCGAGCGGCAGAACTCGACCGGCCTCTCGACACACAAAGAACTGGATAGGGGAGAGGATCTCCGACCGAAGCGAGGTCCTGAGAAGCGCGGGAACCCGCGGAAATTGCCCAAGGCGCTGCGGCAGCGCAGCAGACAGCTCAAGCGATTTTGAACAGGCGTTTCGCGTTACCGGTCGTGATGCGTCCGATGGTGTCGGCCGACATGCCTGGCGCATCGGCGTGAAGCTCCGCCAGCTTTTGCGCGACGAAGGATACATAGGCCGGTTCGTTTCGTCTGCCCCGGTGAGGGATGGGTGTCAGGTAGGGGCAGTCGGTTTCGATCAGGAGGCGGTCCAACGGAGCGGTCTTCGCGATGTCTCGGAGCATCGTCGCGTTCTGAAACGTGAGAATCCCGGAGAACGAGAGATAGAACCCTAGGCCCAGCGCATTCTTCGCCAGCCACGCATCCCCTGAGAAGCAGTGCAAGACCCCGCCGATATCTGACGCCCGCTCCTCTTCCAAAATCGTGATCGTATCCTCTTGGGCTTCACGCGTGTGAATGATCAGAGGGAGCCCTAGCTCGCGTGCGAGCTGGATCTGTTCGCGGAATCGCTCTCGCTGCTCTTTGGGCGATGAGTGGTTGTAGTGGTAGTCGAGGCCGATTTCGCCGTAGGCAACGACCTTTTTGTTCTGCGCCAGACGACGGAACTCGTCATACCAGCCATCGAGAATATGCTTCACTTCATGTGGATGGACGCCGATGGAGGCATAGACGGACGGGTGTTGTTCTGCCAGTGCGACCGCCGCCTGGCTGGTGGCCAGATCGCAGCCGATGGTGACGAAGGCTTCGACGCCGGCTTCCTGTGCGCGGGCAATCATCGCCTCGCGATCCTGATTGTAACGGGTATCGTCCAGATGGGTATGTGTATCGAAGAGCATGCGGGGGGTCTCTTGGTAGGGGCTCGATCGCGCTGAAGACCGAGGTCCCCTCCTAGGCGGGCTTGGTCACGATCATGTCGGCCAGTTCTGTGAGCAGCGCTTCGGTTTCTTCCCATCCGAGACAGCCATCGGTGATGGAGACGCCGTGGGCGAGGGCGATGCCTTGTTTCCAGGTCTGCTTGCCGGGGTTGAGATTGCTTTCGAGCATCAGCCCCATGATGGATTGGCGGCCGTCGCGGAATTGGCGGAGGACTTCGCGCGCGACCACACCCTGGCGCCGATAATCTTTGCTGGAGTTGTCATGTGAGCAGTCGATCATGATGGGGCGGGCGATGCCTTCGCCGGCCACAGCCGCTTCGGCTTTGGCCACATGCTCGGGGTCGTAGTTGGCTTTTCCGCCACCGCCGCGCAGCACGATGTGGCGATCGGGGTTGCCCATGGTCTTGATGATCGACGTCTGTCCATCGACATTGATGCCGACGAAATGATGGGGGGATCGCGCCGCGGTCATAGCGTTGACGGCGACTTGCAGGCTGCCTTCTGTTCCGTTCTTGAAGCCGACCGGCATCGAGACGCCGCTGGCCATTTCCCGATGCGTCTGGCTCTCTGTGGTGCGGGCTCCGATGGCCGTCCAGCTGATCAGGTCGGCGATATACTGCGGGCTGATAGGGTCGAGCAATTCGGTCGCGCAAGGCATGCCGGATTGGTTGATCCTCAGCAGTATGGTCCTGGCGAGTTCCATCCCGGTGGCGATGTCGCAGGTGCCGTCCAGGTGGGGATCGTTGATGAGCCCCTTCCAGCCGACCGTGGTCCGTGGTTTCTCGAAATAGGTTCGCATCACGAGCAGGAGCCGATCACGCAAGGCATCAGCAACCGGCTTCAGCTTAGCGGCGTATTCATAGGCGGCTTCAGGGTCATGAATGGAGCAGGGGCCGACGATGACGAGCAGGCGCTCGCGGTCTTGGCCATGCAGAATGCGACGAATAGAGTCTCTGGTTTCAACGACCAGCGCGGCGGCCTGGTCAGGAATTGGCAGCTTGGTCTTGATCGTCCGCGGAGAGGGCAGCGGTTTGATTTCAATGATGTGCTGGTTATCGAGTGGTCGCTGCATAGGCCCTGCCCTTTCACCTGGAAATCGCCTTCTTCAGTATACCCTGAGAATGCGACTCACGTCCGAAAGAGCGAGAAACATAGCCAATTTGGAGAGAAATGTCCACTAAAGCGGGAGGACAACGTAACAGAGGCCTTCCATGGCTCTCTCGTGCGTTGGGTTTGACAAGCCCTGAATGTCCATGTTACGTAGCGTCCCCTTACGAGGTTGCTTGATTAATTCGATACATCGAACGATATCATCCATGGACAGCACGATCGCCTGCCGGAGCGTTCTGCGGTCGCTGCAGTGCAGCGTCGCCGCCGGCCTCATTCTGCTGTTGCTCGCCATCGCTCCCTTTGCCGTTGCCCAAGACGTGCACCATGAGCTGGCCGCGGCCGATACGGATGGGCATGAGCACTCGGATACGGACCTCTGTCAATGGGTTCAACACCATACGTCCGGCTCGCTTGATGTCGATGTTTCCCATCTGAACGTCTGCGAACTTGTCCGCAATCAGGATCCCCCTGTCGAATCAGTTCTTCTTTCTGTCGATCGCTCGGTCATCGGTCCTTCCCGTGCACCTCCCTGCTCCTAACCACCTGAACTGCCTGCAGTACGCCCTGCTCCGCCGGTGGACCTTGTCCTCGGATTGCAGGCGCCTGCATCATTCATGTCGTGAGGATATGCGGAGGAGCGGATGTGGCGAACCCCTCGTATTGGTCTTCGAGTTGGACTCATAGGCAGTCTCGTTCTGTTCATCTCATGTGCTTCCGGTGTGCTCGATCGTACCTCAGCGGCGGACAATGAAACCCGCACGATCACCGGCCTGGTTCAGAGTCAGGATCTCCGCCGGGTCGATCAAGCCATCGTGCAGGTGCGCGATCAGGAAGGCAACGTTGTGACGCAGGGGGTCACGAACCAAGCCGGGGAATTCACCATAACGGTCCCGCAAGAGGGCACGTATTCCGTCAGTGCGGTTCAGGATACCTATAAGAGCGAATTCGTGGTGGTGAAGATCGGTACGGAGCGGGCTGCTCCGGTGGCTCTCACCCTTGCAGTGACGCAAGAGATTGCACTGGAGATTGTATCTCCCTTGCCGGCGATCCAATATAAAGCGTCAAGCGAGACGTATCAATTGAGCCGAAAGGACGTCGAAACCCTCCCTCTCGGCAACAATAACACCGTCGCGCAGGTGTTACAGACGGTGCCGAGTGTTGTGTATGGGGCCTTGGGGGAAACCCACATCCGCCAGGACCACGCGAATCAACAGTTCCGGATTGATGGAGTGCCGATTCCGGAAGGGGTGAGTTCGACCTTCACCGATGTGATTTCGCCCCGTATGTGGGAGCGTGCGGATATTATTCTCGGCGGCATGGAGGCCCAGTACGGCAACAAAACGGCCCTCGTGGTCGATATTACCAGCAAGAGCGGGACGCGCCCCCCGTTCGGCTCGATCCAATTGTTTGGCGGCTCGAACCAGACGGTGAATCCGTCATTCGAGTATGGCGGCACGGTCGGCGAGAAGTTCCGCTACTATGCACTCAACAGCTATACGTCGACCAATCGGGGTATCGAGCCGCCGACACTCGGGCATTCGGTCTTTCACGATCAGAGCGAACGCAATCAAACCTATCTGCGCGGTGACTACCAGCACGACAACCGCAACAGCCTGAGTTGGGTGTTTTTGAACGCGGTGGCGAAGTATCAGATTCCGACTATCCCGGGACTGGCCGTGAACCAAGATGTGCTGCCTCTCCTTCAGGGGCAAACCCCCGCCTTCTCGCCCGTGGCCTCGCAGGCGGTGAACCAGAACCAGACTGAGAATTCCCAGTACACGCATTTCGTCTGGCGCCATGACGTCGACGCCACCAACTTGTTCCAGCTCGCCGGCTACCTGCGAAATTCCTATGCGAACTTTACCACCGACCCGTTCAACACGCTGGCCTATGTGCCTGAACAGCAGACGGCGAACCAGATACGGAAGGCCTACTCACTCGGGACGCGACTCGATTACACATGGATCCCCGACAAGCAACATCTCGTAAAGACGGGGTTTCAGTTCCAGTACACGAATGCGCAGAATCAATTCCAGGTATTTGACTTCGCACTAGACCCAGTGACGGGCCTCCCAGTAGGACCGGTGTTGAGTCAGGCCGCTGCCAATACCAACGTGCAGAAGCGCGAGGAGTTCTGGGTCCAAGATCAATGGAGCCTGAACAACGACTGGACCCTCAACCTGGGTGTGCGGTATGACGAGATTCAAGGCTTCTACGATGAGGGGCAGATTAGTCCGCGCCTCGGCGTCACGTACAAGTTGAATCAGGCAAACGTCTTTCATGCCAATTATAGCCGGCTGTTCACGCCGCCGAATGTCGAGCAGATCGCGTTTACCAAGGTGAATCTCCAGGGCACAACAGCCCAACCCAACGACCCGACCGGATTCAACCCCAGGGCGGAGCGCTCCAACTATTTCGAAGTGGGCAGTTACCACGCGTTGACCAACTGGGCCACGCTGGAACTGGCAGCCTATTACAAACGGAGTCACTTCCAGTCCGATGCCGGCCAGTTTGGCACGACCCCGATGCTGAATTTTTTTGCCTTTCAGTGGGGCTATCAAATGGGCATCGACGGCGCCCTCAAAATGCAAATCACCGACGACTTCAGTGCGCGCGGCAGCGTGGCGTGGGGCCGGTGTAAGGCCAACGGGTTGCAGTCGGGGCAATACCTGTTGGAGACGAAGGAGATTACGGACATCAATACTGTGGGCGGCGTGTTCTGCGACCACTCGCAGACGATGACTAGTTCAGCGGTGGCGGCCTATCGGTTCCGTGAGCGGACGACCATTTCGGGCGAGATGCTGTATGGTTCAGGCCTGCGGACCGCGGCGAGCGAGGATGCGTTCACAAACTCCTCGCACTTCCAGTCATGGACCACGTACAATGCCTCAATTACGCACGTATTCACTCTGCCTTGGGATCAGCAAAAGTTGCTGGTGGGCTTCGATGCCATCAATTTGCTCGACCAGAAGTACTTCTACAACACGGGCGGAGGCAGTATCGGGCTCGGGGTGGCCCATGCGGGGATGCCCCGTTCATTCTTTTTCCGCGCTCAGTGGTTCTTCTAGTGGCCGTGAACGGCAGCGGTCAGCTTGTAAGCGAACTCTCCATACTGATCGCTGACGGCTGATCCTGTAGAGGACAAAGTATAGGGTGGATAAAAATGAATGTTCTTCATAGGCTAATGTGCTTCGTTGCGCTCATGATATGGCTTTGCCCAGCCTGGGCCAGCGCGGTGGAGGGGGATCGCACGACGCATCAGTCGGATCACGACGAGGACGTCTTGGAGCTTCCTGAAGTTCATGTTCACGGGTTACCGCTCAACAAGGATCAGCAGCTTGGGCCTGTTCCAAAATCCACCCCTTGGCCGACGATTCCTCCTGCGTTGGACGGGAAGGTGATCGATGATTGGATGAAAGCCCGCATGCTTGTCACCAAAGAAGCCAGAGTGACGGTGGTAGTGCTCGAACCGGCCTCGCATCGGGAACTCACCATCGCCGGTATGGCTGCGTTGAACAAATGGACTTTCGATCCCCAGTTGAAAGGCGATGAGCCGGTCGATGGGGAACTCACCGTGCGCATCCATTTTCGTAGTAGGTGACGGATAAGGCAAAGGGTGAGAGGCAAGTGGCTTTGGGCAACGAGCGGAGCGAGCAGGATCCCATGGCTCCCTGCCTGTTGCCGATTCCCGGTCTGTGAATGATGGCGCATTGGGTGCATGCATGAGTTGGGATGAGTCTCTCTTTCGTGCCGTCAACGGTCTCGCCGGGCAGTCGTCCTGGATAGACCAATTGGCGCTCAATCTTTCCAAATCAAGTTTGTTGTGGGTTCCGGGCATCGTGCTCGCCGGCTATTGGTTGTGGCTGTCCCGGCGGGAGGCCCTTCTGGGGGCACCGGTTCTGGCTGCGATGATTGGGATTGCAGATTTTCTTGGTGCGCGCCTGAAGGATCTGATCGCGCGGCCTCGTCCTTGTATGTCGCTCATGGATATCCAGCAGGTGGAAGCCGCTTGCGGAAAAGTGTTTAGCTTCCCCTCAAACCACGCGATCAACACCGCGGTCGCCGCGGCGTTCTTGCAGGTCCTCTATCCTCGTTCAGGCTGGGTGAGTTGGCCACTGGTCGGACTGATCGGTCTGGCGCGGGTATATATCGGGGCCCACTATGTCACGGACGTGCTGGGAGGTTGGGTGATCGGCGGATTGCTCGGAGCCGGTGCCGCCTGGTTGCTCCTGCGCTACTTTCATGTTCGCTCGTCAGCGATAAGCCCTGCTGCCTAGCCCCCTCTCCTCTCGTAGCCTTCAAGACAGCGTAAGAGTTCTGCCTGGCAGCGCTCCTGGTCGTAGCCTCGTCCGATCAACACGATCGCGTGGCTCGGTTCGTCGAGCAACGTGACGGGCATAATGGTTGCGTTGCTTGGGGGGGCATATTGAAATTCTTGAAGTTCTGGTCCTTTGGCAAATCTGAAGAAGCCCTTCGCCCGTTCAAGTTCAGGAGGCAGGCTTTTCATCCAGCGCAGGAATCGTTCACCGTTCAGTGGACCGGGTAGCCGAACCGTCGTGGCGATTGGATGATAAGAGGCCCGGTTGCTCGTCGCGGGTGATCGAGGCACTCCGAATTCCACGTTCACCGTTGGCGCTGGCGAAACGCGGGCGATCGGTTGGAGTAGCGAGGAGGGATCGACCCTGGCATGGCTGGTTTCCCAGACCCGAGCGTAGGGATTCTGGTTGATGATCGAACTCTTGAATCCCTCCCAATGCCCCGGAACATAAAGGTCTCGCTTATTGAGAATGAGTTCATCGGCGCAGCGAATCGCCTGCCTGGTGACGAATCCCCCCATACTCTCCCGATCTGGGGGGACCGGATGCAGCAGGGCGATGACTTTTTCTAAGCGCGTGAGCCGCGCGGTGTAGAGATCGGTGACGCTGTCGATGACTTCGGCCGGATCGGCCATGCCGGAGCACTCAAGGATGATCACATCCGACTCATAGTCCCTCACCAGTTGGGCGATCCCCCAGGACAGGTCCTCCTTCGTGTCGCAGCAGACGCAGCCGCCGGCGAGGTTCATCACCTGTTCGGCGATGGTGCCGGCGCGCGGGCCGTCGATGCTCACTTCCCCGGCTTCGTTCATCAACACGCCGGCCCGTTTGCCCTGGCTCTTCCAATGTTCAAGCAGCCGCATCAGGAGCGTGGTTTTTCCAGCCCCGAGGGAGCCACAGAGGACATAAAAGGGGATCGGGGTCGTGGTCATTGGCTCACGTGCGAGGTATGGAAAGTACGAGCAAGCTTCTGCGCGAGACTGGATAGATCAGTGGTGCACATGCAAGAGCCCATCATCGCGGTGCTGCTTTGTCAACGTGGTCAGATCGCAGTGGATCTCGTCCGGGTGGCAACAGTCGGTTCCCATCTGGATCGTCATGTGCTTGATGCCGAAATCTGTGCTTACCCGGTCGCGGATGGCATGCAGCAGGTCATTGGTCATGGCCGAATCATCTCCATCGACGAGTACGTGACAGGTCATCATAATCAACCGTGGTTCGACCGCCCAGATATGGAGGTCGTGGACGTTTTTGACGCCGGGAATGGCCTCGATCGTGGCTGCCACGTGTGAGGCGCTGATCTTCGGCGGGGTCGATTCCAGCAAAACCTCCAGTGATTCCTTAAACAGAGGCCATGCCCCTTTTGCAATGGCCACGACGACCAGCAAGCTGATCAGTGGATCGAGAACGGTCCATCCGGTAAATAATATGGCTCCCCCGCTGACCACGACGCCTAATGACACCCATGCGTCACCCAGCATGTGCCAAAATGCGCTTCGGATATTGAGGTCATCCTTGGCACCGTGCTGCAAGAGGAGCGCGATGCTCAGATTGGCTGCGAAACTCAGGGCGGCGATCGCCATGACCCAGCCGCCGTCCACCGGCGTGGGTTCCAGCAGCCGTTTGAATCCAACGAGTGTGATGCCGAGGGCCGTGAGTAACAGGATGAACGAATTCAAGAAGGCTGCAATGATGCCGGCCCGGTGATACCCAAATGTTCTGGCTTCGGTGGCAGGCCTCGACGTGAGCAGATGGGCATAGAGGGCAAGAAAGAGCGAGCCTTGGTCGACGAGGTTGTGGCCCGCATCGCTCATGAGCCCGATGCTATTGAGGATCCATCCGCCGATGAACTCAGCGACGATGATCGCCGCGTTCAGTGCCAGGGAAAGAGATAGGCGGGAGCGGAGATGTTCGTACGAGGCGAAGGTAGACATTTCTACTAGTTTCGCACGACCCTCGCCTCACAGCAAGCCTAGAGAGGAGATGGATCGCGACGAGCACGCCGATGGCCGTCATCAGCATAGCCCCTGGGACTGAGGGCTGAATGCTGAGAGCCTGTTACGGTGCGGGGATCGGTATGAATTCCAGGAAGTACTGGCGCGGGAGGAAGGTGTGTTCTCGAACGAGCCGATAGCCGGCTTCGGTCAGTTCTGCAAGCACGGTTTCCCGCGGGACTAGATGCTCTTTCGGAAAACCAAGTTCGCCCGAGCGGTCGTCGTGATAGAAGTCGATGACGGCGACGCGGCCGCCGGGTTTCAGTGACGACTTGGTGTCGGAGAAGTATTTCGTGCGTTCGGCGAGATGATGATAGGTGTTGCAGACGAAGAGGAGATCGATTGACTCATAGGGAAGCTTAGGGCTGTCAGGCCGCGCCAGGATGAATTCAGCCGTATAGGGCCGATGCATGTGGACGATGCTCTCTTCTGTGTATTTCAACATCTCCGGTTCCACATCAACCGCATAGACTTTGCCTGTCTCTGTCACCGCCTCGATGAATCGTCGAGTGAAATAGCCGGACCCCGAGCCGAGATCGGCCACGGTCAGGCCCGGTTTCAGCGCGAGTGCCTCAATCACCTCGGCTGGCTTCTGGCTCCGATCCCGCTCCTGACTGTCGAGATGCTCCAGATACTGTGCGATATCGTTCGGCCGCCGGTGTTGATGCTGGTCTTGTGCTGATGCGGGGCCTGAGAAGACAGTCCAGCAGAGGAGCGTGACGGAGAGCATTGCCGATAGGTTCATAGCCTTCTTTCCCTGGCCGATCATCATGGTTTTTTGGGGGGCAATCGTTCGCTGAGAACGGGATAGCTCGCCTTCCCGACACCAACCTTTCCGCTGGAGGGGTCGGCCGCCACGACGCGGAGGGTGATTCCCTCCGGCGCATCTTTCGAGAGAGGAACGAAGAACGGTGCTTCGAAACGCGCTCGGTCGCTATTGTAAAACAACTGAAGCCGTTCGAGAATCCGCTCTCCAATCATCAGCTCACCATAGATGTGGATCTTCCTGGAGTCCCAGTCCCCATGCGGACGAAGCAGCGCTCCGGACAATGTTCGGATTGAGGCGCGCAGGATCACATCGTCTTTTGCGATCAACGGCTCACCTGATTTCGGATGTTCGATCTGGACGATGTATCCGTAGAGATGTAGGACAATCCCGTCGTTAGTCGTGTCCTGCCCGGGCACGAGCCATACCGTCGTCGAGGCGCGTTGGGACGACGCGGGGTAGGCGAGTGGTCCCTCGGCGGTCACTTCAACCAGCGTAGGATGGAGCAAGTCGAATGTCGCCGTAAAGGCTGCGGCCGGCCGGGAGCTATAGTGGGGCTCCTCCATAAGACGCGGCGTCCGCATGATTTGATTTTGGTCGCCGGCCTCGCCCTGCTGAATGCCGGTGGCAAGGATCTGTTTGGTGACCACGTCGGTGATCGTGACTCGGGCGCTTCCGACCTCTCGACCGAGGACCATCGCTCCTTGACCTACGACGCGAACTAAGATGGTCGTCGGTTTTGGATCGTTCAGCCGGAGATCGGGTGGGGGTTCGCCTTCAGCCGGGATCGCGAGGCAGGGGAGGGGCGCCAGCACAGCACCACAGAGAAGTAGCAGCCGGGCTGTGGCAACCGTCGGGCTCATTTCACTTTGGTGCCAGGGTCAACTTCTTCGAGGATGGTGGCGAGGCCGCGGACTTCGCTATCCCCTGCGGCCAGGACCATGCCTTGCGATTCGATGCCCATGAGCTTCGCAGGCTTGAGGTTGGCGACAATGATGATCGTTTTGCCGATCAGCGTCTCAGGTTCGTATTTCTTGCCGATGCCGGCGACGATCTGCCGCTGCTCGCTACCGAGTGAGACCTGGAGCTTCAGGAGCTTTTCAGATTTTGGAACACGCTCGGCGGTTAGGACCTTTGCAGTCTTCAGCTGAATCTTCATGAACTCGTCGATGGTGATCTGAGTTGGCGCAGCCGGGGCGGGCGTTACGGGCGTCGCAGCAGAGGCTGTGGCTGCCACTGGTGCCGGTGCGGCCGGTGTTGGCTGAGGGGGCGCAGGTGATTCGCTCACGGGTTTGGCTCCTTGTGTTTTTGATTCAATACGGGGGAAAAGTGAGTTGCCCTTTCGGATCTTTGTTCCACCTTGCAGGTCGCCCCACTTAATCTCTTGGCTCAATAGCGGCAGGCTAAAATTGATATCAAGCCCTAACTGCTCCGCGACATTCTTCGCAGTATTCGGCATCACAGGATAGATGTATAGGCTTAAAATACGCAGACATTCTGCTGCCGTATACAGGACAGCGTTGAGTTCCTCGCGTTTGTCCGGATCTTTTGCAAGCCTCCAGGGTTCATGCTCATCAATGAATATATCTACGTCTGTAGCTCGGCTTGTGATCTGAAGGAGTAGACTGTTGAATTCCAGATCCTCGAAGAATCCATTAAGAGACTTTCCCAGGATAAGAAGCTGTTCTCTTGCATGAATGAGAAGGCGGTATTTTTGGCTCTCTCTCTCAAGGTAGTCCTGGGGAACATCAGGGATAGTGCCTTCACAATTGCGATCGATCATGGTCAAAGTACGGCTAAGTAAGTTGCCGATACCGTTGGCCAAGTCACTGTTTACCCGTCTTGCCATTGCGTGCTCTGAGAAGTCTCCGTCCTGTCCGAACGGCACTTCGCGCAACAAGAAATAACGGAAGGCGTCGGCGCCGAATTCGTCGACCATCTTGTTCGGATCCACGACATTGCCGCGGCTCTTTGACATCTTCTCTCCATCGACGGTCCACCAGCCGTGGGCAAAGATCGTCTCGGGTAGGGGGAGGCTCAGTGCCATGAGCATGGTGGACCAGTAGACGGCGTGGGTCGTCAGGATATCCTTGCCGACAAGATGAATCGAGGCCGGCCAGTATCGATTCTGCGACGGAGCCGGGAGAAGATAATCCAATGCCGAGACATAATTGACCAAGGCGTCGAACCAGACATACGTGACGTAGTCTTTGTCGAAGGGCAACTCGATCCCCCACGAGAGGCGCGATTTGGGTCGGGAGATCGACAGGTCGCCGAGCTTCTGCGTGGTCAAAAACCCCAGAACTTCGTTGCGCCGAGACTCAGGGCGGATGAAGTTCGGATGTCGCTTGATGTGTTCGATCAGGCGATCCTGATACTGTCCCATCTTGAAGAAATAGTTATGCTCGCTGATGCGTTCGATCGGCCGTTTACAATCGGGGCAGAGGCTGTTCTCAACGTCTTTTTCGGTCCAAAACCGCTCATCAAACGTGCAATACCACCCAGTATAGTCTGCCTTGTAAATCAGCTGCTTGTCGAAAAGTTCTTGAAGGTATCGTTGAACGACTGATTTGTGTGGCGCGTCCGTCGTTCTGATGAAGGCATCGTTCGAGATGCTCAGTCTTTTCCAAAGCTCCTGAAACCGGGGAGCCAGCTTGTCGCAATGGGTTTGCGGGTCGATCCCGGCTTTGGCTGCGGCCTGCTGAACTTTTTGTCCATGTTCATCGAGCCCGGTGAGAAAGAAGACGTCGCGTCCCCGGAGGCGCCAGTAGCGAGCGAGGACGTCGGCAGCCACGGTGGTATAGGCGTGACCGATATGCGGCACGTCGTTCACGTAATAGATCGGCGTTGTGATGTAGAAGCTGTTGGGATGACTCATGTTACGTGACAAAAGATACCAGGTAATAAACGGCGAAAGCTAGGCAGGTTGCGGGACGGATGACGCGGTCACCGCGTCGCGCAGGCGGAGCAAGATCACTTCCAGCGCCATCTGGAGATTGAGGTGCCGCGTGGCGCGCTGTTCGGTCATCTCGATCTCACGGAGCAGGTCCAACAGTGCATCGGTGTTGGCCTGTTGCGCGTAAGCGTCCAGTGTCGTGAGATCATCGAGGTAGAGCAACTGGTCACGATCGCCTCCGACCTGAATCAAGACGAGGTCGCGGATCCAGCGAGCCAGCCAGGCGAGCATGTCTTGTGCACGGTCGGCTTTCGCAATTGCTTCCGCCGAGGACAGGATGGCCCCGATCGACTGCAAGGATTGGGGTCGGACCAAGTCCACGAGTTCCTGTTGGCGTGCGCGAGTGTCTTTCACATCGGCGGTGAGGGCTTCCCCGATACGGCCTTCGCTGATGATGGCGAGGAATCGCGCCTCTGCCGGAGGGATTTCGCGTTTCAGGATGAGCGCGGCCTCCACCTGTGTGCGAGCCGGTGTCGTGAAGCGAAGGGCCTGACAGCGGGACCGGATGGTCGCCGGGAGTGCAGCAGGGCGACTCGAGATCACGAGGAAGAGGCTATGGGCGGGTGGCTCTTCCAGGGTTTTTAACAGAGCGTTGGCTGCGCCGATCGTCATGCAGTCGGCGTCGTTGATCAGACAGATTTTTCGCTCACCGATGAGCGGACGGTACATGATCTGGTGCTCGATCTCGCGAACTTGCTCAATCTTGATTTGCAGGGTGGCCTGTTCCGGGTCCGGCTCGATGACGAAAAAGTCCGGATGTGTGCGTGCCTCGATCTGTTGGCAGGACCGGCATGCGCCACAACTGTCGAGACCTTCCGCTTCGGGAGGCTGTTCGCAGTTGAGCGCTTGTGCGAGGCGGACGGCTGTCAATCGTTTCCCAATCGCGTCCTCGCCGTGAAACAGATAGGCGTGAGCCAGGCGCTTTTGGGCGACGGCGGCCTGCAGGAGGGCGATCGATTGTTGATGGCCGATGCAGTCGCGAAAGGGCATGCTAACTCCGGTGGCGTGGAGACCGACGCGGTCGAGCAATCCAGCCTACCACGATCTCAGTGAGCTCGTCTCGAACTTCTTGCGCGGGCCGATTCGAATTCACGATCGTCATGCGGCCAGGCTCTTCGGCTGCGAGCGCCAGAAACCCCCGGCGCACCTTTCGATGAAAGCGTTCTGTCTCAGAGTCTAGACGATTCTGTTGTCCACGATTGGCTCGCCGCCTGGACAAGCCAACTGAAACCGGGAGGTCGAGTACGACTGTGAGATCCGGTGTCAGTCCGCCGGTTGCGAACTCGTTGGCCGCCCGCAACCAATGAAGATCAAGGCCGCGCGCGAATCCTTGATAGGCAAATGTAGAATCGGAAAACCGGTCGCACAACACCAAGGCGCCACGCTGCAGCGCCGGCCTGATGAGGTGCGTGACATGCTGACATCTCGCAGCGAGGATCAGCAGGGCTTCGGCCTGAGGCGTGACTGGTTCGTGTGACGACGCCGTGAGGAGAATGTGGCGGATCGCTTCGGCCGTAGCAGTGCCACCCGGTTCTCTGGTTTGGAGTACGGGGTACCCTGCCTGAGTCAGCACCTCCGCGAGGTGGCGAATGTGGGTGCTTTTCCCACTGCCCTCGCCCCCCTCCAGGGTAATAAACAGGCCACGAGGCTGCTGCTTTTTTGTCCCCATCGCTCGGGCACCCTCGCCAATGAAGAAAACGGGCGGGATCGTATTCCAAGTTGTTGAAAATAGCAAGAAAAGGCTTGCGAGGCCCTCGTAAATCTCTGTATGATGACCATCTATTTCTGTCGACTCATATTTATGCTGAAAACCTCGCTAAAACGCTACTTTCTGACGGGCCTGCTCGTGATTATCCCCATCTGGGGAACCTTCCTCATTTTGAAGACCCTTTTCGTGGCCCTAGATGGGATTCTCGGGGATCTCATGGTCCGGTTGGTGCCCAGTCATTATGTGCCGGGGCTGGGGATTCTTTCATTGATCGTCTTGGTATTTATGGCCGGGTTATTTGCCACAAATTTTATAGGCCGGCAAATCGTGAAGTGGTGGGAGGAATTATTGAATCGTGTGCCGCTCGTGCGGGGGATCTATTCGACGTTGAAATCCATGATGGATATTCTGTCGTTCTCGGATCATGCTTCATATAACCGCGTCGTGCTGATTCAGTTTCCGAAGAATGGCCACTATTGTCTTGCCTTCGTGACGGGTGTGACCAAAGGGGAGATGCAAGATTTCGCGCAGGAGCCGTTGATCCATGTCTATGTGCCGACGTCACCGAATCCGACGTCGGGCTATTTCCTGTTGGTGCCGGAACATGAAGTCACGTCCGTCGATATGAGCGTAGAAGAGGCGATGAAGCTCATCGTCTCAGGCGGGCTCTGCTCACCGTCCACGTCCCTGGCATCAGCCGTGACTGCCGCGACAAAGTGGGGTACGGTCAAACAGCCTGAAACGGGAGTCCCGATCGGATGAGTCGTTCACGAGCCACTGAAGTCTCGACGGTAAAGAAGCAAGCCGGTCCTGATCTGCAGGGGAAGATTGCCGGCCTTGCGGTGATTGTGATGGCGGCCGGGCTTGGGAAGCGCATGCGCTCAAAGCAGGCGAAGGTGCTGCATCCGGTGGCCGGTCAGGCGATGGTGCTCTATTCGGTTGGGCTCGGATTGCGCGTCGCCGGGGATCGTGTGGCTGTCGTGGTGGGGCATCAGGCTGATCTGGTTCGCCGGGTGATCGACCGCGCAACGTCAGGAATGACAGGCGGCTCTCTTGTTGCGATTGTTGAACAACGGGAGCAACTGGGCACAGGCCATGCGGTCTTGCAGAGCCGCCCGGCGTTTGCGGTGGGCAAGCGGGGCGCCCCATCCAGCTATCTGATTCTGAATGGCGATACCCCGTTACTCCGGGAAGCGACCGTACGCGAACTCCTTCGTGCCCATGAGGCGGAACGCGCGACCGTGACCATTCTGACCGCGGTGCTCGAAGACGCAAGCGGGTATGGGCGGGTCGTGCGTGCGCCTTCAGCAGAGCGGAATGTCTCTTGTATCGTCGAGGACCGTGATGCCAATGCCGAGGAACAAGCGATCCGTGAAATCAACGTGGGCACCTATGTGGTCGACGGGGAGTTTCTCTTCAGCGCCCTGGAAAAACTCGATCCCAGCAATGCCCAAGGGGAATATTATTTGACGGATATCATCCATCTCGCGGTGGAGCAGGGCCGTCGTGTGGCAGCTGTGGTCCTCGGCAATCCCGACGAAGGACTTGGAGTGAACACGCGCCGACAACTCGCTCAGGCTGAACAAGTAGTACGGCACCAGATTCGGGACCGATGGCTGGATGCAGGGGTGACGATGATCGATCCGGCCTCAACCTGGATTGACGCGGCGGTCACGATCGGGAAAGACACGGTACTGTATCCCAATGTGACGCTCGAAGGGACGACGGTCATTGGGGAAGATTGCGTGTTGCGTTCCAATACACGACTGGCGAATTGCATTGTCGGCAATGGCGTTGAGATTCTCGATCACTGCGTGTTTGCCGATTCTCACATTGAGGACGACGCGCAGTTGGGCCCGTTCGCACATCTACGTTCCGGTGTGGTAGTGCGGAAGAAGGCCAAGGTCGGGAACTTTGTCGAGATGAAAAAAACCGATCTGGGCGAAGGATCGAAGGCGAACCATCTGAGTTATCTGGGAGACGCAAAGATTGGGAAAGGGGTCAACGTTGGCGCTGGCACCATCACCTGTAACTATGACGGTGTGCGGAAGTTTCAGACAGTGATCGGGGATGGGGTCTTTCTCGGCAGCGATACGCAGTTGGTCGCACCGGTGACGGTGGGGGCGGGAGCCATCATCGCAGCCGGCACCACGGTCACGAAGGATGTCCCGGCGGATGCCTTGGCGATTGCGCGGGTGCCCCAAGTGAATCGCGCAGGATGGGCTGCGCGCCGGCGGGCTTTGGCGACGCAAGCTCAGGTCGGCCCTGTGTCGTCGTCAATGTCGACGAAGAGTCCCGTGAAGAGCCAGTCGAAAAAGCGGAGGTAGACCACCCATATGTGTGGAATTGTCGGATACGTGGGCGATCAGGAGGCAGTGCCGATTCTGATCGGCGGCCTCGCCAAGCTGGAGTATCGAGGTTACGACTCGGCCGGCGTCGCGGTGCTGCAAGGCGAGAAGATAGAAGTTCGGCGCAGTGTCGGCAAACTCGCCAATCTTCAGAAGTCGCTCAAGGAAAAAGAACTCCACGGCACCCTGGGGATCGGCCACACGCGATGGGCGACGCACGGGAAGCCCTCGGAGCAAAACGCCCACCCGCACCGCTCGAAAGGCTGCGTGCTCGTGCACAACGGCATCATCGAAAACTATCAGCCGTTGAAACAGAAATTGGAGAAAGAGGGCTACAGGTTTCATTCGGAAACGGACACGGAAGTCGTGGCGCATCTGATCGACAAATATCTCCAGCAGGGCATAAAGCTGGCCGATGCGGTGCGAGCCGCCACGAAGGATGTGCGAGGGAGTTATGCGCTCGCCGTCATTTCGGAGCGGGAACCCGGGACGATGATCGCGGCGCGCGCAGGATGTCCGTTGGTCGTGGGCAAAACCGCCAAGGCGTCCTTTGTCGCGTCCGACGTTATGGCCATGCTCGCCCATACCCGTGACGTCACCTACCTCGAAGAAGGCGATATGGCGGTCGTGACCGCGACCGACAGCCAGTTCATCGATATCGAGGGACGTCCTGTTAAACGGAAATTGACGAAGATCACCTGGGATGCCTCCGCGGCGGAAAAGGGTGGTTTCCCGCATTTCATGTTGAAAGAGATTCACGAACAGCCGCAGACGATTCTCGATACCATGCGGGGGCGCTATTCATACGATACCGGCGAAGCGGACCTGCCGGATATCGGATTGACGCCGAAAGAGTTTGCCGCCGTCGGACGGATCTGGATCGTTGCTTGTGGCACCTCGTGGCACTCGGGGCTGGTGGGGAAGTATCTGCTGGAGGAGATGGTCCGTACGCCGGTGCAGGTTGATATCGGCAGCGAATTTCGCTACCGCGATCCGCTCGTCGGTAAAGACGATCTCTTTATCACGATCTCGCAGTCCGGCGAGACGGCGGACACGCTGGCTGCTGCGCGAGAGGCGAAGGGGAAGGGAGCGCGTGTCGTCTCGATCGTGAACGTGGTGGGCAGTACCCTGGCCCGTGAATCAGACGGCGTGCTCTACACGCATTGTGGGCCTGAAATCGGCGTCGCCTCGACGAAAGCGTTTACGGCACAACTTACGGCGCTCTACATGCTGGCGTTGCATTTGGGCCGTGTGCGCGGAATCTTGTCTGTCGCGGACGGCAAGGCCTGGCTCGATCGCCTCGTTCGGCTTCCGGTATTGGTCGAGCAGGTGCTCGGTCGCGAGGCGGAGATTGTCGCGATTGCCAAGCGGTATTATAAGAAGCGGAACTTCTTGTTCCTCGGTCGCGGCATCAACTTTCCGATCGCGCTCGAAGGAGCGCTGAAGCTGAAAGAAGTTTCCTACATTCATGCGGAAGGCTACGCCGCGGGAGAGATGAAGCACGGCCCGATCGCGCTCATCGATAAGGACATGCCGGTGGTTGTGTTGGCACCGAAGGACCGGTTGTACGAAAAGACCGTGAGCAATCTGATGGAAGTGAAAGCCCGGCGCGCGCCGGTCGTTGCCTTGGTCGCGGAAGGCGAGCGGGAGTTAGGGAAGATCGCCGATGCGGTGTTCACGATTCCCGACACACATCCCTTGCTTTCACCGATTCTGTTCACGATTCCACTGCAGCTCTTGGCGTATCATATTGCCGTGCTGCGCGGCGCGGATGTGGATCAACCACGAAACTTGGCCAAGAGCGTGACGGTCGAATGAGGTGCAAAGGTGGGTCCCCATGCTCGCTCAACGCGCGGCCTCGGAAGGCCCTCGTTGAATGCGCGCAGTAGGGGACCCTACCTCCGCATTTCTTAGGGAGAGAAGGGGGGAAAAGCGTGGAAATTACGACGCAAGAAGTTGAGAAGGTCGCGAAGTTAGCCCGGCTGGAGTTGACGGATATCGAGAAGGCGGCGTTTGCGAAACAGTTGAGCCAGATCCTCACGCATGTGGAGACATTGAAGCAGTACGACACCACAGGCGTCGGACCGACGGCTACGGTGCTGGGGCAAGTCAATGTGTTTCGTCTCGATGACGCGCGGCCGTCCCTGTCCGTCGAGCGTGCGGTGGCCAATGCGCCGGAGTCGTCCGACGGGTTCTTTGTGGTTCCAAAGATTATTGAAGATCGACAACCCCTTTAACCGAGGTTCGAATGTTCAGGCAAATGTTGCGGTCGAAGATTCATCGGGCCACGGTGACGGAGTCCTGCCTCGACTACGAAGGCAGTCTCACCATCGATGAGGACCTGATGGAAGCAGCGGGGATTTTGCCCTATGAGGCGATCGTCTGTTCCAATCTGAATAACGGCGAGCGCTTCATGACCTATGCGATGGCGGGCAAACGCGGCGCGGGTGAGATCATCCTCAATGGGCCGACGGCGCGGAAAGGCGCGGTTCGCGATCAGATTATCATCTTCTGTTACGAGTATTACTCAGAAGAGGAAATCAAGCGGCATGCTCCCAAGATCATTCAAGTCAACGAGAAGAACCGGATTGTTGCCGGGAAGACGAAACACTAATGTCAATTCATAAACTCTCGCTCTACGAGCTCCATAAAAAGTTCACTGGCGGCGAAGTCACGGCCACGGAGATCGTTCGTGCCTATGGATTGCGGATCGGCCAGGTGGAGTCCAAGGTGAGGGCCTACATCACGCAGACCAAGGACGCGGCAGTGGCCCAAGCCGGCGCGCTTGATGCCTCCTTGAAAGGGTGGCGCAAGACGTCGCCGATGATGGGCATGCCACTGGCGATTAAAGACAATATCTGTACCGATGGGGTGCTCACCACCTGCGCGTCCCGTATGCTCGGGAACTTCGTTCCGCCATACGATGCGACCGTGATTGCCAAGCTGCGCGCGCAGGGGTATCTGCTCCTCGGGAAGACGAATCTCGATGAGTTCGCGATGGGCTCCTCAACCGAGAATTCTGCCGTTGGGCCCAGCCGCAATCCATGGAATCTGCAGTGTGTGCCGGGTGGATCCAGCGGAGGCTCTGCCGCGGCTGTGGCGGCCGACGAATGTGCCGCGGCGTTAGGGTCTGATACCGGCGGGTCGATCCGGCAGCCTGCGGCGTTCTGTGGAGTGGTGGGTCTCAAGCCGACCTATGGGCTGGTCTCCCGGTACGGGTTGATCGCCTTTGCCTCCTCGCTCGATCAAATCGGGCCGATTACAAAAGATGTGACGGATGCCGCGTTTCTCCTCGGAGCCATTGCCGGTCACGATCCGTTGGATTCGACATCGGCTGCTGTACCGGTGCCGGACTACTTGAAGGCGCTCAAGAAGAAAGATCTCAAGAAGCTGAAGGTCGGTGTGCCGGTCGAGTTTTTTGCGGAGGGGTTGGACCCTGAAGTGGAGCAGGCCGTGCGGGCAGCCATCCAGGAACTCAAAGCGCTCGGTGGGGAGATCAAAGAAATTCAGCTGCCGCGGACGGACGCGGCGGTAGCCACCTACTATGTGATCGCCACGGCTGAGGCCAGTTCGAATCTGGCCCGATATGACGGTGTGAAGTTCGGGCTTCGTGCCAAAGAAACCAAGGACCTGCTCGAGTTGTATATGAAGACGCGGCAGGAAGGGTTTGGGCCTGAGGTGAAACGACGGATCATGCTAGGGACCTATGTCCTCAGCGCTGGGTATTATGACGCCTATTATGGCAAAGCGCAGGCGGTGCGAACATTGATCCGCCAAGATTTCGAGGCGGCGTTTCAGGATGTCGATCTTATCGTGACGCCTGTGACACCCACGCCGGCTTTCAAGTTTGGGGAGAAGGGCGATGATCCGCTTCAGATGTATCTGTCGGACATTTTCACTATTTCGGTGAACCTCGCCGGTGTGCCGGCGATTTCGTTGCCCTGTGGATTCAGTCAGGCCGGACTTCCCATCGGATTGCAGATAATCGGTCGTCCCTTCGAAGAAGAGACGCTCTTGCGAGCGGCCTATGCCTACGAACAGAATACGCAATGGCGAGCAAAGAAGCCGGTGATACGGTGAAAGGTGAAAGATTGGACGTATTACGGAAGCTGACCCGCGTCTTCAGTGGCTTGCGGTTCACGATTGACGTTTCACGTCTTACGGAGGTCTTATGACGATCGTCGAAATGGCCGCGATTCTTGTCGCCGTCGCGTTTGCGGTGCTGGTGGGCTATCTCGTGCCCGTGTTGATTCAAGTTCGCAAGACCGTGGCTGAGTCCGAACAGCTTCTGGCTAAAGTGAACAACGACCTGCCGCCGCTGATCGGCGAACTTCGGGCGATGAGTCAAAACGTGAACGATCTGACCGAGCAGGCCCGTGGGGGAGTCGAGCATGCTGCCATCCTCTTGCATGCGGTCGGAGAAGTGGGGGAGTCGGTTCAGCATGTGCATGATGTCGTGAGGGGTTCGAGCGGAGCGATGTTGACCAATGTGGCGAGCGTGGTCGCCGGATTTAAGGCGGCAACCCGCGTCATGAAGGACCGGTTTCGAGGTGAAGGAGGGCATCACAATGGCGGATGATCGAGGTTCCTCATCAGCAGCAGTCGTACTGGCGTTCCTGAGCGGTGCGGCATTGGGTGCGGTGGCGGCGGTATTGCTGGCTCCACAGTCCGGGCGCGAGTCGCGCGAGCAGCTGCGTGGCTATGCCCGTCGGGCGGAAGACAATCTGCGGGATCTGGCAGGCCGCGCCGGCGAAGCGGTGGAAGAGGTCGTAGAGGAAGGGAAGGAATTTGTGGACTCGAAGAAGGCGGTCCTGCGCGAAGCGTTTGAAGCCGGTCGGGAGGCGATGCGACACGAGCGTGATCGGTTACGTGGAGAGGACCGCAGCTAAGTCATGATCTACGAAGTCGTCATTGGAGTGGAAGTGCATGCGCAGTTGCGGACGAAGTCCAAGCTGTTTTGCGGCTGCGGGACGATGTTCGGGCTCACGGCCAATAGCCAGACCTGTCCCCTCTGTTTGGGGCTTCCCGGTACATTGCCGGTGGTCAATCAGGCGGCGGTCGAGATGGCGGTGCGTGCGGGCTTGGCGCTGAATTGCACGATTGCGTCGAACAATCTATTCGCACGCAAGAATTACTTTTACCCGGATCTGCCCAAGGGCTATCAGATTTCGCAGTATGAGGCGCCGATCTGTGAGCATGGCTGGATCGAGATTGCGGCGAGTGAAGGCAAAAGGCGCGTCCGTATCCGTCGTGCACATCTGGAAGAAGATGCAGGGAAGAGTGTCCACGTCGCCGGCATGAACGGGAGCCGCGTGGATCTGAATCGGGCGGGAACACCGCTGTTGGAAATCGTGACGGAGCCGGATTTGCGGTCGGCCGACGAAGCTGTGGCCTATTTGAAGGGCCTCCGAGATGTACTCATGTATCTCGAGGTCTGCGACGGCAATATGGAAGAAGGGAGTTTCCGCTGCGAGCCGAATCTTTCGCTCCGTCCGTTGGGCCAGAAGGAGTTCGGGACAAAGGTCGAACTCAAGAACATTAATTCATTCAAGTTCGTGAAGGATGCGATCGAATACGAGATCAAGCGCCAGACGAAGGTGCTGAACGAGGGTGGGAAGATTAATCAGGAGACCAGGCTCTGGAATCTCGATCGTGGCGAGACGGCGGTGATGCGTTCGAAAGAAGAGGCGCACGATTATCGCTATTTCCCCGATCCCGATCTGGTGCCGCTCAAGCTGGAAAAAGAATGGATCGAGAGTTGTCGCAAACACGTGACTGAATTGCCGGCGGCCAGAATGAAACGATTTGTCAGCGAGTTTACGCTGTCTGAGTACGATGCCGGCGTGTTAACTGCGTCGAAGGCGGTGGCCGACTACTTTGAGTCCTGTGTGAAGCTGTTCAACCAGCCTAAGACGGTGAGCAATTGGGTGATGGGCGAACTCACCAGAGAGCTGAATAACTCAGGGACCGATGCGAGTGCATCCCCGGTTTCACCTGAACGGCTCGTCAGCCTTCTTCAGTTGGTCGAGCAAGAGACGATTAGTTTGAAAGTCGCGCGCGAAATCTTCCCCGAAGTCTACAGCAGCGGGAAGACTCCGGAACAAATTGTTCAAGAGAAGGGGCTTATGCAGGTGTCTGATGAAGGTGCGCTCGACAAGATTATCGACGAAGTGCTCGCGAAGAATCCGACGCAGGTGGCGCAGTTCAAAGAGGGCAAGCAGCAAGTGCTCGGATTCCTGGTCGGGCAGGTGATGAAGACGTCAGGCGGAAAGGCGAATCCGGGGAAGGTGAATGAGTTGTTGAAGAAGAGGTTGGGATGAGGCTGGGGTGCCTTCCTTGCTCGCGCAACGCGCGGCCTCAGAAGGCCCTCGTTGGACGCGCGCAGTCGAAGGCAACCCCAGCCCCATCCCCTGAGGGTGATCGGGGTGGGGATTTGACTGGGATGAACAAGCTGCTCAAAAAGGCGGCCAACGAGGCCGCAGGTGAGAGAAAACCGGAGGCGTACCATCTGGGGCGCACAGTGCGACGAATAAGGAGCACCAAGTTTGTGCGCGCCGCCGAGTGGTGAGACGGCTGGGTCCCCGTTGAGGATTTTGTCGGGACGAGAACGAAAATCGGGAAAGGGCGCGTTTTGGCGTGCCGGGGTTGGGCGGGTGGAATGTCGGTCTTTTTCAGCAGCCTGAGAGGAAAAGCATGAGCGCGATTCGAGAGATCAAGGGCAGGCAGATTCTGGATTCACGAGGGAATCCGACGATCGAGGCGGAGGTCACGCTGGAGAGCGGGGCGCGTGGGCGGGCGGCGGTGCCGTCCGGGGCCTCGACCGGTGAGAAGGAAGCGATCGAACTTCGCGATGGCGACAAGAAGCGCTGGATGGGGAAAGGCGTCTCGAAGGCCGTTGCCAATATCAGCAAGCTGATTGCACCAGAGCTGTTAGGGAAGGAAGCGTTCGATCAAGTCGGCATCGACCAGACGATGATCGAGCTAGATGGCACGAAGACCAAGGGCAAGCTCGGCGCTAACGCCATTCTCGGTGTGTCGCTGGCCGTGGCAAAGGCGGCGGCGGCTGAAACAGGCCAGCCGCTCTACCGATATCTTGGCGGGACGAATGCACGAGTGCTGCCGGTGCCGCTGATGAACATCATCAACGGTGGAGCCCATGCCGACAATCGCTTGGACTTGCAAGAGTTCATGATCATGCCGGTAGGGGCGACCCGTTTCAGCGAGGCGTTCCGGATGGCGACGGAGGTGTTTCATACGCTCAAGTCGCTGTTGAAGAAAAAAGGCTTGAACACGGCGGTCGGTGACGAAGGCGGGTTTGCGCCGGACCTCCAATCGAATGAAGAGGCGCTCAGTCTGATTATGCAGGCGATTGAGGAGGCCGGCTACAAACCGGGGCGCGATATCGCCCTCGCATTGGACTGTGCGGCTAGCGAACTCTATGAGAAGGGCCGGTATCTCCTTGAAGCCGAAAAGAATCCTGAGCGCTCCTCTGAGGAGATGATCCGTTACTATGGGAAGCTCGTAGATCGATACCCGATTCTCTCCATCGAAGACGGGTTGAGCGAGTTGGATTGGAAGGGCTGGAAGATGATGACGGAGAAGTTGGGCAAGCGGGTCCAATTGGTCGGAGACGATATCTTTGTAACCAATGTGGAGATCTTTGCCAAGGGGATCAAGGAAGGAATTGCGAACTCCATTCTGATCAAGCTCAACCAGATCGGTACGTTAACGGAAACATTGGAGGCGATTGAGTTGGCGAAACGGTCCGGCTACACGGCGATCATTTCGCATCGATCCGGGGAAACTGAGGATACGACGATCGCGGACGTTGCGGTCGCGACCAACAGCGGGCTCATCAAGACCGGGTCGCTGTCCCGAACGGATCGCGTGGCCAAGTACAATCAGTTGCTGCGGATCGAGGAAGAGCTGGGTGCGAACGCAGTCTATCGAGGTCGTGAGGCGGTGCCGGGGCGATGGTGATGACGAGCGCGCGACGATGATTATTAAGCAGAACAGGGGACGGCAGTGGCTCGATTGGCAGCGTCGCATGGTGACGGGTGCGCACTATGTGGGAGCCGCCGCCTGCCTGCTGCTGCTCACCACGTTGGTCTTTGGCGACATGGGTTTGCCGCGCTACTTCTCCATGCGCGAGCACGCTCAACAGTTGGAGCTTGATCTTCAAGAACTGCAACGGACGACCCGCACGCTTCGCGGGGAGATCGATCGCCTTGAGCGCGATCCCGCGAAAATCGAACAGTTGGCGCGAGAACAGCTTGGCTACGTTCGCAAAGGTGAAACCGTCTATCAATTGGTTCCATCACCATCGCAGGAGCGGCCACGCCCGTAACACCATGAAGTTTGGCACAGTCGCGATCATTGGACGACCGAACGTCGGCAAGTCGACATTGCTCAATCGATTGCTCGAGCAGAAGATTGCGATCGTCTCCGATAAGCCGCAAACGACGAGGACGAGAATTTTAGGGGTCGTGCATGCTCCAGGTGCGCAGATTGCCTTGCTCGATACGCCGGGGTTACACAAGCCGCAACATCTGCTCAATCGTCGCATGGTCCGCACTGCGGTGGACACGCTGGAGGAGGCCGATATCTTGTACGTGTTGATGGACACGACGAGTTCGCCCGGTCCCGGTGACCTCCTAGTCATCGACCATGTGAAAGGGGCGATCAGGAAGCGTCCGCGGCCGGTAATTCTAGTATTGAACAAGGTGGATGTCGTCAATAAGCTCAAGTTGCTTCCTGTGATGGAAACCTACGCCAGGTTATTCGGTTGGACGGAAGTGGTGCCGGTGTCGGCTGAAACCGGCGATAATGTCGATCGATTGCTGTCCGTGACTGTGGCCCACCTTCCAGAAGGGGATGCGGCGTACGACGCAGACACCGTCACCGATCAGTCCATGCGGACCTTGGCAGCCGAGATGATTCGAGAGAAGATTTTGCACCAGACATATGAGGAAGTGCCCTATTCGGTTGCCGTGGAGATCGATGAATTTGTCGAGGAGGGGAAACTGGCACGCATCAGCGCGACGGTACTGGTCGAGCGAGAGTCTCATAAGGCGATCTTGATCGGAAAGCACGGAGAGAGGCTCAAGGCGGTCGGGACCGATGCACGGCGTGACATGGAACAGATCTTTGGGATGAAAGTGTTTCTACAGCTGTGGGTGAAAGTGCGGGAGGCGTGGCGAGAAGACGAGCACGTCCTCACCGAATTAGGCTACTAGCAGGATCGTGATGCAGCCGACGGAACGCCTGACAGAATCGAATCCAGTGGATCCGCGTCCTCGTTCGGGGGACAAAGATCTCCTCCGCGACGCGCTGCGCGACCAGGCCGATCGAGGCCGGACCAAGTCCGACATCGTGCTGTTGTCGGTGCAACGGCTGTTGCGGCGGGGTGCGATCACCAATCTCGCGAAGATGCTGGGCCGGATGCATCAGGCCGACGTGGCGAAAGTGATTGTGCATCTGTCGTCCCCCAAAGAAAAGCGGGAAGTCTTCGAACTGGTGCGAGGCGAGTCGAAGCGCGGCCAAGTGCTGAGCGAGCTCGACAGCGACAGTATCAATCAGGTGCTGGCGGACCTGCTGCCCTCGGATATCGCCTGGCTGATCAAAGATCTCGGCCCTGACGACGTGGCCTACATCCTCGGGGTTCTGCCGGAAGAACGAGCCACAGAGATTCTCGCGCTGATGCGGACGGAAGACTCCACGGAAGTCGCCGACCTGCTGAAGTATCCGAAGGATACGGCCGGCGGCATCATGACGACGGAGTTCTTCGCGCTCCCGGAAGATGCGACGGCGCAGGATGCCATCCGACGTCTCCAGCTGGCGACGGATGCGGAAATGGTGTTCTATATTTACGTGACCGACAAGGACGAGCGCTTGGTCGGGGTGCTTTCTCTGCGGCAGTTGCTGACGGTTCCTCCCACGACGCCGCTGAAAAACATCGCCACGCGCGACGTGATCAGCGTGACGGTCGGCATGGACCAGGAAGAAGTCGCCCGTCAGGTGGCGAGTTACAACTTGCTCGCGATTCCGGTCGTCGACAAAGACAATAAATTGGTCGGCATTATCACGGTTGACGACGTCGTGGACGTGATCCGGGAAGAAGCGACTGAAGACATGCTCAAGATGGCCGGCGCGATCGAAGAGGACTCGGTCTCAAAATCCTCCAGCGTGGCGTCGGCGAAGCACCGGCTCCCGTGGCTCTTTACGAATCTGGTCGGCAGTCTGTTTTCGGGCGCGATTCTGTGGGAGTTCCGATATACGATTCAGGAAGTGGTGGCCATCGTCAGTTTTATCCCGGTCATCGCCGCCATGGGTGGAAACGTGGGCCTCCAGTCCTCGACCCTCATTATTCGCGGATTGGCGACAGGGCTGATCGCGCTGACGGATGTGCGCACCGTATTTTTCAGGGAAATCAAGGTCGGACTACTGATGGGGCTCGCCTGCGGCGTGATTCTCACGATCGTCGGCTGGATTTGGCATCAAGCGTTTCTGGGCATGGTCGTGGGGGTGTCGTTGATTGTGGCGTTCATGGTCTCGACCAGTATGGCGACGTTCATGCCCATCTTACTGAAACGAATGGGGGTGGATCCTGCCGTTGCGGCCGGTCCCTTTGTGACGACGGCCAATGACATCACGGGCATCACCATCTATCTCTCCCTGGCCACGATGTTCATGGAATACCTTCGATAATGGGAAAGACCATGCGGTCTTGCAGCCAGGCGTGTCGCCTCCCTCAACGGGTGTATCCCCCATGCCGCTGATCAAGACGGCGGCCATCACGCTGAAAAGTCGGAAGTGGGGCGATGCGGATCGTATCGTGACCTTCTATACGAAGGAGATGGGAAAGGTTCGCGGCGTGGCGCGGGGGGCTCGTCGGATGAAGAGCCGGCTCGGCGCATCACTCGAACCGCTCACTATCTGCCATCTGAACCTGTTCGAAAAGTCAGGCGATTCACTCTATCGAATTTCTCAAGTCGATCTCGTGGAGCCGTTCATGAGGTTTCGCGAAGACTTGACGCTAATGACCGCTGCTGCGCGGATGGTCAATGTGGTTGGTGCGGTGACGCCGGATGGGGACCCGGACCCGCAGCTCTTCGGGACGCTCGAACAGGGCTTGCGCGCATTAGTCACTAGCCAGGACCCAGAGTTGACGGCGCTGCTGTTTCAGATTCGGCTGCTGGGCCTTACAGGGTTTCGCCCTCAGACCGATCACTGTGCAGCCTGTGGCAAGGGCCGGTTGATGGGAGAACCGCAGTTCTCGCCTCTGTCCGGGGGCCTGGTCTGTACCGTCTGTGCTGCGCGCCAGGCCTTCCGCTGTTTGCCGCTCTCGCGAGGGAGCCTGGCGTTTCTGCATCAGGCGTTGAGGCTCTCGCCCGCTGTGGTCGATCGTTTGAAGGCCGCCGGGCAAGTTCGGCACGAGGTGGAAAGAGCGATCGAAGGGTATGTCACGGTTGTGGCAGGCAGACAACTACCTCCTGTGAATTTTCTGTCGTATCCGTCGTGAGGATGAGCTGTTCGTTCGTCGTGAAAGGGAATTTCCGAGCATGACAGAGACTCTGTATGAACCGAGAGACATGGCCTGGGTCGAGAAGGGTGTGTTGGGTATCGAATGGAACGACGGACACAAGGCGGTCTATCCCGTTCGGTATCTTCGGCAGCAATGCCCCTGCGCAGCCTGTGTGGACGAGTGGTCTGGCGCACGGCGTTTGAAGCCGGACGATGTGCCCCTCTTGATCATGTTGCAGGATGTGCAGCCAGTCGGACGGTATGCGCTGCAATTCACCTGGAGTGATGGCCACGACACCGGTATTTACTCCTATGCCCTTCTTCGGCGGCTCTGTCAGTGTGATGTCTGTCAGCCTGTGAAGCCTGTTGAACCAAGGAGCCGACGCCTATTGTGAGGAAATTCGCGGACATGGTTAGGTCGATCTGGTGCTGTGCGCAGCAGGTCCAGGGCCTGGATCTGCTGAGGTGCTCGGGATGGGCTGGTGTGTGTGTGGTGGTCATCGGGTCGGCGCTCAGTTGCAGTGGGATGCCTTCGTTGGAAGAACAAGAGCGCCATGTGCAAGCAAACGAGTTGGTGCTCAATCAGTTGACCCCCCGTGCGTTTGTCGGGGCATGGGGACCGCCGACGTATCAGCATGCCGAGTTCATGCAGTTCTTCGGCATGAAAGACGACTCGCTTATTCCACGCTCGAGGTTGGCGAGCGGAGAGGTACCGCGAGGGTGGGAGGTCCGGATTGAGGCCGGCGATGCGCTGTTTCTGGCTTATCCGGATCACGGATGGTTGGTAGTGTTTTTCGAGGAGCGACTTGTCTATCGCGAGGCGTTGACCGCGGCGCAACTGCATGCCTTGGGACGGAGTTGGCAGCACGAAGACAAGTTTCGATCCAGGCTTGAAGTGCCGGCTAGTCCATAATGTGATGCGTTTTGTAGGCCTTCCGTGACCCAGCATCCACTGAATTTGCTCATTGTTTCCTCCGAAGCGGTCCCCTATGCCAAGACCGGTGGGCTTGCCGACGTCGCTGGCGCGTTGCCTCTTGAGATGGCGAAACTCGGCCATGACGTCATTCTCCTGCTTCCACACTATCGTTGCCTGAGTGAGTCAGGACGATCCTTCCGTTCCGTCTGTCAACTTCGTGTACCGACACCCCAGGGGCTGGTCGAGACGCTGATTGAAGAAGATCTCATTCCCGTCGGCGAAGGTGGTCGCGGGGTCCGGGTGTGGACGGTTCGGAACGAAACCTTCTTCGACCGGCCAGGTCTCTATCAAGAACGCGGTATCGACTATCCTGATAATCTCGACCGGTTTTCGTTCTTTTGCCGCGCGACGATTGAGGTGATCGCTCATCTCCGAACCGCGTGCCGATGGACTACCCATATCCTTCATCTTCATGATTGGCAAACAGCTTTGTGCGCGGTCTATCTCAAGACCATTGATCGAGATCGACTGGATGTACAGGGAGTGCGCACTGTACTGACGCTGCACAATGTAGGGTATCAAGGCCTCTTCCCTGGAGAGCAGTTCGAGAACATGGGTCTGCCCCCATCGCTGTTTACTCCTGCGGGCCTTGAGTACTATGCATCAGTGAATGTACTCAAGGGTGGAATTGTGTTTGCTGATTATGTGACGACGGTCAGCCCGACCTATGCGCGAGAAATTCTCACGCCAGAATTTGGTTTTGGGCTTGAGGGCGTGCTAGGCAACCGTGCAGACCGACTCCTGGGCATTCTGAACGGTATCGATATCGATCGGTGGAATCCTGAAACCGATTCCTATTTGCCCGCCAACTACTCAGTCATCGATCGTACAGGGAAACAAGTGTGCAAGCAGGGGCTTCAACGAGAGTTTCAGTTACCAAAAGCATCGGCTCCGCTTCTTGGCGTGATTGCACGGCTGACGTCGCAGAAGGGCTTAGATCTTGTGGCGACGATTATTCCGCAACTAATGGCAATGGATCTGCAGCTGGTGATCTTGGGAACTGGAGAGCCGGAGATCGAGGCCAATTTAAAGGCGCTACAGGCACGCCATCCACTTCGCATGGGCCTTCGTATCGGCTTCGACGAAGGACTCGCGCATCGCATCGAAGGCGGAGCAGATATGTTTGTGATGCCGTCGCGGTATGAGCCATGTGGCCTGAGCCAGCTCTACAGTCTCCGCTATGGAACGGTTCCCGTAGTCAGAAAAACCGGTGGGTTGGCAGATACGGTCGTGCCCCTGACCGCGCGGGCTCGGCAGGCGGAACGGGCGACTGGGTTTCATGTTGAAGAGGACACGGCAGCTGCTCTTCTGGCCGAATTGCGCCGAGCTGTGGCGGTGTATCAGGATCGACCGATGTGGGACCAACTGGTTGAGGCAGGGATGCATACAGATGTGTCCTGGGCTCGTTCAGCGAACGCCTACGACCGGCTGTTTGTGTCGTTAGTCAGAGAAGGGAAGTCGCACGTGTCGTAATGGCTCACGAACAGTTCGATAGGGATGAGTACACCGCGAGGAGATAGGAAAGAGGAGTCAGGCTAACCAGCTAGGGGAGGTTGAGTGTAACCTCAACGACGTTCGTCTCGAGTTCCGAAAGCAGAGCTTTCGCCTGCAGGGTGTAGTAAGCATACTCGGATTGGGGGTGGTAGCTAAGGATTGTCTGGAGAAGGTCTTTTGCGACATCCAGTTTTCCTGCTGCCACGGCGGCGGAGCCGGCCCGCAAAGAACAGGCTGCAGCCATTGCTTTCACGTCCACCGCAAATCGGGCTGCAGGAGTTGACACGAACTTTTCAAGCTTGCCTGGGAGGGGGAGAACAAAGGCTTCCTGGGTGAGCGAGCGATTGGCCGCGTTGGTCAGGGTCAACGCATTCTCCCTTAGAAGGTCGATATCTGAGGTGGCTTGGCAATGGGAATAGGTATTCCAAAGGCTCATGAAGCTTCCGTTGTCGATGGCAGCTGTTTTTATCGGTTGACCGGTCTGGCACCCAGCCACCGAAATCAGGATACTCACCAATGTTATTAAGCGAAGGCTTTTCATGTTACCTCAGGCTCCGTCCTGTCTTCCCTTGCGTACAATCACAGCATTCAATACAGTTTCCCTGATGGGGTAATGCAATCAGTAGACCAAAGTAATGTCAGGCAAGTTATTGATTCGCAATGACAAAACTGACTATTAGGAAGTAATCCATGTGCTGCAGATAACGCACTGTGGTATTTTTGATACGGATACTGTGGCAGATTACGAATTGAAGATGTGAACGAGGATTCCTGTCCTGGTCGTGGAATTGGTTTTCCTCATGATGTGTTTGATGTGTTCTTTCACGGTCTGTTCGGTAATCTGAAGGGCGTTCGCGATCTCTTTGTTGGTCCATCCCTTTGCCAGGTGCTCAATGACGGATTGTTCGCGATTGGTCAATTGAAACTTTTCCTTGGCTTGATCGGTGTTGAGCTGTTGTCGCCGCGCTAACTCTTCCAATGTGACCACGAGTCGCGCGTACTGGACCCCACCTCGATCCGGTAGGCCGAACCCCCGCAGCAGGATAGGTTGTTCAGGATTACCTGCAACACGCTTGATCTCGAATTGTTCCCAGTCTTTTGCTTCGGTACGAACGTGGAGTGCCTTGATGATTTCTCCGCAAAGTTCTGTCAGAGCAGTCGGCAGGACTCCATGGGCAGACTTCAGGCTCCCTCCACCATGTTCTGCCGCGTTAATCTGCTTTGACAACTCCGAGGCTTGACGATTCATATGAAGGAGTTGCATGGAAGCCGAGAGGACGACAATTCCTGAGCCCGCGCGCTGATCGGCGAGCGTTTCTGTTGGATCTATGGGGGGCGACGAATCACTCATGGATGGAGGGACGCTCTCGAAGTCGTGACAAGAACATTGCTAGACAATCCAATGTTTTCTGTTAAGGTAGCACACAGACATGAGGAACGTAACTTCAGAGTGGAAATAGTACCTAACCCTTTTGGGGGAGTCAACACCCACCTTTGGAGAAACGAGGCCTACATCATCGGTATTGCCCCTGTTCTTCGTCCCGCCTATAGTTTGGATAAAAGAAACGGGAAGGGGCTTACTTGTTGGGTTCAGTATTTCGAGACAAAACACGGTGTGCTATTCCAACAGAAAATTCTGAACCATGAGGCTGAGGACGGAGTTATTTCTCTTACAGAGGAGGCGCGATGTGGCACAGACAGAGTGGGAGTGGCCGATGATAGATTGTCAGGAAAATCACCGGGAACGGGTTGCATTAATGCGGCCTATTCCATATGAATTGACAAAGCCGGTAGACGGACCAACGATGTCAGCATGTGAAGGAAAGGCTCTTTCCCTGAACATTAGTAGTGGCGGAATGCTTGTTCTCATGGAGCAGGCTCCTGATATTGATCAAGTACTGAAGGTTTATGTACCGACACCTGTGACCGTTGCGGAAACACCCACACTGGCGGAAGTTCGGTGGGCAAGACGCGTACCTTTTGGGAAGGGAACCGGGCCTTATTTGGTCGGGCTCAAATTTATGTTCTAGCAGTAAAAAGGGGAGAGTGGATGGCCATTATTCGTGGTAAGGCGAATAAGGTGGAGTTCCATGGAATAGTCAGATTTCCGTGTGCCAGTTTCAAACATAAGTTAAGGAAGAGGGATATGCAAAAGTGGTATGCGGTAATGGC
>JAGXAR010000182.1 GCA_018971525.1 Nitrospirota bacterium
GAAGAGGGGGAACCGATGATAGGCTCGAGAATAATGACGAGACGCCATCACAGCCTCCGTGACGTCTGATTGTACCGAGGCAGGCACCGTGAGCGGTATCCTACCTTGGGAGGGGGGCTCTAACTGGTGAGACGTAAGACGGATCCCCGTGGGCATAAGAGCGTATGGCTGATGGCTCATCGCTGATTGCAGCGAAACAGGAACAGCAGCGTAGAGCAAGAGAGAAGAGAAGGACAGATCACATCGAGGGTATTTCAGACACCATTTTCTTTACGACTTCGGATCTCCTACGATTGACGGAGCATTCCGCCGACCCGGCGCGGCACACAACAGGAAATAACAGTCGACCAGCGACGCAACCTCGCCCAAGAGCCATCCTATCCAGGGGTGGCGATCCCATTGAGGCGCATCGACCAGGTTGAAGCCGGCAGTCGCCCCCAGAAGGCTCATACCAGTCGCACACGCCAACGCGAGCCAAGGTCGCGCACCAACTCACGATGAAACACGCGACCATTGTGCCATTGGGCCGTGAGGTCATATGGACTAGCCTTGAGAAACTCCCTTTCAGATTTCAACGCCTATCCTCTCCGTAAGCTACTAGTTTCGACTCACGACCGCTAGACAACCCGATATCACACAAGATGTCGCCGGACATAAGATGTCGCACGAGTTTCCTCGGATATCTTGCCAGGAGAGGGGCATTCGTCCGAGCAATTTTATACGGCAGACAGCTGACACCTTTTCATTCTCGTGAAAATATCAGGCTTTTGGTGAGAGACGAGATCCGATTGAAGACGCTGGTGGCTGAAAGCTGACTGTTTACAGCTTCGATCACGAGAGACGGGCGAGAAGGACCGGACACGGTGGACGACAGACGAGGCGTGGCTTACAGATAAAGAATCCCGACACATTATGTTGTTCCTTGAGTCGCCAGAGTAACCTGTCCTCTCTGCAGGAAATCCACCACATGGGAGTATAATGACTGGCTCCCGTTCTGCTCAGAACGTTCTCTGAATACGGACCTTGGAACCTGGGCCGCGGAAGAATATCGGATTATGGGAACGCCGCTGACCATCGATCCGAAACAGCACACAGAAAAAGATTCCGACGAGTAACGCTCCCGGCCGATCAAGCCAGGCAGTTCACCACGTGATGCTCCAGTCCGACAACTCCCACATCAGGAAGCCCCCACCAACTTCTGGTCACCGTGGCATACAAGCTCCGATAGTCGACCTGATATTTCAGATCGCCGTCCTGCAGATCGCTCAGCGATGGCGCGACCCCGTACAAGCCGCCTTTGACGGATCCGCCCAGGAAGATATGCGGAGCCGCCGTCCCGTGATCGGTGCCCGCGCTGGCATTCTCGCCGACTCGACGACCGAATTCCGAATAGGTCATCATCAACACGCGGTCCCAGAGCCCGGCCTGAGCCACCGCCTGGCGAAACGCCACGAGACTATCTGAGAGGTCTTTCAGCAGCCGCTCATGGTGACCGAGCTGATTGGCATGCGTATCGAAACTGCCATGCGAGACCTTGATCACGGCCACCGGAACCTTCGCCACAAGTAGCCGTGCCGCGGTTTCCAACTGACGCCCGATCGGCGAGGCGGGAAACGTCGTCGTCAGCGGCGACGCATGCTGAAGCCGCCCGGCCAGATCACCGGCTGCATGGGTGAGTTCCCGCTGCACCTGGAGGATATGCGCCAGCGCCCGGTTCGAACTGGATTGTTCCACCGCCCTGACGCGACTCGCCTGCTGGAGAAATTCTTGCGGATCCTGCAGAGCAATCGTCCGCACCGTTTTGCCACTCAGCGGTCCTCCGTCCCGATGCCCGAGGAGAATGCCATCGGTCGCGTACGTGGCCGGCAGCGGATGGATCTCGAACAGGCGCGCGAGCCAGCCCTCATCCACAATCTGATCACTGGCAGACGCCGTATCCCAGATCTCGATCGACCGGAAATGCGACCGATTCGGGTTCGGATATCCCACTCCCTGCACGATCGCAAGTTCCTTCCCCTGCCATAGGGCCATGAGTGGCTCCAGCGCGTAGTGCAGGCCGAGTGTCGGCGAGAGTTGCAAGACCCGCTCGCGAGGGATCGCCAGATGAGGCCGGGCCTGGTAGTAGCGTTCGTCCGCATAGGGGACGAACGTATTGAGTCCATCGTTGCCCCCGTTCAGTTCAATTAAGATCAACACGCGATCCCACCGACCACGGATCGTTCCAGCCGGGGCCGCAAAGAGATCGAACGGACGCGGCGCAAGCAGCACAAGCGGCAACGTGGCAGCTAAGGCGAGCAATTCGCGACGCGTCATGTCTCGTCCCTCACTTCAATTGATAAGTCGGATCCATGACCAGCTGAAAGGCCAGCTGCCACCGGTCGGCTCCGTTCGCCATCGGATTCACCGGGGGAACCGGCGTGAGCACCGCCTGCACCGTCTCCGCCTCTTCCTCTGCCAGCCACGAAGCCCCGTGCATCTCGTTCATGTTCGCAGTCTGATGCAGATGCCCACCCATCTCAGAACCACGCAGACCGCGCTGCAGCAATTGCCAGCGGTTCAGCAAGGTTTCGCTCGTAATCCAGCGGGTACCGCCAGGCCATCCCTTCACATTGGGAGGATCGAAAAGATCCTGCCCCAACCGCCTTCCATACTTCGCGAGCATCGTCGTGTCCTTGATCGGCAGATTCAGAATCCTGATCGTGCCCACCAGCAGTTCGACCGGCGACTTCACCAATGCCCCGCGAGTCTCCGCCGCCCAGAAGTGCGGAGTGGTCAAGAGGCCACGCAAGAGCGGTTTCATCTCATAGCCGCTGTTGCGAAACTGGACCGCCAACCGATCGACCTCCTGCGCATCAGGTCCATCCGATACAAACTCCCGCCACAGCTTGGCCGTGATGTACCTGGCGCAGGCCGGCTGATCCAGGACGATGGCTAGAATGTCGTCCCCACCAAACGCGCCGGTCTTGCCTAAGACCTGCTTCACTCCTGCGTCATGCTGACGACGATTGAAGGCGAATCCTCCGCCTTGGCGCATGGCCACGTGCCAGCCAGTGAAAGCCCTCGCAGCCTCTTTGATATCAGTCTCGGAATAATGGCCTTCGCCCAGTGTGAACAGCTCGAATAACTCGCGGGCGAAATTTTCATTCGGATGGTCCTTGTGGTTGCTCTGAGTATCCAGATACAGCACCATCGCCGGATCTTTCGCGATCTGAAAAAGCAACTCACGGAACGACCCCAAGGCATGCTGCCGAAGTAACACATTCTGGTGATACAACAACGCCGGCCATTTCACCTTTTGAAAACTGGACGTGAAATGGTTGTGCCAGAACAGCGTCATCCGCTCCGTCAGGGGCGACGGCGTGGCAAGCAACTCCTGATACCACCAGCCTTTTAACGCGAAGGCCTCATCACGTCGTTCCTGCTGGAAAGCCTTCTTTTGCTCGGCAGTCATCTCCTTCACGCCTTCCGCAGGCGGGAGTGCGTTCAACACGTCAGGTGGCGGGCTGGTCTTCGCCGCCCGGGAAGTCTCGTCGAGCAGTCGTTCTACCGCAGCCAGCCGATCGAGTGCCGCCAGTTCGCGGATCTCAACCGGCGTGCCGCCGAAACCTGTGCGGGCCAAGAGATGCCGGGCATCGTGAAGGGTCATCGCCATCGCAACGGCTCCATGAAGCGGAGTAAAGAACCCCGCCCTTCCGGGCGGGGCTTTCTAGAAGAGGTCCAATTGTTCAGCCCCTCTCTTCTTCGCCTCATGAAACCGAATGTACTTCTTGATCACATCGGCTGTCACTTTGTCACCCACCGTCCGAACAAAATACCCATCTT
>JAGXAR010000072.1 GCA_018971525.1 Nitrospirota bacterium
AGTCACGGGAAGATATGGAGCAGTACTTCCGGCAGCGAGCACAGGAATCCATTGAGAGCATCCCATGAACGACCAACGCCCCACACGCGACGGCAGGTCTCTCGAAGAAGCGACCATCTGGAAAACTGGGAAATCGGTAGCTCTTAGAGCGCCACAATCTCCTCAGGCTCGAACGTTTCGGCCAACGCTAACTCTGGATCCTCGGACACGTTCACGGCGCGGTACGACGGGCATAGGCTGCAATGGCTGAGAGCAAGTCGGCCTTCTGGATCGGTTTTGAGAGGTGGGCCGTATAGCCGGCCGCGAGACTTTTCTCGACATCTCCGGAGAGCGCAAATGCGGTCAGCGCCACGATCGGGATCGGGTCACGATGCTGCTCCCGCTCCCATTGCCGAATCGCCTTCGTGGCGGCATAGCCATCCAGAACCGGCATCTGAATGTCCATCAGCACCAGGTCATACGGCTTGGTCTTCACCTGCTCCAACGCGAGGAGGCCGTTGCCGACCGTCTCAAGCTGATAGAGTGTGTGTTTGAGGTACGCTTGTATAAGGAGGCGATTGTCGGGTGAATCTTCGGCCAGGAGGATGTTGAGGGGGACTTGCTGCTGGCTCTTCCTCGATTCGGGCGGGATCCCACTGCCCGCGGAGGCCTTGGTTCGGCCAATGGCAATCATGATCGCCTTCTGGAGGTCGACGCGCCTGATCGGCTTGACGAGGTACCCCCCTAAGCCCAGCTGATAGGACCGTGCGATGTCGGAGCTGCAACTGTCCGACGTGAGGACCATGACGGTGACTCCCGTCAGGTTCGACATTTCCTTGAATCGTTCGATGACCTCGAACCCACTCATCTCCGGCATGAGGCAATCCAACAACATCAGCTGGTATCCGTGGCCCGCCGCCTCGGCACGTCGGAGTTCCGTGAGCGCGGCCTGACCGTCCCGCACCTCCGTGACCACAGCCCCCCAGGCAGACAGCGCTTCTCGTAAGATCAGGCAGTTCGTGGCATTGTCGTCCGCGATGAGCGTGCGGACCCCAAGAAGGTTCAGCACCGAGTCCGTAGCCGGCTGCGCCAATAGCTGCTGCCTCGCCAGGTGTGCCGTAAAAGAAAACGCACTGCCGCGTCCCGGCTGGCTGTCGACCCAGATCCGCCCTCCCATCAACTCGACCAATTGCTTGCAAATGGACAACCCAAGCCCTGTCCCGCCGTACTTGCGTGTGACCGACGTATCGGCCTGGGCAAACTGCTCAAAGATCAGCTCCTGCTTCTCCTGCGGAATACCGATACCGGTATCCGAGACAATGAAGCGGAGGATACCTGGCTGCTTCGCATCGGGATCATTCATCACCCTCAAGTCCACTCGCCCCTGATTCGTGAATTTAATGGCGTTGCTGAGTAAGTTCAGGAAGATTTGGCGCAGCCGGTGGGGATCCCCGATCAACGCCGGTACCACATCGGACGCGACAGAACACGCCAACTCCAATCCCTTTTCCTGAGCCTGGAGGGCCATCATTTCCGTGGTCTTGTCGATGAGGTCCTGGAGATCGAATTCAGTCTCTTCGAGCGCAAGGCGGCCCGCCTCCATTTTTGAGAAATCTAAGAGATCGCTGATCAGATTGACGAGCGTCATGCCCGCCCGTCGGAAAATCCCCACATACTCCAGCTGCTCACGGGTCAAAGGGGTCTCGCGCAGGAGATCGGCCATCCCAATGATGGCGTTCATCGGCGTTCTGATCTCATGACTCATCGTGGCCAGAAACCGGCTCTTGGCATGACTAGCCATTTCGGCCGCCTCCTTGGCTCTCATGAGTGCTGCGTCCGCTTCCCGGCGTGCCGTGATATCCATGACCGTGCCGAGCATCCGGAAGGGCTTCCCGTGCTCATCGCGGAGTACATCGCCTCGGCACGCGAGCCAGTGAATCGTGCCATCCGGCCAGACAATCCGATGCTCAATGACATATTCGGCCCCGGTATTCACACAATTATGAATGGACTCCACTAAGCGGGCCCGGTCCTCGGGGTGGACGAGATTGAGATAGGCCTCATACGTGCCGGCAAAAGGCTCCTGACCCAGGCCGAAGATCTCCGCGATATTCTCCGACCACGTCACCTGGTTGGTAAGGATGTCCCAGTCCCAGATCCCCAAGCGTGCCGCAGCGAGAGCCAATCGGAGTTGTTGTTCGCTCCTAGTCAACGCTTGCTCCGCTATTGAGGTGATACCGACCTGCTCTGTCCTTGCGAAAGATCAAGACCACAGTATGATCAACAATCGTTTGGAGCAGGTGGTTGCTGGAGTCCGGAACTCGCCTGACATGCACGCCTCGTGTGTGTGTAAGCAGCCATCTCCCCTTCGCTAATAGCCGCTTCCGTACGAGTTCCTGACTGGACGGTCAGTCAATACTGCTCACTTCCCTTTCGGCGAGGTCCCCTTCCGCTCCACCTCCTGAAGATGCGCTCCGGCAAGGCTAGGCCGTCCCTGGGGAGGTGTCAAGCGCAGGCGAGGTCAACCGAGAACGGTGCATAAGCCCTCCTTCTTCAGCGTATGTCCCGAAAGAAGGCAGGCGAGACAAGCGGGAGACCCAACTCAATCGACAGCAGGATGAAAGAGGCGCGGAAGACGCTGCGCCAGATGCCCATCTGGACAAACTTGCGCGAGTCCGTGACGACCGGCGGCGCGAGCAGCACCGGCGTGACGATGCGGACCAGCTTTCTGCTGAACAACACATCCTCCAGCCTTGACTTATTCGGGAAACCGCTGAGCCGCTCGAAGAGTGTTCGACGCACAAACATCGCTTGGTCGCCGTAAATGATCTTGGACCATCGACACCGCACATTATTGAAGTAGGACAACATTCGTAGTTGCCAGTCTGTCCCAGAGAACCGATGCAGAAACCCGCCCGCCTGAACGGTGGCGTCCGTTTCCAAGCTATTGAGGCGTGCGAGGGCACCCTCCGGAAGTAACGTGTCCGCATGCAGGAACAGCAGCCAGTCGCCGGTTGCATGCCGAGCCCCGGTGTTCATTTGGGAGGCGCGACCTTTGGATGCCGTCAGTAGACGCACCCGCGGTTCTCCGCGGACAATCTCCACGGTGTGATCGACGCTCCCTCCGTCCACGACGATGACTTCGAAGTCGCCGGCTTGCCCTAACAGGTGACGCAACGTGTCCGGGAGAGCCTTTTCTTCATTGAGGGTTGGAATAATGACCGAAATCATGCGGGTCCTCGGTCCCGATGAGATAGCCACTAGGGCAGGTTCATAGCGTGAGCCCTGTACGGCGTGGTCCCGTTGTTCAACCGCCGGTCATAGTCGAGGAACTGCACCGCATCGGGTGTAGTTTCCGGTTCACGAGAGAGACCTGGCTCGATGAGATAGTGTGTCGCGTAGTTCATCAGTGAACCCGACTGAGAACCGAAGAGGAGGAGGACTGGCGGGTGCATCGAGAGCGATTCTCCTTGCTCCGTCAGGAACACGCGAGAACACTCCATTCTGAAAAAGCAGTAGCTATGACCCCGGCAAAATTGACTGATAATCCTTCAATCATTATCTCATTCGCTTCTCCACCAACACAATGTCGGATGTCTACTCAAAATGAATGTTGCTCTTCATTGTCTGTGTCGTATGGGTCACAATCCTGCTCTGATGATGATCCAAGACCTGAAAACCGGGCCACACATAACTTTGGGAACGAACGCGTATCTCAAGTGGCAGGTGGTCTGTTTTTTCGGGAGGACGTCACTTTCGTTGTGCCTCTAAAATAAGCCGTTTCCAGATAGAAACACTATGTGTTCACGGCGGGTTCATTCTACGGCATAACTCGCGAACAAGGACCTTACTCCACCTGAATAGAACCAAAGGGTCAAACCGGCGCAATGCCGTTCTAGCAGAGGCGTTCAGCTCTGCTGACAAGGGTTTGTGTGGTAATGCTGAAAAGGGTTAGAAGGCTGATCCTGGGTCCAGAATCTTCCGTGACCAGCGACTTAACAAACTACATCCCCCCTTCGGAGTTACTGCCTTTTGATCTGCCCATCTTCTAAGGCGTCCTCTATGCTTTTCACTAGAGGAAGCGTCCACCACACGACGAAGTCATGGATGGGAGGTCAAGGAGATACGCCCATGGCAACCACACTCGTCATTGATGATGAGGCATCGAACGGCCGTCTTGGACTTGAGCTGTATCGAGAGCGATCCGCGGACTTGATCATCACCGATATTGTCATGCCTGAGATGGACGGCCTTGAAATGATCTTGGAGCTGACCAGGAACTTTCTCAACGTCAAAGTCATCGCCATGCCCGGGGGCCTCGAGAGCGAGGGTAGGCTGAACGCGGCCAAGCTGTTGGGTGCTCGTCAGACGTTTCAAAAGCCGGTAGATATGGACAAATTACTCAGTGCCGTTCGCTACGAATTGGCACATTAGCTGGCAAGGATGGCTTCTCGTCGGCCCGTACACGCCGGTGGTCGGGTGCTTGAGGTCTAGAGAGAAATTAAACGGGATCCTTTTATATAGGCGACGACCCAACAAGCCACTCCCTCATTAATATTCAACTTTTCCTGGTTCACCATTAAATACACCTATGCAATAGAAGCCATCTCCTTTGACTCGTCGGATCGCGGAAAGAAGATGATCTGGGTTAACTTTCCCTGCATTCATAACGACAATCACGTTGCCATGCATCGATTCGAAGTCGAGGTCAATGACTCCCGACACGCGTTTTAGCGATTCTGTTAAATCAAAAATATGGAACTTGCAGTACCTCCCACCGAGCCTAATAGCAACACGCTGTTGTGCTGCCTCCGTCAAGTTTGGGATCAGCGCATATCCCAAGACAAATAGAAGCAATAGGCTTAGCAGTTTCCTCATGTCTTTTCCCTCCTCAGGCGAAACCTCCCGGCTCTGAACGAATGCACCCGACGGATATTTCCAACAAGGAAAATCTACCACCTTTTCTAAATTTGTCGGGAGCGCCTTCCCCCGAGTGTATTGAGCCAGCCTACAACCAACTGCATCTAAACCTATTCTCGTCAGCAAATTGATGCAGAGACACTGTGCGCATTGAGCGAAAACGCTCGTGCGCAAAGATGCGAACCAGGCTGACGATATTTCGTTGCGCATCGAGGACCAGCCCAATCGTCCAACGGACCTCCAAACAACTTCGACCTATTTTTCTCTAGACAATGTAGGACTGAGCGCGGCTAATGAATGGGAGGTGAAGGAGCTTGCAGAAAGAGCACGACTTCTTGCGACCACGAATATAGTCGTGACCGACCCAACCAGCGCTGACATCGACCAAGCCCTGGCTGTGTTTCGCGTTCTGCAGGAGGGACTAACAAATGTGACTCGCCATGCGCAGGCGAGTCAGGTACATGTGACGTTGAAGAGGAGTCAAGAATCTCTGGTTTTGGAGATTTGGGATAATGGCAAAGGTATCAATGCAGAAGCGATTGACAATCCAAAAACCCTTGGATTGCTTGGGATGATAGAGCGAATGCGACCGTTCCAGGGCTCGGTTAACCTAAGCGGGACGCCTGGCAGAGGCACAACGGTCTCTGTCACGGTGTCAGTCCTAGAATTCAGTCAGGGCTGACGATCTCTCACTGAACAAGGTTGTGATGCATTGCGTACCGAACAAGATCAGCGTTCGTCTTGGTATCGATTTTCTCAAGAATACGGGCCCGGTACGTACTGACAGTCGTCACATTGAGTTTGAGTGTCCCGGCGATTTCGGTGATCCCCTTGCCAGCCACCAGGAGCTGGAACACCTGGGATTCTCGGCTTGAGAGCGTTTCGTGAGGCAGCTTGACAGCGTCCGACTTGGCCTCTAGCGCCAGGTGCTGAGCAACAGCATCGCTGACATATTCTTCCCCATTCAAAATCTTCCTGACGGCACGGACCACCTCTTTGGTATCCGCATTCTTCCTAAGATAACCATCCCCTCCCGACTGAAAGACACGCACGGCGTACTGCTCCTCCGGGAACCTGCTTAGTACGAGGATTCTCAAATCCGCACTCGCCCGCTTGAATTCCCTAAGAAGATCCGTTCCGCTTCGACCCTGAAGACTGATATCGAGAATGGCCATATCCAAGGATTGGCTTCGGACGAGATGTAGAGCTTCCTGGCCGTCCCCAGCCTCCCTAACGACTATATTCCCGAGCGCCTTGGTGAGGAGTTGCTTGATCGCACTCCGAAAGAGAGGATGATCTTCAACAATGAGAATCCTGTGCATAACAGGTTCTGCAGCTCTGTCCTGCTTCGATGGACATGATGGCGAGGTCATATCAGTGACGTCAACCCGAGTGCCTCATTGTCGCCTAGCACGACAAATACACGTTCGCCTACTCACGTATGAGCTTTGGCGCAGGCCATCCATTCGATGGCGCGGGATCAAATCCATACGTGAGCAGGAGTTTTTGTATGCGGGGACTCATGATGAAATCGAAAAACTCTTCTGCGACAGGAAGGGATGCGTCTCGACAGGTCCATACCACCGCTTCCCCGAATTGGACCGGCGTATGCCTTCCCGCCGGGGCTTCATCAATGATGCGCACTTGCCCGCTGTTGATCGCATCCACCCGGTAGACGATGCCCACCTCAGCCTCCCCTGTGCGAACCAGATTGACGACAGCATCACTATGCTGCGCGTGGAGAAGGTGGGAACGGTTTTTATATGCGGGATCCTGCTTTGTGAGCGCCCGGGCCGTGATTTCTCCCAATGCTGACGTCGTAGGATCGACGAGGGCAATGCGGATGGCTCGATCAGGAAACACTTCGCGAAAGGAGATCGATGTTGCCGGGGAGGCCGTTGCCATGACGAGCACCAGAGAGGTCTGCGCGAAGATGCGAGGGCCTCCGTTGAGGGTCAGACCCTTCTTATGTAATTTCTCGACTTCCTCGAACGACTCGGGAAGAAATACATCGATGGGAGCTCCCTGTTCAATTTGCCGGCGAAGCGTTTGCGACGGACCGTACACGACCTGTACCGTCACACCATATTCTTTCTCGAACATCGGCACGATATCTTGGAATGCACCCTTCAAACTATGGGCCGCCGCAACCGTCAGGGTTTCAGCCTGAACACGGTCCCCGGTTGCCATGACGCCTGCGAGGCCACCTATGACAACCATCGCCATACTGAACTTCCGAATTCTCGTCATGTTGCTCCTCTTCCTGCCCTATGGTGAAGGCCCTTACCAGTAGACCTGATCCCGAACCGACTCTCGACTAGATTATGAGTGCTGACCTCTGTACGTCCTCCTGCGTAGCGGCCGCTAATGGGATCAACAGCAAGATCAATACCGTTTGTATTATTCATTCGATGGCCTGGAGAGAACCAATTCAAGCGTCAGATTTCTAACGAATTCTCGATGACTTCTTGCCCAAACACATTCCCACCGCGCCTCGCGAAATTGTGAGATTCCGCACAATGCGCTCGTTGGATAAATGCACTAGTCACATTCTTCATGTCTTGCTATTCGAAACATTCGACAGAACTGCCAACGGATATATGCCAATAAATTGCGCACATCCTGCCATTGCGTACCCGTATGTCGAGTGAATACGACGCCTGGTAAGCACTTTGCTACATGGAAGGATCGTCTTGGCCTCAGGCCGATTTCAGGTAATAGGGAAACGGTGTCCAACATGACAGAAAATCAAACCGCTTTGGGAGGACTTCGCGCATGAACGAGATTGTCCTCATTGCCCTGCGACGTCCGTACACATTCGTCGTCATGTCCATCCTTATCGTGCTGTTGGGCACCAAGACAGTGCTCCACATGCCGACCGACATCTTCCCGAATATCACTATTCCCGTCACCTCCGTGGTCTGGATCTACTCCGGCCTGCTGCCGCAGCAGGTGGAAGGGCGCATCACCTATCTGTTCGAACGCTTCCTGACCTCCACGGTGGAAGGTATCAAGTACATCCATAGCCACTCCTACTTCGGCAGCAGCATCACCAATATTTATCTCCAGGACGGAGTCGACGTGGCCAGGGCCGAAGCGGATATCGTGGGCATTGCGCAGAACGTCGTCAAGGCGCTGCCGCCCGATATTTCGCCGCCCATGGTCATGCGTCTCGCACCCTCCTCTATACCGGTGGCCATGCTCCAAATCAGCTCCGACGACATGACGCCCGCGGAGCTCTACAATCTCGTCTACATGCGAATCCGCCCCCTGCTCGTGACGGTACCGGGGATAGTCCTGCCGCACCCATACGGCGGCCAAGACATGCAGGTCATGGTCAACCTCGATCAGCAGAAATTGCTCGCCCGTCACCTTACTCCGGCGGACATTCACGATGTCCTCATGAAGCAATACCTCGTGCTGCCGGCCGGCGACATCAAGATCAAGCAGACGGACTGGATCGTCCTGACGAACGCGTCACCGTTGAAGATTGACCATTTCAGCGATATTCCGATCAAGCGGGAAGGCAATGCGTTCGTCTACTTGCGCGACGTCGCCACGGTGCGGCTCATGGGCCGGGTGCAACAGAACGCCGTGCTGGTGAAGGGCAAACAGACCGTCATCCTCGTCGCGATGAAGAGCACGGAGGCCTCGACCCTTGACGTAGTCAATGGGATCAAGAAGATGATCCCGCGCGCCGAGCAAGTGGCCCCGGCAGGCGTGAAGATCAGACTCATCGACGACGCCTCGACCTTCGTGAAGGATTCGATCTCGGACGTCCTGCATGAAATGCTGATGGCCGGTGCGCTCGTCGGCCTCATCGTGCTGTTGCTGCTCGGCTCCTGGCGGGCCACGGTCATCGTCTGGACCTCGATCCCGCTCTCCATTCTGACCGCAATCATCGGCCTGCATCTGCTCGAAGAGACGATCAATGTCATGACCTTGGGAGGGTTGGCGCTGGCCGTCGGCATTCTGGTCGACGATGCGACCGTGATGATCGAGAATATCGATCGCCATATCGAAATGGGCAAGCCGCTCGAACAGGCCATCATCGACGCCGCCAATCAGATCGTCGTCCCGACGCTCGTCGCCACCCTCTGCATCGCGATCGTCTGGCTCCCGCTCTTCGAGCTCGGCGGCGTCGCCGGCTATCTGTTCAAACCCATGGCGGAGGCGATCATCATCGCGATGCTCGCCTCCTTCATCCTGTCGCGCACACTGGTGCCGACCATGGCCAAGTATATGATGAAGGATCACCATGTCGCAGCCGCATGAACAGCACGGGCAGCCCGGCGCGGAACCATCGCGGAACGTCTTCGTCCGCTTTCAGAAGGGGTTCGAGCGCCGCTTCAATCAGTTCCGCGAGCGCTACGGTGCGCTGCTCGAACAGTCGATCGCCCATCGCAACGCCTTCGTCACGATCTCTTTGGCCATCGCGGTGGGCTCCCTATCCCTCTTTTTCTTCCTCGGGCGCGATTATTTCCCCGAGATCAGGTCGGGGATCATTACGATGCATATGCGGGCGCCCCTCGGAACGCGCATCGAGGTGTCAGGACGGATTGCCACTCTTGTCTCCAGCAGCATCGAGGAGTTGCTGCCCGGTGAGGTCGAAAACGTCGTCAGTAATTGCGGCCTGCCGGTCGGACCGCACAACCTCGCCTTCATTCCGACGCCGACGATCGGCTCTCAGGATTGTGACCTGACGATCCTCTTGAAGGATGAAAAGTCGCCGGTGTGGGACTACCGCCGCATCCTCCGCAAGGGCTTGAGGGAACGCTATCCGGGCACCGAATTCACGTTCCAGCCGTCCGATCTGACCGCAAAAATTCTCAACTTCGGCGCCCCTGCGCCGATCGATGTGCAAATCAACGGCCCGGACGTGTACCCCAGCTACGAGTTCGCCCGCAAATTGGTAGGCAAGTTTCGCGAGATCCCAGGCGCCACGGACGTGGTGATCCAGCAGACGATGCGCACGCCGACCCTCATGGTCGAAGGCAACCGCACCTTCGGACTCGGTGTCAACAGGACCCTGAAGGATATGGCCGACAACCTGCTCATGACGACCGCCGGGAGCCAACAGGTCGACCAGATCTATTGGCTCGATCCCAGTACCGGCATGTCGTACCTGATCAATGTCTATACGCCGCAGGCGCAGATCAACAGCGTCAATAGTCTCAAGACTATCCCGGTCGAGTCCTCAGACAATCCTTCGAACGATCAGGAGATGCAGCTCCTCGGTAATTTGGCCAACATTTCAGCGGAGGGAACACCGGGCGTGGTCACGCACGGGAACATTATGCCGCTGTTCAACATCTATGTATCCGCCGAAGGGCGCGACCTCGGCGGTGTGCTGGCGGATGTGGAAAAGGTTACCAAGAGCATGGAGCACGAGTTGCCTCGCAGCGCGGCGATCGAAATCCATGGCCAGGCCTCGCTGATGCACGACGCCTATTTCGAGCTGATCTTCGGACTTCTCGCCGCGATCGCGCTGGTCTATCTGCTGATCGTCGTCAACTTCCAATCCTGGCTGGATCCCTTCATCATCATTACGGCCTTGCCCGGCGCGCTGGCGGGCATCGCGTGGGCGTTGTTCCTGACCCATACGCGGCTTTCGGAGCCCGCGCTGACGGGCGCCATTATGACCATGGGCACGGCAACCGCGAATTCGATCCTCGTCGTGTCCTATGCCCGCGAGCGGCTCGAAGAGCACGGCGACGCGCTGCGGGCCGCGATCGAAGCCGGAACGACCCGCTTCCGTCCGGTGCTCATGACGGCCTCGGCCATGATCATCGGGATGGTCCCCATGGCGACAGGGTATTCCGCGAATGCGCCGTTGGGTCGTGCCGTCATCGGCGGCTTACTCGTCGCCACATTGTTCACCCTGTTCTTCGTGCCCTGCGTGTATACCATCTTCTATACCCGACGAACCGCTCGCCAAAAGGTCAATGCATAATGGCTAAGATCCTGCGTGGAAAGCTCGTTACAATCTCAGCGATCCTCCTGTGTGTGCTCTACCTCGGCTATCGGATTTATGAGACCAAAAGCGACGCCGCTCTGCTGCGCGAGAACACGCTCGAAGACGCCGTCCCCACTGTGGCGGTCATCAATCCAAAGCCGGTGCAGCCGACCGAGACCATTACGCTCCCCGGCAATGTTCAGGCTTGGTTTCAGGCGCCGATCTACGCGCAGGTCTCGGGCTATGTGAAGATGTGGTACAAGGACTACGGGGCTCTGGTGAAGAAGGGCGATGTCCTCGCCGAAATCAACGCGCCGGCTCTCGACGCCCAATATGCGCAGGCCAAAGCGGATCTGGAGTCGGTGCGCGCTATATATGCCCTCGCCGACCTCACAGCGAAGCGCTGGGTGGCGCTGCGCAAAAACCATGCGGTCTCCGAGCAGTCGATCTCGGTGCAGGTAGCCCAAGCGAAAGCCGAATTGGCGAAGGTCAAGGCAGCGGAGCAGAATGTCAGGAACTTCGAGGCGTTAATACGGTTCAAAACCATCGTCGCGCCCTATGACGGCGTCGTGACCGTGCGCAACATCAATGTCGGTGACTATGTCAATAAGGAAGGCACGATCAGTACTCCCAATATGGTCAGCAATCTCTTTACTGTAGCCGACGTCAGTATGTTGCGCCTCTTTGTCTCCGTGCCGGAGTCGTTCGGGCCCTTCCTGCAGCCGGGACTGACAGCCGACGTCACGGTGCCGCAATTGCCCAATCGTCATTTCACCGGCAAATTCCTCACCGTCGCCCGTGGATTCGATGTGAGCACACGCACTGCGATCACCGTCTTCACGATCGACAACGAAGACAGGGCCCTCTGGCCCGGCTCCTACGCCCAGGTTATGCTCACGGCGCCGGTTGACAGGAATGTGTTCACGATTCCGTCCACCGCGTTGGTGTTCCAGGAGCACGGCACACAAGTGGCCGTGGTGGCAGAGGATGACCGCGTGCACTTCAAACCGATCGCCGTGAGCAAACTCCTCGACAGCGCCGTCGAAGTGGCAGAGGGGATTTCCACCATCGACCGCATCGTGAACAACCCGAGCGCCGCCTTGCTCGAAGGGGACAAGGTGCGCATCGTCACACCGGCACCCGGTTATGACCTCCTTGGGACAGACGCGCCTGCGCCGAAGGACGCTCCCGCCCCACATGATGCGGCCGCATCAAAGGAATCACCTTCACAATGACCGTCCCGATACGCCTGATGGGCAAGCGCTCACGAACGAGTCCGGGCGGATCGCGCATCGCTCGCGCATGCATGTGGCGCAGCAGTCTATTACTGCTGCTGTGCAATTTGTCGGCTTGCAGTGACTGGTTGCCACACGTCGATCTGGCGCCGGTCTATCAACCTCCACAATACGTCGTTCCCGTCTCATGGCGTGGGTCGAGTCCGTTCGTCGAGGCTAAGCCGTCTGATGCCGAATTGCGTCGGGATTGGTGGACGGTATACAACGATCCGGTCTTGAATAGGCTTGAAGATCAGGCCATGGCGGCCAATCCGGATCTGCAGGCCGCCGCCGAGCGGTTTGTCCAGGCCCGCGATATGATGATGAAGGCCCGCTCGCGCCGGATTCCGCAGGTCGGCCTGGGGTTCGACCCCTCGGACAACCGGCAATCAGACAATGCCCTGTTTCGCCCCCCTGGCATCTCGAGCCAAGAGTCGAGCGTGTCCACCGGGGGACTCGCGTCCTGGGAGCCGGATTTCTGGTCGGCGATTCGTAACGCGACGCGCGTGGAGACCTACCGCGCCGAAGAGCGCGCCGCCGACTGGGGACTCGCGCGTCTCAGCCTGCAGGCGGAAATCGGGGCGAACTATTTCACGCTCCGCGGCTACGACGCGCAGGCTGAAATTTATTCTCAATCGATCGACCTCTATACGCGGTCGCTCAACCTCGTCAAGGCCCAGTTCGCCGGCGCAATCGCGTCGGCCCTCGACGTGGCCCGCGTCGAATCGTTGCTATTCAGCACTGAGACGAAACTCGCCCAGATTGAAGGCCAACGCCAAGTGACGGAACAGGCGATCGCCATCCTCGTGAACATGGCGCCGGCCGGTTTTACCATCAAACCGATCAGTGAACTTCGCGTCGCGAAGTTCACGATTCCAGAGACCATTCCGTCCACCTTGCTGGAGCGTCGGCCTGACATCGCCGGAATGGAGCGGCGGATGGCCCAGGCAAACCGCGCCATCGGGATTGCACGCGCCGCCTTTTACCCCGATGTGAAGTTTCGGATCGGCGGAGGGTTCGAAGATGCCGGCTTCAACCTGCTCTCGCTCGCCAATAGTTTCTGGTCCTACGGGTCCACCGTTTCGCTGCCGGCCTTCCAGGGCGGCTATCGTCGCGCCCAATTGCAGCAGGCCTGGTCGGCCTATCGCGAGACGGAAGATCTATACCGCTCGACGGTACTCAACGCCTTTCGCGAAGTCGAGAACAATCTGAGCCTCACGAACCGCCTCACCGTCGCGGCTGACCGGCAGGACGCCGCCGTCGGGGCCACGCTCAAGACGCAAAATCTCACGATGGAACTCTATCAGGGCGGACTGGCTTCCAGCCTTGAACTCATTTATGCGCAGGTCGCCACGCTCACAGCGCGTATCGACTCAATCCAGATCAAGGCCGAACTGCTGAAAACTTCAGTGGAGCTCATCCGCGCGCTCGGTGGAGGCTGGAACCGCAATCAATTGCCCGCCGACGACCAGATCCAGCCCTTCGATACGTTCCAATACACCAACCTCGACAAACCACCGCCCGCCGGGGGAATCGATGTCAATGCAGGCAATAACTGGGTGAATAATAATCTGACCAAACCCTCCACCACCCCTTGACCGTCGCTTACAACCTTGTACGTTAGTGCGTCAGTCGAAGCTTGACGCTTCTGTCGGGTGAAAGTCCCGAAGGTATGGGCTAGCGGGCTTCCCTCGACCCATCTTCTCTTCTGCCTTTGTCCGAGGTGAAAGAATCCCGCACAGGGTGGTCTGCTTTTTTGGAAGGACGTCACTTTGCGATAGAGTCATTCCGTTGTGTATCTCAAATAAGCCATTTCTAGATAGAAACACAACGTGTTCCCGGCGTGTTCCTTCTACGGCATAACACACCAAACCGGGCCTCACTCCACCTGAATAGAACCAAGTCTTCAAACCGGCGCAAAGTCGCTCTAGAAGAGGCGTTCAGCTCTACTGACAAGAGTTTGTGTGGAAGTACTGGAAAGGCTTAGAAGGCTGATGCTCTATCTCTCATCTGTACTTAGGGTATCCCTCCAGAACTGACTGAAAATCGATCCGGGGGTCTCCCTCCGACTGACTATCCGAAACGCACAGCAGACGTGAACGAATTCGTCTCGACCGGTGAGCCGGGTAACACAAGAAGCATGAATGTGCTGTGCTAATTCCCGCTAAAAATCTGCAAAATGGATCGCACTCTAGAGCATCAACGGCCGAGCAAATTCTATTTGCCGGGTGAGATACGCTTCAAGATAAGAACTGTTACGGCTCCCGATTCTCGTACTACCTGCGCTTCTCGTACGGCGCACGATCATTTGGTCATCACCATCGCTGGGTGACGGTGTGCCGAATAGAACAACGAGGGTTGCTGAACACTAGGTGAGGCTGAAACCGGCTTCAGTTCCCTTTGCCTTTCCGAGACTCGTGCTTCGTTAGGAGTTGATTGCAACCCGGTGAAACTTCCTTTTGATGTTCCTCCAGGCACTGTATGATACGCCCCCCGCCAGGGTTCACAGCCGAGCAGAACTGTTTAATGTCCGCGCCACATGCCTCTTGCATTTTATGCATCCCCTTTCTCATCTTGGGACCTCGTTGTTCTTCAAGGGACCCCTGTGCCGAAGCGGGGGCAGAGCCAGGCGGGGTTGCAGCTGGAGCCGCTGGCGGTGCAGAAGGATCGGACGGTCCCTGGATCGACTCAGCCCCCCAGACCGGATGTGCGGCGTAGAAACTCAGGAACATTCCGCTGACGATGCATCCTCCAATGAAGAGTCTTTTTAGAATAGCTGGTCCTACAACCTGCATAGCTGCCTCCTTTTGTGCGTGTGGATTGTTCGTCCCGTGGTGAGCATCTACAGCCTGGGACCAAATGAGGGGGCAAATCTATCTGACTCACCGGCTGTGTTTGCGCCGGGTCCACGGCGGCACGGACTGCGGATCAGCCCACAAGTTTTTCCGCCCCTCTCGGGCTTCCCTCTCCAGCCCTTCCAGTACTGTATCCTCCGGCACATACTCCCGATACCACCAGCGACCAACAATCAATGACAAGTTGGTCGCTCAACGACGGGCAATCGAGATCGCCGAAGAGGTCGCCCGCTCAGGGGTAAAACTGTCCCGTTACGGCATCATCGTCAATTTGCCCATTCCTTCAACAGGTGGTGCTTCAGTTGTAGGGCCCCAAAGGGAGATTCGCGAACACGAACGGAAATTCCTGCCAGCCGTTGCCGACTTTGTTGGGACCAGCCCAGGCACAGCCGTCTTGGCTCGTATTCTGGCCAATTTCCCACCCCCGGTGTCTGAACCAAAGGAGATCCCCGGTATTCGTGATTCCGTAGATAATGCCAAGCCCCGGGGAGAACATGGACTGGAAATTGGTCCAGCCACTGTTTACGATCTTGGGCCCTAACCACCGACCCGTTCCGTCGTAGAGTCCCTCATGGAGGTACCAGCTGACGGTCCCGTTATAATCAACCGCATAGATGATCCCAGCCCCGATCGAGAAGACGTGTTTGAAATGCTGCCAATTGGTACCGATGGGTCTAGGCCCTTCCCAATACCCAGAATCAGGAGCGCCATTGATCGCCCCTTTGTATTTGAACCAGTGCAATTCCCCCTGAGGGGTGATCGCATATAGAATGGTCGTTCGAATCCCCGCTTGAGAATGGTCAGAATGGCCCGCAAATACCTGCTTATACCCCGCCATGTTACGGGGGAGGAGGGATGGCCCGGCCCACCCGCCGTTATAGCCAGGCTCGCGTGCGAGTGGCTGGGGCGAGGCTGATTGGGGAGTGTGCGCCTCCGCATACCACCGCAACCGGCCATCGAACCCGATGGTGTACATTTCTCCGGTATCGGCGTAAGGAGTGGAGAACATCATGAGTAATCCCTGCAAAGGGCTCAGTACGTCTCTGGGACCTGTCCATCTGGCACTGCCGTTCCATGGGTCATCATGTCGATACCACTTGAGGATCCCGGTCGAAGTCAGACCGTAGATAAACGGATAGGGCGGTGACGTAGTCGTATCGGACTTGCCACAGATTGCAGCAGAGACCAAGTTTCTTTGAAAGGTCACAGAGGACACGGCCGGGATGCCTCCTCGCCCCTGAACTCCGCTGGATGAGCCTGCAGCGCTCAACGCCGTGCCATCAGGTTGGGCCAGCACCACATGCATCACACCTGGATTGTCTCCGTCGGGAACTGTGCTGGCGGTAGCCTGCGCCAGCTTGGCCTGATGGGTGACGGCAGCAGCCTGAATTATCGTAGTTGTTTTACCGTCTGCAGTCGTCAATCGTAGCCTATCCTTCCCGCTCGATTCGACGCGGTAACTACCTGGCTCTATGAGAGCGTCTTGTCCATCGGGCGTAGAAAAGTGAACGGTATTCGTAATGGCCACAGCCAGAGGATCGACTGATCCACCTGTTCCCTGTGGAGCCGGCGACGAGATGAGCCCCGGGGTCTCTTGGGCCACACAGGCCAGCAAGGCCCCTTGACACACAAGCCCGCCTACGAACCAGATCCAGCGAAATTTCATGACTCCCTCCTTTGGAATAAATGGGAAGCGCAGGCACACCCATAAGGTTGGCTGAGTCTCTCCTGGCACGGACGCCACAGACCGAATGTCTTCGGAGCCCCCGTGCTCCGAGATTCACCTCGCTCCGCTGCTTCTCTGTTCAGCGATCTGCGAGGGACAACCCCCATATCCCAGTTCAGCCGATTTGAAGACGCTGGGAGCGCTTCCCGTCATTTGGCTTGTCTATGTCGTCTACACGTTCAGCCGGTTCAATGCCTGTTGAGCTTAGCCGCCGTAATGTGACTCACTCGTAAGTCGCGCTAACTTATAAAAGGTTCACAGGTTCGTTCTTCGACAAAGCCCTTTGCTTCTTCAAGCGAAACATCCTTTGTTTTCATACTTATTCTTACCCCTGCTTTTTAAGGATTAGACGCCAGAGGCTAGGCCGTCCGTGATCCGGCGGGTGTTCACCTCCGGATCCCCGACCGTCGGATTCATCTGCATCATGGCGACACGAAACTACGCATAGGGTTTACACCATTTTAGAGTCCAGCTGAAAGAGTATCAAACAGCTTCTAGTCAGGGATCTCGTGACTCAATACCGCCGCAAGTTCGGGACCGGAAGATCCCAAAGGTCTTTTCGAACAGCCGCCCAGATCGCCTTTAACGTCACTGTAAGGTTTGGAGCCGACCGTGCGACGAGTTTGACCGCCAGACCTGGAGCTGCCAGGGTTGAAACCGCTCCCAATACCAGGCCAGGACGCTGCTCCAGAATCGCAGCCAGTACTACCTCAAGATGGTTCCAAACATCAGCGCCGACTGCATCGCCGATGACAAAGAGCGATGCCACATAGTCCCAGCTCCCGGCGAGACTCACCGATTCAGGCAATCGGCCAGGCACCACGTGATACCGTTCGACAACCGAAGCACCTGAAGCAGTTCGAATGCGGACCTCATTTTCGACACTAGCGAACGCCCAGCGCTCGCGCATGGCAACTCGACCGGAAGCCATGGCGTCCCATAGTACTGCTGTCGCGCCAGGTGCAAGATCCACATGGATCGATTGGCGAAAGCGAGACCCGGCAAATGGAATCGTGACCTCGGGCAACCATTCCAGCCGAGCCTCAGGACCTACCGAAAGACACACCTCTTGCACGGCCGGCTCAGACAGACTCCGGTAGACACGATTGGCGGAGGGACTCGTCATCAACACATGCGTCCCGGTATGGAGCTGCGCCTCTACCGACACATGATCCCCGCCGACCAATCCACCAGACGGATTCACGAGCCAGGTGTACGCACACCCGCTGTCGTCGAGATATGAAGGAGGAAAATGGTGCCAGGGGCTCGTACAAGACGAGCGGGTGAGTTTAGTGCGCCGATCCTCGCGCTCGAACTCAAAGGACAGCCTCCCGTGCCGGCCGACCGTTTCAAGGACCGGAGAACCGTCCACCGTAAGGTTCACAGGAGGCCTTTCTTCACCGGCGATGCACGCGCTGCGGCAAGAGCTGCTCGACCCAAGTGACAACCTGGGCAAGCCCCTGGCCAGTCTTCAGATTGGCGAAAAGATACGGCAAGTTGCCTCGCATCCGTTTGCTGTCCCGATCCATGACAGAGAGATCCGCCCCGACGTGTGGAGCCAAATCGATCTTATTGATCACGAGCAAATCGGAGCGAGTAATCCCTGGGCCGCCTTTACGTGGGATCTTGTCGCCTGCCGCGACGTCAATCACATAGATAACCTTGTCCACCAGTTCAGGGCTGAATGTCGCGGCCAAGTTGTCGCCGCCACTTTCAACGAACATCAGCTCGGCGTCCGGATGCCGCGTGAGCAAATCGTCCAGCGCCTCCTGATTATGGGACGCATCTTCGCGTATCGCTGTGTGCGGACAGCCACCGGTTTCGACACCCAGAATCCTATCTTGTGGGAGCACACCCCGCTTAGTCAGAAACTCCGCATCTTCTTTGGTAAAGATATCGTTCGTCACCACCGCCAGGCTGTACCGATCCCGGAGTTTCCGGCAGAGCGCCTCAACCAACGCGGTTTTCCCGGAGCCCACGGGTCCGCCAACCCCGATGACCGGAATATGTCGCGCCCGTGCCGCCGTCACGCGCCCTGTGCCACAAAGATGTTCATCGGGTCGATGCATGCAGGAATACTCCAAAAAGTATGCGACTAATAGCTGACAGCTGATAGCCGGAGGGCCACCTTCCTTCCGACTCTTGACCCTACGCGATACGCCATCGTCGAGATACTCCTAAGACCGAAACAGCCGCGACTCCAATCGGCTATGCCGCATCGCATAGATATCCTGAATCGGCGACCAGGATGACAATTCCCTCTGAAGTGCCGCGCGATGACTGACCTGTTGAATCACCA
>JAGXAR010000016.1 GCA_018971525.1 Nitrospirota bacterium
TGATCCCTGCGGTGGCCCGGCTCATGATCGCGGGGGAGCCGATGTCCTGGTAGGTTAAGTAGCGGAAGATCTCACCGAATCCCACCAGTCGTTTCTCCAGCATTGCGTCGACTGCTTCAAAAGTTGAATCCCGCTTTGAGATGCCGGTGCCGCCATTGATGATGATGGCTTGAATCGCTTCGCTCGCCAGGCCTTCCTGAATACGGTCTTTGATCTGGGCTGGTTCGTCTTTGACGAGATGATAGGCGGCCACTGTATGACCCTGGTCCTTGAGCAGTTTCTGAATGAGCTGCCCGCTGGTATCGGTGTCGGGGGTCCGCGTGTCGCTGCAGGTAATCACCATGCACCCTACAGATCTGGGCGCATGAGATTTATGATCGTGAGCGGCGTAGCTACCCATATCATTTCTCACAGGATGCTGAAAGAGGCCGCCAGCGTGGGCGGAACGTTGCGGCTTAGGCTATGGCTGAGATGAAGAACGTCGGATCTTCGCTCAACCTTGACCCCGGCCTCCTTCAGAAGCTGCGGCCTTGCTGGACGAACTTTTCGATCATCCTCTCGTTGATCGTTTATTAAGAGCTACTTCCAGACTGCGTCCGGGTTCAGTTTTGCGACCGGCTTTCCACCCTTGATGTGCTCATCGATGATGGTCGTCACGTCTGCTTCCGTCACTTTGGAGTACCAGGTCGCGTCCGGATAGACGACGACGGTTGGTCCCTGCTCGCAGGGACCGAGGCAGGAGGATCCGGTGACGATGACCTCGCCCGGTGGCACACCCTTCTGCATGAGGCCCATGTTAAAGGCCATGAGGAGGGAGGCTGCACCGGCGCTGCCGCAGGAGGGTTTCGGGTGGCCCGGCGGACGGGAGTTGGTGCAGACGACGATATGATACTTCGGCTTCGGCATGTCTTCTCCTCGTTGAAAGAGCGAATGGCTTATAGCACGTGATCGGATCTGAGCCATACGCCAGAAGCTCCTACTCCGGTCCCGCCATCAGCTATATGCTGTAGGCCATACGCTTCTGGTTTACTGCGGCGTGAACGACTTCCACATCTCGATGGATTCTTCGGGCAGCTTCCAATGCTTGAGGCCCTTCATCACCCAATCGAGATAGTGCGCTTTGGGTTTGAACTTGCCGATGGGGGTGGCGGCATAGGTGGTCACGAGCATTTTCTCCCCGGATTCCGTCAGCACGGTGACTTGGACCTGGCGAAAAGCACTTGGGGGTACATCGTCTTCGAATTTGTCCATCAGCTTGAGATCTTCGTCTGTCACTTCGAAGATCGCTCCCCAGACATGTTCTCCGGGTGAAGGGGCCACGCTGGCGAGGCCGCATCGCCATTGCGAAGACCATCGGCAAAATTTGATCGTGTGTTCGGGAAGGGTGGCCAGCATGAGGAACTGATGTTCCGGAGCGCGACGTTTCAGCTGCGTGGGATTCAGATGGTCCCCGTATAGAAAGAATTTCATTGGTGATTCACCGCCCAAGGGTACATATGGTACATATCTGTCGACTAGAGCGGTATTTGTAACATAACCACTTTCACACGCACAAGCCGCATGCCGGGCGGTTGATATCACTGGGTGCGGTCAGATTGACATCGTGCTGGTGCTCTTCCTAAGATGCAGCGCGGTGATGCGCAGTTCCCTGTCTTTTCATCGAACCCTGTTCACAGAATGTCCATGCCACAGAATCATTCCCCGGCCGGTTCTGCGCCTTCCTCGTTCTCGACGGTGAAGATCATTCACTATGCGGCAGTGGCAGTCCTCGTGCTGGGCGGGCTCTACTACCTCTGGATGAAGCCTCCGGCGCTCAATCCCATGGCCGATCCTCGGGCCGCCGAGGCCCTCGCGCTGGTGCAAACCCATCGAGCGCAGGGCTATCCCACGATTCTTCAGGCGATGACTGAGCACGTGCGTTCTATGAGCGAACGTAATCGGGTCGCCAGGCTGGGTGAGTGGCGGGTGAAGCAGGTGGAGGGAGATTTGTACGAGGTGCGGATTCAGTTGCGAGATCAAGGGGTGACGGGCCAATGGTTCGAGCGGGAATTCATTTGGCATGCCCATCTCTCATTGAAGAAGGTCAATGCCGCCTCGCTCCCTGCTGATGGGATTACACCCAAAGAGCCGGATCCTGAGCCTGCCGGTTCGCCGTCGACGCCATTACCACTTGGTCCTACGTAAAGTTTTCCGGCAGTGCCACCTGAACCTGATTCCCTTCAATCCGCACGGGACAGCAGGCGACGGTGATGTTCGGATTCTCCGGTCGTTCGCCGGTTTGCAGGTTGAATTGCCATCCGTGCCACGGACATTCGATGACGTGGCCCTCCAGATGGCCTTCTCCGAGCGGTCCTCCTGCATGCGGACAGGTGTTATCGACGGCGTAGAAGGATCCGCCGACATTGAACAGGGCAATCCAGACCCCTTGGACTTCGACGGTCCTTCCGGTCCCAGGAGGAATGTCCGCAACCGTAGCGACGGTGACAAATTCAGGCATGACGCTGATCCTTCTTCCCGGCGGATAGACCGACGGGACCGGCACATTCCGTAGACCGGTCATTGGCTTGATTTCGACCGAATCTTATGGCATAGAGAAAGGCACGCGTCCTAAGACTAAACCCAGGCCCTCTCACAAAAGGAGCCTCGGTTGGGAATGAGGTTGTTGCATGGAAATGACCCTCCTGCTCAACGCGACGTACGAACCCCTGCGGGTCGTCAATTGGCAAAAGGCGATCGCGCTCCTCTGGCAGGGCAAAGTTGAAGTCCTCGAGGTCTACGACCGAGAGGTCCACGCGGTGTCGATCTCCTTTAAGCTTCCCTCCGTCATGCGGCTCCTCAAGCTGGTTCGGCTCAAGGATAGCCACCGGGCGGTCAAATTCTCCCGCATCAATATCTTTACCCGAGATGGCTATGCCTGCCAGTACTGTCGTCACAAGTTCCGGACCGAAGAGCTGACGTTCGATCATGTCGTTCCCATCGCCAAGGGCGGGCGGAAGACCTGGGAAAATATCGTCACGGCTTGCTGGCGTTGTAACAACAGAAAAAGCGGTCGTACGCCCGATGAAGCCGGTATGCGGCTTATGAAGAAACCGGTGAAGCCGCGCTGGAATCCGGTTGTGACGATTACCATCGGGATTCGGAACACACCGGAAAGCTGGCGCGATTATCTCTATTGGAATATGGAGCTGGATGCCGACCCGGCAGAAACGTAGCGGGATCTGGAAGAAGACCTCCGGTCATAGCCCCCCTGTTCTCAGGAATTTCAACAACGCCGGCATTCTCGCTCGTCTAACCTGAATGGGATTTCACCCTCCCGCAATAGTTTCCCCGCAACCTTCTATGGGGCGGGTGGGATGATCTCTCACTGCGCCCATCGAGCGAGCACAGTCTTATCGTGCGCGCTCTGGGAGCAAGGAGATCGCCCCAGCCACCCCATCCATCTCTTTCAGTATCCTGCTACTTCACCGTATCCAGCGTAATTTCAAAGTCCCGTCCACCCGGCAACGTCGGGTTCTTCGCATAGCGGCCTTCGATGTCGCCTGGCTGTGCCGGACCTGCCTGTCCATCCCGATCCAACCGGGCCACCACATCCAGCATTCCGCGCAATTCAGAGCCCTGCACCATCACATCGGCGTTGGTGATCTCAAATGGAACGGGGAACTGCGGGTTGTCGATCCGCTTTGCCGCGACGGGGCGTGCGCCGCCAGGCCTCCTGACAATAACAAACAGGACATCGGTCGGGCGTACCTGATCGGCCAGGGCCGGAGCGATCATGACGCGGCCGGCAATCACAGCCTCGCGGGTCTCCGGGTCGCAACTGTGGGCAAGGCCTAGCCAGGCCGCTATGGCGGCGAGGCCGATAATGCTGCCGGCCAGTCCAAGTGTGCGCAAGTTGTATGCTGCCATTGGTACGGTTCCTTTGCGAAGGTGACGGGGGCCAAACCGGCGCATTATACCGGCCTACGATAGAAAAGGGGAAGGTACGGTTTACGCTGCAAAACAGGGTGTTGTATGATACCTCCACTATTTGAATTGGGAGGAACCACCATGGCTGCAAATTCTGGCTTTCCGTTGTCTCTGGATGTGAAAGGGTATCCGGTGCTTGTGCTCGGAGGAGACGAGGAAGCCGCGGAAAAAACCCAGCGGTTGTTGGAGGCGGGGGCGAAGGTGACCGTCGTGGCTCCGTCGTTGCACCCCACGCTGAAGGACTTGGCCGCGTCGGCGAAAGTTATCCACCGTGGGCGCCATTTTCGCGACAGTGATTTGGAAAGTGCGATTCTGGTGCTGAACATGGTTCGTGGGGACCGCGATTTTTCCCGTGCATTGTTTGCGAAGGCGCGTGAGAAGAAGTGCTTATTGTGGTCGGTTGACCACCCGGAGGCGTCAACGGTCAACATGCCGGCGGTTGTGGCTTGCGGCCATTTGCGTGTGGCCGTCAGTACGAGCGGGGTCGCCCCGGCTTTGTCAGGCTTCATCAAGGAAGATATGGAGAAGATCTTCGGTGAGGAGTTTGCCGCTTTTGTAGATTGGCTCGGCCAACTCCGCGAGCAAGCCAAGGCCAATGAGCCTGATTTCGAAAAACGCCGGGCGGTACTGCGTGAGGCGTTGGACGGGTTTCGCTTGCTGGGCAAGGTCCAGTATCCGAAGGTCTGGCTGGACGAACGGGCGAAGCTGAGTGTGTCGCCAGGGGCGAAGGACGAGGCGTAAAAGCTAAGACGTGAGGGGTAATGGGGATAGGCGATAGAAAAAGGAGTCGCGATGGTCTTGCTTGAATTCAGTATGTCGCCGTTAGGCAAGGGAGAGAGCGTGGGCAAGTATGTGGCGCGCTCGCTCGATATTATCGATAAAAGCGGAGTGGACTACCGATTGAACCCGATGGGGACGGTGCTCGAAGGGGAGTGGGATGAGGTCTTTGCCGTGGTGAAAAAGTGCTATGAGCGGATGAAGAAAGATTGCGGTCGCATTTCCTGCACGATCAAGGTTGATTATCGGAAAGGCCGTGCAGGGCGTTTGCAGAGCAAGGTGGCCAGTGTCGAGAAAAAACTCAAGCGATCGATCAAGCACTAGCAGGATGCCGAAGAAGTTCGCCGGCGTTATGGGAAGGTTTAGGTTAAGGGTGAGTTGATGCAAGTCTGATGTTCGCTCAACCTTGACCTCGGCCTTAACCTGCCCCGCTCGCTGCGGCCTTGCTGGACGAACGTTTCGAGCATCCTGAGAACGTGTTCTCCTGTTGTGCCACTCGTGCGGACCATCGAAGCTCTAGCTGGTCAACGTTTCCCGCACGCTGCCAGAGGGTCATCCTCCTACTCGTCGAATCGTGATCGTTTTGAATTTCGAAAAGACGAGCTGTTTCTGATTCCTCCGATGTTTTAAGGTAAGAACTCATCCCTAAGCCAGTTCTCGTCCCTTGTTCCCGTCATCACTCGACACGTTCACCGCCTACTAAGCCTGTGGGCTGGATGCGGAGTGGCCTCCACCATTGGCCCCTGCGGTCCCCGAGTCCTCAATCACTTTTCGTTCTGCCTGAATCAACGAGTCTGCCTGTGTCGGTGATCAGTCGTAATGCGGGCAGTTCGCTCAATGCGATATTGTTCGTATTGAAAAATAATAGGTTTCCGATATAATGTGCGCCGCGCGGAGCAGTACCCCGTGCTCAGAACCCGCAATACATTGTCATCCGCAGAAGTACAACCCGAAACAGTGGCAGATGAATAGAACGATGATGGAGGAGGTCGAACTCACGACGCAATCCCGTCTTGGGCTCCTGCCGAAGGATCGCAAGATTCTCGAGCGCGAGGTGCTTGAGTTCCGTCCGTTTGGATTGGACGAGCAGGGACACACCATCAGAGATTTGAGCGGGATGAGCGTCAGGGCCGTCGTCGTCTACCTTGAGAAGTCCTTGTCTCGTGAGCGGGGAGCCTCAGCAGGGAGTCAGGCGGTAGAGGACCTGTGCCGCCTGTTGAATCAGCGGATCAAAGATCCGGTCTATCGTGTGACGCCGGAGTTTTTGAGAAATGCATGGAACAGCTACTCGTATGAGTTCACAGCCTATCTCTATGAGTTCTGTGAGCGTATTTCCGGGGATCCTGGATTTGTGTTTCGGGGTGGAATGGAGAAGGCGTCTCCGATTATGCAGGTGCTTGCCAGGCCGTTTTCGCTATCGCAGATTTACGGCATGTTTCCCTACTTCGGTAACAAGTTCGCGTCCGGTTCGATTGAATGTCGAGTGGTCGAGGTTACGCCGAACTCCGCGACCCTCGCGATGAAGTTTTCCGACCGTACCCTTCGCCAGTTCGGTCCGTACCGCAGACGGTGCGCGCAGCTGATGTGTCAGGCTGCCCAGGGCATCATGGCGGCCGTACCGGTTCGCGTCCATGGCCTCCCACCGGCCACCCTGACGGAACTCTCCTGTATTGCGAATGACGACGAGTGGTGCCAATGGGCCATCCGATGGCAGGTCGCGGAACAGGACACGTGGCGGCACAGGGTTTGGCAGATGGTGGCGCGATCGGGAGAGGACCGGTCATCGCAGGTTCAACCGAATGTATCGGATTCGCACGAACCGGTTGAGGACACTCCCTCCAAAGGAAGAGTTCTCGATTGTGGGGTGGAGGCGGCGCCAATCCATGCGGAGGCCGGCACCATACAATCGCGGCGGCATGTGATGTGGTCGTTCTGGGGCGCGCTCGCCGGTCTGGCTCTGTCCGCAGGGCTCCGTGTGATGAATCCCTCGGTAAGCTTGGGCGAAGTCATTCTTCTCGGATTGGGGCCCGTGCTTGTCGCAGGGATGCTGATCAACCGTCACCTTCGTATGCAGAGCCAGCAACGCGAGGCGTTGATTCAGGAGCAGATTACGTTCGTGGAGTCGCGCCACGAAGAGTTGCGTGAAGCCTACCTGGAGCAGGAGCAGACGCGTGTGGAGCTGCGTCGCAAGGTTGCCCAGCTGACGGCCCTCCATCGAGCCGGATTGCTGTTCAGCTCGACGTTCGATCGAGAGGCTCTGATGCAGAAAGTGTTGGAGACCCTGACCCGTGATCTGCAGTACGACCGGGCGATGGTTTCGTTCTACGATCCGGTCCGCCGGGTCGTCAAGGATGCGCGGGTGCTCGGGGTCTCGTCTGAGATCCAGGCGTTTGCGCGCGATCGTGAGATTCCCGTCACCGATCCCATGAGTCCGGAAGGAATCGTGCTGCTGCAGGGCCAGCCGTTGTTGATCGGGGATGTGCAGGAGGTGTGGGATCGCATTCATCCGTTGAACCAACAGCTCGCCCTGCTGACGCAGACCAAGGCGTGGATCGCCGTTCCGTTGAAAACCAAAGATCGGGTTCTTGGAAGCCTGACGGTAGATCGGATACAGGAGCACAGTCTGACTCAGGATGATCTTGAATTGATGATGACGGTCGCCCATCAAGTCGCAATTGCACTGGATAACGCCTCCGCGTATGAGCAGATCGAAGACTTGAACGCGGGACTCGAAGCCAAAGTGTGTGAACGCACGGCTGAGTTGGAGCAGGCGGATCGCTTGCGGTCCCAATTCCTCTCGCATGTCTCGCACGAGCTCAAGACGCCGTTGACCTCGATCAAGGGGTTCTTGCAGAACCTGCTCGACGGATTGACGGGGCCACTCAATGAGAAACAGCAGCGTTATTTGTCACGGATGTTGGACAATTCCGACCGGTTGATCCGCATGATCGAGGACTTGTTGGACCGCACGAGGATTCAATCCGGGAGGTTGGATCTCGTTCCCGGCGAGATCGACCTGGGGCACTGTGTGGCGGACGCGGTCGAGCAATTGCGCCTGTTGGCCCTGGCCAAACGGCAGACATTGGAGGCGGTCGCTCCTGCTGTCCCATTGATGGTCTGGGCGGATCGCGATCGCCTGATTCAGATCGTCACGAATTTAATTCAGAATGCGGTGAAGTTTACCCCGGAGGGCGGCAGCATTATGGTGACGGTGAGGCAGGAGGACCAGACGCTCGCCGGGGTCTCCGTGTGCGATAACGGGCCTGGCATTCCGCAAGAATTTCTTGATCAGATTTTCGATCCGTTCTTTCGAGTCAAGCAGGCCCGGAGGGGAACGAAAGGGCTGGGCTTGGGCTTGTCGATCGTGCGGACGTTGGTGGAACTGCAAGGTGGGACGATCGTTGCGCGAAGTGAGCCGGGGCAGGGCGCGGAACTGTCCTTCACGATTCCGTTGCTTCTCACCGTCGCGGTGCCCCTGGGTAGCGCATCGGCTGAAGCGCCCCGTATCCTCGTTGTCGATGATGATCCGGATATTCGTCAACTGCTGCAGGATCGTTTGCGGGGCAACGGGTATCGTGTCCAGTCGGCAGTCGACGGAGTCGGTGCACTTGAAGCGGTGCGGGCAGAAACGTTCGAGGGGATGATTCTGGACATTGGCATTCCCTCTATGGACGGGATGGATGTGCTTCGGCAAATTCGAAGATGGGATCAGCAGATCCCGATCGTGATGGTCACGGCGTCAGGCTCCAAAGAATTGGCGGTTCATGCTATCAGCGTGGGTGCGCAGGCCTACTTGCTGAAGCCGTTCGATGTGGACGAGCTGCAACGGGTCGCAGACTATTGGTTTCGGCCTTTGGAGCGACCATCGTCGGCGCCTGCGGTGAGTCGAGCAGGCCCGGATGAGTGAAATCTGGAGGAGTATAACCAGGAGGCGGTGGGACCGATGGAGCATGACTGGATCGGTTCTTCGGATGTGGGTGCCCTGGATGTTTATGATAGGGCTGTCCCTGGCTTGCTTACCCCGGATGGCCTCAGCACAGGTGCCCCGTATTCAAGGCCAGGGAACCGCTGCGTCCGCGATGAGCAATGCCTATGCAGCCCAAGCCGACGATCCTTCTGCTGTGCATTACAATCCTGCGGGGATGACGCAACTGCAGGGAGTTCAGGTCATGGCAGGAGCCCTCATCTCAGGTGGATCGACGAATTTTACCGGTCTGACAGGCGTGAATGCTCGTGGTGACCGGAACGGGAGTGCCGCATGGCCCGCTCCAGGGCATACGTTCATCACGGCGAACTTGAAGGATCTCGGGTTGACGGCGCTGGGCGATCTCACGGCTTGGGTTGGGATCACCACTCCGTTCGGCTCGCTGACTCGTTGGCCAAACGATGGGCCCTTCAGGACCGCGACTACCTTCAACACGCTGCCGCTTTTGGATATCAAGCCCACTCTTGCCTACAAGGCGACGGAAAACCTCTCGCTCGGGCTGGGTGCGGATATTTATACGTTCAGCGGACTCGTCGGCGAAGGTCAGGTTGAGAAACAGTCGGTCTGGCCAGGGGGGCTCGGGATTCCAGCCGGATCGGAGGTGGAGCTGTCCGGCAAGGACACCGCGGCTGGTTTCAACGCCAGCCTGCTGTATACAGCGTTGCGCAATGCAGAGGGGAAGCCGCTGGCAAACATCGGCATCGTCTACCGCAGTCAAGCAACCTTGCACCTGAGCGGTGCATTACTGGCTGATGAGGCCAAAGTGTCCGATGCCAGAGCCACACTGGTCTTACCGCAAATCATTACGGGTGCAATCGCGATCTGGCCTGTTCGGACAAGTGAACAGGAGTGGAAACTCGAGCTGGACCTGGATTATGTCGGATGGAAATCCGTTCGGAATCTCGATGTCACGTTGGGGAACGGTACGACGATCGCGCAGCCGCAGAATTGGCACAATACCTATGCGGTGATGGTCGGAACCGAATACAAGTGGCTGGCGCTAGAATCGCTCCCGAACTGGGAGGTGGCGCTGCGATCCGGCTATACCAACCAGCAAAATCAAATGCCTGATTTGACCTATGATCCCGGGATTCCTTCTTCGGACCTCCACGTCGTGGGGGGAGGGCTTGGATTCTTGTGCAAGGAGCAGGGATCGTTTCTGGGCCTAATGCGATGTGGAGACCTCGGCGTGGGCTCGCTGAAACCCAAAGCGATCGGACTCGATCTTTCGTATCAAGCGGCGCTCTATGAGGATCGTACGGTGCTCGGCAATCGCAACCCGACCGTCAATGGAACCTACAGGACCACGCTGCATACCGGTGGTGTGTCGATTCGAATGATCTACTAGGTGGATGCGCGAGATGGGCGGGACGGGCGAGAGAAGCGAGACGGGAACAGTTTGGATCTTTACCTTGTCCGGCCCATCTGTGCGGCTATAAGCATTGCGTCGGTCGTGCGTCAGGCGGATTCGTACAGGCGTGGAACGCGGGAACCTATCCCGCAGAGAACTTCATAGGGGATCGTGCCGATCCAGTCGGCCACTTCATCCGCCCAGATCGACTCCTGCCCCTGTTGACCGATCAGTGTGACGGGCTCGCCTACTCGTAGCTGTGCCAGGTCGGTGACGTCCACCATGATCATATCCATGCACACCAGACCGATGATCGGGGCGCGGCGTCCCTGAATCAAGACCGATCCGCGATTGGAGAGCCGTCGACTATAGCCGTCGGCATAGCCGATTGGTAGCACCGCGACCCGCGTCGGTCGTTTCGCGACAAATGTCCCGTTGTAGCTGACTGTTCCCCCTCGTGGTATTGTCCGCAGATGGGCGATCGTGGTTCGAAGTGAGAGGACGGGTTGGAGATCAGGGGCGGGGGATGAGGCCGGCAGGGTGTGGTACCCGTAGAGCATGATGCCGGGGCGCACGAGTGAAAAGTGCGCTTCAGGAAACCTGACGATGGCGGCGCTGTTTGCCGTATGCACCAATGGAATGGTGAGACCCCGTTGTCGAATCTGTTCCAGCAGGGCATGAAATGCCTCGAGCTGTCGTTCTGTGAAGGTGCTGTCCGCTCCATCTGCATCGGCAAGGTGGGTCATCATGCCCTCGACCCGGAGGGGACTCTGCAAGATAGGGTCGTCGAGGAGTGAGAGCAACTCTTCCGGAGAAAACCCTAACCGTCCCATCCCGGTTTCGGCTTTCAGGTGGATCGGGTAGGGGACTGGATGTGAATGGACGGCCTTAGCCAAGGCGGGGAGGATATGCCCATCGCTGACGACCGGGGTCAAGCGGTGAGCCACGAAGTCCGACACCTGCTCCTCGAAGAGCGCTCCAAGGACTACGATGGGAGCTGAGAGGCCGGCTTGGCGGAGTGCGATACCTTCGTCGAGCGAGGCTACGGCAAACCGCCCGATACCCTGGCGGGAGAGTGACTGAGCAATGTCCAAGGCTCCATGTCCGTAGGCGTTGGCCTTGACGATGGCCATGACCTCACAGCCGGGGGACAGGTAGCGCTTGATGCGAGAGAGATTATGGGCGAGTGCCGCGAGATTGACGGTGGCGTAGGTAGGTAGCAAGGTCGAAATCGAGGTCACACTTCCATGATTTCTTGTTCTTTTTTCTTCACAACGTCGTCGATTTTCTGAATGTACTGGTCGGTCAGTTTCTGGGTGTCGGCTTCGGCCTTCCGCAACTCGTCCTCGGTGAGCTTGGCATCCTTTTGTAGCTTCTTCAAGTCTTCGTTTGCATCTCGACGAAACCCGCGCACCACGACTTTCGTGTCTTCTCCGTGTTTTTTGCAGATCTTGCTGAGGTCTTTGCGCCGTTCTTCGGTGAGCGGTGGAAGGGGAACGCGAATGACCTTTCCGTCGTTGGACGGTGTGATGCCGAGGCCCGATCCCGCCAGGGCCTTTTCGATTTCCTTGATGAGGGTCGGCTCCCACGGCTGGATGGTGATGAGGCGGGCCTCCGGGGTCGAAATATTGGCCACCTGCTTCAACGGGGTCATCGTGCCATAGTAGTCGACCCGAACGCCGTCGAAGAGGGCCACAGATGCTCGCCCTGTTCGTAGGCCGGCTAAATCGCGCTTGAGATGTTCCAGCGCGGACTCCATCTTCTCCGTGACTCTTTGGCGGATGGCGGCAGGGTTGGACATGAGAGACTCCCCAGAAAGTTAGCGGCGATCGGGCGTGACAATGGTTCCGATCGCTTCGCCGGTGGCGACGCGTTTGAAGTTGCCTTGTTCCTTTAGGTTGAACACGACGAGCGGAAGGTTGTTATCCATGCAGAGGCTGATGGCCGTGGCATCCATCACTTTCAAATTTTGATTCAAAATCGTGAGAAACGAAATCGTCTGATATTTCTTTGCAGAGGGGTTCTTCACGGGATCGGCGTCGTAGATACCGTCGACCTTGGTGCCTTTCATGATGACCTGGGCCCCGATCTCCATCGCCCTGAGTGCCGCCGCGGTATCGGTAGAGAAGTAGGGGTTTCCGGTTCCGCCGGCGAAGATGACCACACGTTTTTTCTCAAGATGGCGAATGGCCCGTCGGCGGATATACCCTTCTGCCAGCTGGCGCATTTCGATCGCGGACTGGACCCGCGTCATAATGCCGGTGCGCTCGAGCGCGTTTTGAAGAGCCAGAGCATTGAGAACGGTGGCGAGCATCCCCATGTAGTCGGCGGAGGCGCGTTCCATGCCGGACGCGCTGGCGGCAATACCGCGGAAGATATTGCCGCCGCCGATGACCACGGCGACTTCGATGTCGAGCGCCACAACGGAGGCGATTTCCGATGCGAGGCCCTCAAGGATGGAAGGTTGGATGCCGTAGCCCTGCTCACCGGCCAACATCTCTCCGCTCACTTTGAGGAGGATGCGCCGATAGTTGGCAGAGTTCATGCTTCGCCTAATTGGTACCGGGTGAAGCGGCGGATGTTCATGTTCTCGCCGATTTTGGCAATCTTCAGTGCAAGGAGGTCCTTAACTGTGACGGCTGGGTCCTTGACGAAGGACTGTTCGATCAGACAGCTCTCCTGGAAGAACTTTTCCAACTTGCCTTCGACGATCTTCGGCCATGCGGCCGGAGGCTTGCCCATCTCTTTGGCCTGGCCCTCATAAATCGATCGTTCTTTCTCGATGAGCGAGGAGGGAATATCCTCCCGTTTGACGTAGGAAGGTTTCCCGGCAGCGACTTGGAGGGCCAAGTCGTTGACGAACGTCTTAAACTCTTCGTTCCGGGCGACGAAGTCGGTTTCACAGTTGACTTCGATGAGCACCCCGATTTTTCCGCCCATGTGGATATAGGCGTGTACGAGCCCTTGGTTGGTCTCGCGGCCTGATTTTTTGAGCGCGGCGGCCAAGCCCTTTTGGCGCAGATAATCGATGGCTTTCTCGATATCGTCCCCGTTTTCGGTGAGCGCTTTCTGGCAATCGAGGATGCCGGCGCCGGTTTTTTCTCTCAGTTCTTTGACAAGCTGACTTGATCCAGCCATACGTGACGGTCCTTCTCGCTAAACAGTGAGTGTAGTAGTTGACGCATGCGACGCCAGGCGTTAGGAAGCCGGTGCGATGGCGAGGCTGATGGCCGCGGCCTTGTCTCCCCCTGCAGGAACGGGTTTGAAATCCGCTTCCTCGCGCTGCGTTCGCAAATGGGCGCCTTCGATGCAGGCGTCGGCAATGCGAGACGTGATGAGCTTGATGGAGCGAATGGCGTCGTCGTTCCCAGGGATCGGGTAGGTGACGTGGTCCGGATCGCAGTTCGAGTCCAGAATCGCGATTACGGGGATCTCCAGCCGGGTCGCTTCCTGCACGGCTATGTGTTCGATGCGCGTGTCGAGGACGAAGACGGCTCCTGGAACGCCGCGCATATCCTTGATGCCGCTCAGATACTTCTGGAGCTTGACGATCTCCTTCTGCATCTTCATGATTTCTTTTTTCTTCAGCCCGTATTGGCTGGGATCTGCCAGCTTGGCCTCCAGCTTTTTCATTTTCTCGATGCTCTTCCGGATGGTCTGGAAGTTCGTCAGCATTCCGCCGAGCCAGCGTTGGTTGACGAAGAACATGTTGGCGCGCAAGGCTTCTTCTTGAAGGATCTCAGCGGCCTGCCGCTTGGTCCCGACAAACAGGACCGATTGGCCGGCGGCGACGGTGTCGCGGACGAAGGCATAGGCCTGCTCCATCCGAGTCAGTGTTTGCTGAAGGTCGATGATGTAGATGCCGTTGCGCTCCCCAAAGAGGAACTTCTTCATCTTCGGGTTCCACCGATTTGTCTGGTGCCCGAAATGGACACCGGCTTCTAACAGTTCCTTGATCGAAACCACTCCCATGCCTTCACCTCCCCTCAAGACTTGCAGATCACCTACTTAGCGCAGGCGAGAGGGACTGGCCCCCTTATTCTCAAGTCGAGCGACGTCCGTGACGCCGATATGAATTTGATACTGTTCCTCCCCACACGAGATTGTGCGAAGAGGAGATTGTCTCCTGAGCGCTAAAGCCTTGGAACGCTAGCATAATGACGCTGAGTTTGCAAGACGCCATAATGGAATTATGGCCTAGGATCGATAGCTTGCGTTAATGCGGACATAGTCAAACGACAGATCGGTCGTCCACATATGGGCCCGGTGACGACCTTGCCCCAACCCCACGACGATCGTAAATTCTTTCTGGCGAAAGACCTTCGCGATTCGTCGTTCAGCAACGAGTCCGAGTCCAATCCCTCGCTGTACCATCGGGACCCCTCCAAACCACACATTCAGCTTCGTGGGGGTGATCGGGACCCCGGCTCGTCCGATCGCGGCCATCACACGACCCCAATTGGCATCCTCGCCGAAGAGGGCAGTCTTAACCAAGTTTGAGGTGGCAATGGTTTGGGCAACCTGCCTTGCCTGCGCCACGGTAGCTGCTCCGGTCACCTCAATGTTCACCACCTTGGTGACACCCTCGCCGTCGCGACAAATCGCCAGCGCGAGTACCTGGCAGGCTTCTGTCAGGAGCAGCAGGAACCGGCGGAAGGCGGGTGTGCCTTCTCTGATCGTGCGGTTTTCAGCCATGCCGTTTGCCAAACACAGGACGGTATCGTTGGTGCTCGTGTCTCCATCAACCGAGATGCAATTAAAGGACTCGTTGACCGCCAGGGTGAGCGCATTTTGGAGGGCGCTCCTCGTAATCGAAGCGTCTGTGGTGAAATAGGCCAGCATCGTGGCCATGTTGGGATGGATCATTCCAGAGCCTTTGGCCATCCCCCCAATGGTAATCAAGCGACCGCCGATGGTGTCCTGAAGAGCGATGGATTTCGGGCGCAGGTCGGTCGTCATGATTGCCCGGGCGGCATCCAGGCCCCCACGGTCGCCGAGCTGAGTGTACAGCTGCGGTATTCCCTTGATGATTCGATGGACCGGCAATGCCCGACCAATCACGCCTGTGGATCCGATGAATACTTGCTGTATGGGGACACCTATTTGTCGTGCGACCATCGTGGCGGTTTTTTTTGCGGCAGCCAATCCCTTGGCGCCGGTACAGGCGTTCGCGTTGCCACTGTTGACGAGAATGGCCCGTCCGATTCCCTGTCGCAGGTGCAGGCGGTCGACGATGACCGGTGCCGCGACCACCTGATTCTTCGTGAAGACGCCGGCGATGGGACCGCTTTGTTCTGAGACGACGAGCGCGAGATCGAGCAAGCCTGGTTTCTTGATGCCGCAATGGATACCGGCTGCGCGAAAGCCCTGCGGTGCAGTGATCCCGCGGCGTGGAGATGTTACTGGTATTTTCTTGCTCATAATAGGTAGTGAAATGGACGTCTTGCTCAATGTGGATTTAGGGATAGGCAGCGGGAGCTGTCAAGCCTGTCTCCTCAGGGAGGCCCAGCATGAGATTCATGGCCTGAATGGCCTGGCCTGCGGCACCTTTCACAAGATTATCCAGCGCGGCCACCGTAATGACTGATCCTGCACGAGGGTCTAGGTAGATCCCGATATCACAATAGTTGGAGCCTTTGATGTAGCGCGGATTCGGCATGATGTCTTCCTGGACTCTGACGAATCGCTCGCCTTTGTAAAAAGTCCGATATAGCGCGCGTAGGTCTGGCAGCGCCATCGGACTCTTCAGCCGGCAGTAGGCGGTGCTCAAGATGCCGCGGTTCATCGGTACGAGGTGCGGAGTGAATGTGACGATCGGCTGTGCGGCAACCATTCCGGATGGCGTAGAGGCGCGTCGACGCAACCCGTCGAGTTCTTGTTCGATCTCAGGGATGTGGCGGTGCTGCCCGATCTTGTAGGGCTCTAAAGATTCATGGGCTTCCGGGAAATGGTAGGGGAGAGCGGGACTTCGCCCCGCGCCGGAAATGCCGGATTTCGCATCGATGACCACGGTGTTTGGTTGCACGAGATCCTGAGCGAACAGCGGGGCCAATTGCAGAATGGCTGCAGTAGGGTAACAGCCAGGCGACGCAACCAACTTTGCCTTGGCGATGGCGGCACGATGCAATTCAGGAAGCCCGTAGATCGCGTCCTTTAGCAAGCCCGGGTGGGTATGCGGTGTCTGATACCACTGTTCATAAACGGCTGGATCCTTGAGCCGATAATCGGCGCTGAGGTCCACCACCAGTTTGCCGGTTTGGAGGCAGGCAGAGACCGGCGCCAATGATTTGGTATGGGGAAGCGCCAAAAAGACTGCGTCTACCTGTTCCGCTAAGGCTTCGGGTGAGAGCGATTGAAACGAGAGAGACACGAGGCCTGCCAGACTGGGGAAGATTGCTGCCACGGGAACTCCCGCGGATTTCTCCGATGTGACGGCGTGGAGCTCAAAATGCGGGTGAAGGGCGGCCAAGCGGACGAGTTCCGCTCCGGCATATCCACTGGCCCCTGCGATCGCGACGTGTATCTTCTTCATCTGGATCACCCGGTTTGCACCCCACAGACACAAAAAAAGGGAAGGCTTGGAGCCTTCCCTTTTTCTGACTGTGGCTCCGATGCTTATCGCTTTGAGTACTGGAACCTCTTTCTCGCACCCTTCTGTCCGTACTTTTTGCGCTCTTTGACGCGAGAGTCTCGAGTCAGCAAGCCTTCCTTCTTCAAGGGCGTACGGAGGGGCTGGTTGAGTACCACCAACGCGCGTGCGATCGCATGACGCAGGGCGCCGGCTTGTCCGGTCGGTCCGCCGCCGTGCACAGTTGCCTTGATCGAGTACTTTCCTGCGACACCGCCGAGTTCAAGGGGGAGCTGAATGATCTGCCGCAAGGTCAGGCGTGGGAAGGCCTTCTCTAGCGGTTGGTCATTGATCGTAATGTCGCCTGCCGTCCCGGTGACCCAGGCTCTGGCAATCGCGCACTTTCGTCGTCCGGTTGCATATTGAGTTACTACTGCCATGCTACAACGTCTCCTTCTTCGCTCGCGGTGATGACTAGAGGGTAATCGGTTCCGGTCCTTGGGCCTGGTGCGGATGAGTGGGCCCGACGTAGACGCGGAGTTTCTTTGCCATATGATTTCCCAATGGGGTCTTGGGGAGCATGCCCTCGATCGCTTTCGTCAAGAGTATCGTAGGGTCTTTTCGGAAGGCATGCTGTGCTGTCGCGGTCTTGAGCCCGCCCGGAAAGCCGCTATGATGGCGATAGAGTTTCGTGGCCATCTTGTTGCCGGTCAGATGAATCTTCTCAGCATTCACGATCACGATATGGTCGCCCATGTCGACATGGGGGGTAAAGGTTGGCCGGTGTTTGCCGCGCAACATCCCGGCGACGCGGGCTGCCAATCGGCCCAACGTTTTCCCCTCAGCATTCACGAGGTACCACTTTTCCTGCACTTCCAAAGGCTTTTGCATGTATGTCAACATCGTTCTTCCGCGCTCCTTCGCTATCGAGTGAATCAAGTTTCCTGTACTTCCGGTGTGCCGATATCCTTCGATTCTAGTTTTGCCAGCCAGGCGTCGAGATTCGTTGTGCTCCGTCGCTTCAACACATCTTTGGTAATGTAGATCGGGCAATGAGCCCGGAGGGCCAACGAGATTGCATCGCTCGGCCTGGCATCGATCGTCCGCTCCACACCTTTGTTGGCGACGTGCACCATGGCGTAATAGGTGCTGCTTTTCACATCCGCAATCACGACGCGTTGGATCGTGATGTTCAGATGTTCTGCGAAACTCTTGATCAAGTCATGGCTCATTGGTCGTGGCGTGATCATGGTATCGAGCGCTAATTTAATGGCATTACCTTCTGCGGCCCCGACCCAAATCGGAAACGTATCGAGGGCATCGTCCTGTCGTACCAACACAACAATTCTAGTGTCGGAGTTGACCTCCTCAAGGATGCGATCCACCCGGTATTCAACGAGGTCTTGTTCTTTGGGTAGATCGACAGCGCTCATATTGCGTCTCGCTGAATCAGGAGTCCAGTTTACCGAAATCTTCCGGCTTGAGATTTTCCAGCCACTGTTCGAGCTCTTCGGAGCTCTGTTTAGTGATGACCGAATCGTTCGCAAACACCGGAGCATTGCACCGAAGTGCAAGTGCGACCGCATCACTGGGTCTGGCATCGACGGTGTATTCTGAATCATCGTACATCAAATGGATTTTTGCAAAGTAGGTATGCTCCGACAAGTCCGTAATGACCACGCTGATGACTTTCGCGTTATAGGCATCGAGGAGCGACTTCATGAAGTCGTGCGTCATCGGTCGAGGCGGCGTGACGTTTTCCAGTGCCATACTGATCGCACCTGCCTCAGACTTGCCGACCCAAATGGGGAGCATGTCGGAATGCTCTTCGTCGCGCAACACCACGATGTAGGCGTTATTATAAGGGTCGAACATCAACCCTTTTACGTGCATCTGTGTAATCATGACAATCCGGTTGCTCTTCCTCGTCTTTGGGTCGTGAGGAGATGTTGATCACCCCGCGCGGATGGGTCAAGAATAGAGGAATGTAGCATTTCTGAAATCGGCCTGTCAACGAAGCCTGTGAGATCGCTTGGGAAATTCAGGGACGGCTCTGGTCTCAATGGCCTGGCCGGAGACCCGCATCCCGACGCGGAGCCGTATGGCTTAGGCCGGTGGGCGATAGTTCTGATCCAGTTTTCCAGTATCAGTTTGTTCGCCAAGCTTGAGAAAGGCTTTCATCTGTTTCTTTACGAGTTCTCTGCCACTCTCATCGCCCAGGTTGACCTGGTACTCGTTGATGACCATGACCCGCATGCCTTCCCACTTTTTCCAGCAAGGTTTGCAGACCTTAGCTTTGATCTCGGATTCGAGCTTCCCCATGAAGAGGGGATCCGTGATGGCTTCTCCCGCTTGTCCACACGTGACGCACTGAACGTCTGCCATGGTGTGAGGATCCTCCCGCATACATATTAGGTGAGTGAAAGTCCCATGGATTCTAACACTGCGGTCGTGCTAAGAAAAGAGGGGAGCTGATTGACCCGTACATGGCTTCGTGTTAAGAAGGTTCGTCTCTCAAAATGAATGGATACGCCCGGATGGCGGAACTGGCAGACGCGCCGGACTCAAAATCCGGTTCTCGTAAGAGAGTGGGAGTTCGACCCTCCCTCTGGGCACCATCGGTTCACAGCGTGGCAGCAGGTTTGGCGCGGGGGTTTTGGGGGTCCCTTATCGTGCGCGAATCTGAAGCAACTAAAACACACATACCCCTCTTGACATGTTCGAATGGGTAGCCTATAGTCCGCCCCCTAGAGTGATGAAAATGCTTCAAAGTCATGCTGTTGGTCCAATTTTGTCGTCCGTCATCTCACTTCATTATCTAATCTCACCAAGGAGGCAGCACATGCGTAAAGTGTTGGCACTAGGAGCGGCAATTATTTTTGTCGGCTCCGTGGGTGTGTCAATTGCTCAGGAGCGTTTGCAGTCACAGCCATCCGGCATGGGCGTTGGTCAGGGCGTCGGGGATGTCTCGGGATCGAGCAGCCGCGTGACCACATTTGATCGAACCAGCTTCATCGAACGATTGTCGCAGCCCGAAACCATGTTCGGCCGTGTGATCGGGTTCGATCTTGCGGCCAAGAAAATGTATCTTGAGATGGGTGGGAGTTCCCACGATGAGGGACGTGCAGGCGGTGGAGCGATGAATTACCGCACGGTGTATTTTGATGACAAGACTAATTACGATCAGCTTCGTGCGCTCGAGCCTGGTGACGACGTGACTATTCAGGCAATCGAGGAGACAAATGATCGTAACCCTTATGGCACAGGACGTAAGATTGTCCGCGAGGTTTCCGTTCTGCGTGGCAATGAGAAGCTTGCTGGGTTCGGCGGACTTGGACAGCGCCCGAATCCTATGACCGAGCGTGCGATCGAAACGACCAGTGGCTCCACCACCGGTGGCGTTGGTGGTGCGGTGTTTCCAGGAGAGATCAAGTCTGGTATCACCAGCCCGGTCGGTGAATATACCGGTGCTGCTCCCTGCTGGCAGTGCGAACCACAGCCCGGAATCTTCAATGCAGTCGGCAACAAATCGGACTACGGGACGGACGTCGCCAAGCCAAGCTTGAGCAAGGGCCTGCAGTAAGTCGAGATACATACCGTGAGGGTGTGAGAAGGGGCAGCGTTTCGCTGCCCCTTCTTTTTTTGCGTGTACCATGCCGTTACACCCGGTGCGGTGCTTGCGAGGTCGCCGACTCCTTGGTAGGATTTGCGTCCAGCTAGTGTGCGGGGAACAGACAAGATTCTTGCAGAGGAGAGAGACGTGGCTGAAAATCGAGAGAGAAACGCGATGGTGACTGGTCATCCAGATGCTGAGTTGGATTTACGGGGAGTGATTTGCCCCTATAACTTCGTCAAGACGAAGTTGAAACTGGAAATGATGGAACAGGGGCAGGTTCTTTCAGTGCTGTTGGATGATGGAGACCCGATTCAAAATGTCCCCCGCAGCGTGAGTAATGAAGGACATACCATCCTTTCACAGGATCGTATCGAAGGGTCCTACCGAGTTGTCATCCGCCGCCGTGAAGACGAGTAGCGCGGGGCATTCTTCTTCTCATCTTTTTTTGCGATCCTGCCGTATACCCCTCAATGACAACCGTTACCTCTGAGTCATTCGGCACTGGTCCTATCTGATCGAGCAACTCACCAGGCCTCCCAAGAGATAGGGTTTCCCTGCATGTCGTGAGATTCATGGCAATGGCAATCTGCCTGGCGGGGAGTATCTGCGTCAGGATTTTCAGTAGCCCCGCGAGGGCTCTGGGGTCCACATAGAGGGCGAGGGTTCTTCGTTCTTTACGGAATTGGGAAAGGTATTTCGTGAGACGACGACTGGTTGAGGGAAGGTGTCCCTCAAAGATGATCGCATCACCCGAAAAGCCGGAAATCGCTGTCGCTGCCGTCATGGCAGACGGGCCGGGGATGGCCATGACCGGGATTCCTGCTTGATGGGCAGCTGCCACAAACAAACTGCCTGGGTCGTAGATGACCGGGGTGCCGCTGTCTGAGACAAGGGCGACATCCTCGCCCTGCGTGAGTCTATGCAGAAGGACCAGCATTTTCTCGTGGCGACTGAGCGGGCCGTAGCTTGTGACAGTTGCGGTGATGCCATGATGGGCCAGGAGCGCCTGGGTCATGCGAGGGTCTTCTGACGCAATTACCGAGACGCGGCGCAGCGTCGCAAGCGCCCGAAGAGTCATGTCATCGGGGTGGCCAATCGGCGTGCTGATGACATACAGGGTGCCGGGAGGGCGAGACATGGTCGTCCGGTCTCCCACGCCGCGATCGTTTGGTTGACTCCGATCTCGCGCCATCGATATAATTCTCCGTTTAATATCAGTCTGTTTAGCTTGAAAAGTTGAGAGGATAGAGCGCAATGGCCGCCATGTTTTTCGTGGTGACGATGGTCCTATACTTTGCGGCCACCGTTTCCTATCTTGCCTACTTGCTCTGGCCTTCGGAAGCCCTGTCGAAGGTCTCACTAGGTGTGACGGCGATCGGATTTGCTTCCCACACGATTGCGTTGGTCGCACGGATGGTCAGGGCGACGGACGTCTCGCCGCCAGGGTTCCATGAAGCCCTGTCGTTTTTTTCCTGGATGCTGATTCTGGTCTTTCTCGCCGTGGAGTTTCGCCATCGTCTGCACGTACTTGGCTCGTTCATCGTCCCCCTGGCACTGGTGTCGCTGGTTTCTGCGGCGGCATTGCCGGAAACCGCTCCGACGCTCACGCCGGTGTTCAGAACGTTGTGGGTACATGTTACCCTCAGCATGCTCGGCACGGTAGGGTTTGCCATCGCTTTTGTGGCAGGTGTCATGTATCTGATTCAGGACGGACTTCTCAAGTCCAAACGTTTCAATGTCCTCTACTCAAAGTTGCCTGCCCTGGATTTTCTCGACCATCTGAATCAACAGTCGATCGTGACGGGATTTCCGCTGCTCACGCTCGGCATCATTACTGGTGCGCTGTCTGCTGAGTTTTCTCGGGGCTCGTATCTGAACTGGAATCCCGAGCAAACATGGGCGTTGGTGACGTGGGTGTTCTACTTTGCCGTGCTGATGGGACGACTGACGGTGGGCTGGAGGGCCAAACGAGCGGCCTACCTGACGATTATCGGATTTGCCGGAGTTATTCTGACCCTCATCGGCGTAGTCCTCAAGAGTCACGGACCGGTGTCTTGATATGCATATTGTCGTCGTCGGTTTGAGCCACAAGACCGCCCCGGTCGAAATCCGTGAGAAACTTGCGGTCCCTGAGAGCCGGATGGGCGAAGCCCTGACTCGTCTCTGTTCGTATCAGGGGGTGCGGGAAGGGATATTACTGTCGACGTGCAACCGTGTTGAGGTCTATGCGGTCGTCGATGAGATCGAATCAGGGTATGGGCGAATCCAGGAATTCCTGGCAGATGCCCACCTTTCGCTGTCCTCTGAGCAACTGACCCCCCACCTGTACTGGCACCAAGGGGATCGGGCGATCAGCCATTTGTTTCGCGTGGCGGCCAGTCTCGACTCGATGATCGTCGGCGAGTCGCAGATTCTGGGGCAGATTAAAGAGGCATTTGAGGTCGCACTCACACACAAGGCGACCGGCATTATTCTGAACAAGGTCGTGAAGAAAGCGATTTCCGTCGCCAAGCGCGTGCGGACCGAAACGAGAATTGCCGAGATGGCGGTGTCGGTCAGCTATGCCGCAGTCGAATTGGCCAAGAAGATCTTCTCGGACTTAAGCGAAAAGACGGTGCTGTTGGTGGGGGCAGGGGAGATGGCCAAGTTGGCGGCAAGACATTTTATTGCCAACGGTGTCAGGCATGTGCGGGTGACGACCAGGAATCCGCAACATGGGTTGGAGTTGGCAAATCGGTTCGGTGGCACCGCGGTCGCCTTTGAACAGTTTCGGGAGGACATGGCCTCAGCCGATATCATCTTGGTGTCGACCGGCGCCGCGCATTATCTTGTGAGCGAGGACGACGTGCAGCGCTCGGTCAAGCAACGGATGAATCGTCCCATGTTTCTGATCGATATTTCGGTCCCGCGCAATATCGATCCGGCTGTGCGGCATGTGGATAATGCCTTCCTCTTCGATATCGACGATTTGAAAGCGCGGGTGGAACAGAATCGCGGTGAGCGCTTAAACGAAGCCGAGAAAGCCGAGCGGATGGTCGTGGATGAAGTGGGGATTGTGCGGCAATGGCTCCAGTCGCTCGAAGTCACCCCTACCATCGTGGCTCTCCGTACACGGGTCGATGATATCAAGCGAGCCGAGCTCGACAAGACCTTGGGGCGATTGGCGAATCTCTCGCCACTGGAGCGTGAGTTGGTTGAGGCGATGGCGTCCTCAATTGTTAATAAACTCATTCACAATACAATGGTGACGCTCAAGGCTGAGGTGAACTCTTCGGAAGGAGCCGCTTTTGTCGAGGCGGCAAGACGGTTTTTCAGCCTCGGGGACTCTGCGGTCTCCAACGTCAATGGGAGTGCGTCATCTGAGCCGGAGGCCTGTCATTCGTCACAAGAAGATATCCGGGATGTTGAAGAAGTGACTCCGAGAACTGGTTCGAAGACCTCGGATCACTGAGCGTGTCACTCGTATGGGAATCACCCGCACAGGGCCGAAACTATTTACCTGTCCCAAGTGTCGAAAGACGTACCTTGGACATGACCCCTTGCCCGATTGTCCGGCCTGTGGATTCGATTATCGGGAGCGGGAAGGGGTTCGATGGGATGTGCTCGTGTATCTCTTGTCGGTTCTCGGGTTGATCAGTTTCCTGCTGGTCTCGTCTTCCTATCGGAGTTTCGTCGGCGGGACACTGTCCAGTGAGGTTCCACGCGCGGACCTTGACGGTACGGAGAAGCTTCCGGGCAGCGAACGGTCCGCGACGTTTCACACCCCGTATCATGATGTGAGTCGGTGAAAGGGAGCCATGTCGAAAGCCGGCCATGAACGATCGACCGTCGTGCTTGGAACGCGCGGTAGTAAGCTGGCGGTGCAGCAGAGTGGGTGGGTGCAGGCACAGTTGCACAAGCTGGCTCCGCATGTGACGGTGACGTTGCGGAGGATCCAGACATCGGGAGACAAGATTCTTGACGTCCCGCTGGCTCAAATTGGCGGGAAGGGACTGTTCGTGAAGGAGATCGAGGAAGCGCTGTTGAGCGGCGAGATCGATCTGGCGGTGCATAGTATGAAAGATGTGCCCACAGAGTTGCCCGAAGGATTGGCCATTCTCTGTGTGCCACCCCGCGAGGATCCCCGGGATGCCCTGATTAGTCGTGACGGGCGTTCGTTCATGGACCTTCCTCGTGGCGCACGGATCGGGACCAGCAGCCTTCGCCGCCAATCACAACTCATGCATGCCAGGCCCGACCTCACGATTGCCATGTTGCGCGGGAACTTGGATACCCGTCTTAAGAAATTACGCGAGGGACAGTTCGACGCGATCGTGCTTGCCGCGGCCGGGCTCCGGCGATTGGCCTGGGCGCATGAGATTACGGAGTATCTTGCGCCGCAGATTAGTTTGCCTGCCATCGGCCAGGGGGCGCTGGGCATCGAGGGACGGCGAGACGACCTCTTTATTCGTTCGCTGTTGAGCGGCTTGGACCATGCGCCGAGTAAGACAGCCGTTCTTGCTGAACGCGCGTTGCTCCATCGGCTCCAAGGAGGCTGCCAAGTTCCGATCGCGGCGCATGGGACATTGGCCGGGACGCGGGTGACACTGGAAGGATTGGTTGCCAGCGTGGACGGCAAAGAGCTGATTCGCGATACCGTTGAAGGGACCATCGAGGATCCGGAGTCGATCGGCATTCAACTCGCGGAACGGCTGCTCGCGTGCGGTGGCGATAGAATTCTCCAAGCGATCTACGGGACCAGATGACGAAGCCGAGGAGGCAGGGGAAGGTCTATTTGGTGGGAGCGGGACCAGGCGATCCCGGACTCTTGACGCTGAAAGGGAAGGAATGCCTTGAGGAGGCCGATGTCGTCCTGTACGATTACCTCGCCAATCCGGTCTTACTGCGCTATGCTCCGGCCACGGCACAACGCATCTATGTCGGTCGGCGGGGACGTGGGCAGTATCAAGACCAAGCCGATATCAATCGACTGCTCATTGAGCGCGCTAAAGAGGGGAAGGTGGTGGTTCGGCTCAAAGGGGGCGATCCATTTGTCTTCGGCCGCGGTGGAGAAGAGGCAGAAGCGGTGGCTGCTGCGGGGGTCGACTTGGAGATTGTGCCTGGTGTGACGTCGGCAGTCGCGGTTCCTGCCTATGCGGGCATTCCGGTGACCCATCGAACGTTGGCTTCCACCGTCACATTTGTGACCGGTCATGAAGATCCTGCCAAACCGGCGACCTTGTTGGAATGGCCCAAATTGGCCAGTGCATCAGGGACGCTCGTATTCATGATGGGCATGAAGAATCTTCCTTCGATCGTCGGACGGTTACTGTCGGAAGGGCGGTCGCCTGACACGCCGGTGGCGGCGATCCGTTGGGGGACCAAAGCTGATCAACAGACTATCGTGGGGACATTAGTAGATATTGTCGCGAGAGCCGAAGCCGCGCATCTCGAACCGCCCACGGTGATTGTCGTGGGTGAGGTCGTGCGATTGCGAGGACAGCTGAATTGGTTTGAAACCAAGCCGCTCTTTGGAAAGCGAATTGTGCTTACCAGGGCACAGGAGCAGGCACGAGAGTTTTCTCAGTTGCTCGCGGCCAACGGCGCGGAGCCTGTCGAGGTTCCGACGATTCAGATCGTGCCTCCGGTCAGTTGGGAGGCGATCGATGACACGATGACTCGTCTCAGTACCTATCAATGGTTGATCTTTACCAGCGTGAACGGGGTGAGGCCCTTCATGGATCGACTCCATGCTGCAGGGAAAGATGCGCGAGCGTTGGCGAACCTTCGCCTGTGCGCCATTGGACCACGCACCGCGCAGGAACTGGGAGCCTATGGGTTGACGCCGGATGTTCTTCCAGCCGAGTTTCAGGCAGAAGGAGTGATCGCCGCATTAGCCCATGAGGGAATCCGTGGGAGCCACGTATTGATCCCACGTGCCGAAATCGCTCGCGAAATCTTGCCGGAGCAGTTGCGTGAGTTGGGGGCGACCGTCGACGTCATTCCTGTCTATCGCACGATCGTCCCGGCGGTGGACGTCGCGTCCTTGACGCAACAGCTTCACGATGGCCAGGTGGCGGCGGTGACATTCACGAGTTCCTCTACCGTCCGCAATTTCGTGGAGCTTTTTGGAGGGATGGACGCGGTGAGATCACTCCTCGCCCGGGTGGTGATCGCCTGTATCGGACCCATTACGGCGCGCACGGCGGAGGAGTATGGGTTGACGGTCACGATCATGCCGTCCGAAAATACTGTGCCGGCGCTGGCAGAAGCTATCGTGAGGCATTTCAGAGAAGCGGTCGAGTCGTCGTCTCTACGCGTGGCCAGGTAGCGGTTGACGGCAGAGTGACGGACTGATTAGTAAGGGAGGAATTCGCATGGTTGCAGTCAAGTCGTTTATGGTTCCGAGAGAGAAGTTTATTACGGTTGAGCGGGATACGGATGCACAGACGGCGGCACGTATCATGCGGGACCGTGGTATCGGCAGCCTGTTCGTGACGAACGGAAAGGAGATTGTCGGCATTCTGACCGATACCGATATGGTTCGGCGGGTGGTGGCGGCTGGAGCTGACACCCACAAGACGACGGTCGAACAGATTATGTCCGCCCCGATCTTGACGATCGAGGAGAATAAGACCCTGTTAGATGCCAACGATCTGATGGCCCAAACGCATCTCCGCCATCTCGGCGTGACGCGGGACGGCAAACTGGTCGGCATGATTTCTGTGCGCGACCTCGTGGTGTTTTTGACGAATCTCCCTAGGAAGTAATTCGATGGCTTTCCCAATACAACGGCTCAGGCGGCTGCGGCAGCATGAGGCATTTCGTCGCATGATACGGGAGACGAGCCTTGCCCCGTCCGACTTCATCTACCCGATGTTCGTCGTCGAAGGGCGAGATCGGCGGGAGGAGATCGCCTCGATGCCGGGCCAGTTCAGGCTCTCGGTCGATCTCTTGGTGAAAGAGACATGTGAGGTTGCGGCCTTAGGGATTCCCGCCATCATCCTCTTTGGGATACCTGATCGGAAAGACGATCGAGGGAGTTCGGGGTTTGATCCGAATGGCATCGTGCAGCGGGCCGTCAAAGCGGTGAAGGACCAGGTTCAGGGGCTGATGGTCGTGACCGACGTCTGCATCGACGAATACACCGATCACGGTCATTGCGGAATCGTCAAGGACGGGCGCATTCTCAACGATGAAACGTTGGACTGTCTCCGTGCGATGGCCAGAACCCATGCGCAAGCCGGGGCCGACATGGTGGCGCCGTCCGATATGATGGATGGGCGGGTGGCGGCGATCCGGGCGGAACTGGATCAGGCGGGTTTTCCGGAACTGCCGATCATGGCCTATGCGGCCAAATTCGCTTCCTGCTTTTATGCACCGTTTCGGGATGCGGCGTTTTCAAGTCCTCAATTCGGTGATCGGCAATCGTATCAAATGGATCCGGCCAACCGCCGGGAAGCACTTCGAGAGATCGCCCTCGATGTCGAAGAAGGGGCTGACATCATCATGGTGAAGCCGGCACTGCCGTATCTCGATATCGTTGCCGCGGCCAGAGCGCAGATGTCGTTGCCGGTGGCGGCTTATCAAGTGAGCGGGGAGTACAGCATGATCAAAGCGGCCGCCAAAGCCGGCTGGCTCGACGAATCGCGGGCCATGATGGAATCGTTGCTTTCGATTAAACGGGCCGGCGCCGATCTCATTCTGACCTACTTTGCCAAAGACGCAGCGCGTCTTCTCCGCTGACGACCATGCTGAAAGTGACGCGTGGGCTATTCGGCGAGTCTCCACGTGCCTATCCCGTCGCCACGATCGGCAATTTCGATGGGCACCACCTGGGCCATCGAGCGCTGCTGCAAACGGTGGTCGAGACGGCCCGGAAGGCACAGGGGACTGCGCTCGTGCTGACCTTCGAGCCGCATCCGGTAAGAATCCTCGCACCACACGTCGATCTTCGCTTTCTCACCAGTCCGGAGGAAAAGCTTGCGTACCTCGAAGCCGCGGGGATCGATGAAGTGGTCTTCCTGGACTTTACGATCACCTTCGCGGCGATGAGCCCGGATCAATTTGCCAAAGACATCCTACATCGGTCTCTCACCTTGTCCGAACTGTTCGTGGGCAATCATTTTGCGTTCGGGAAGGGCCGGGCGGGACGTATTACTGACCTCCTGCGTCTCGGCGTGCAATACGGCTTCCGGGTGCATCCCGTGACTCCCGTAGTGATTGAGGGGGACGTGGTGAGCTCAACCAGGATTCGCCAGCTTATTCAGGCAGGGGATATGGAGCGGGCTGCCACGTTGCTCGGACGCGTCTATGGGATTCGAGGGACCGTGGTGCACGGGATGCAACAGGGGCAGGCGATTGGCTGGCCTACGGCCAATCTGCGTGTCCCGGCTGATCGCGTCGTGCCGCCCGATGGAGTCTATGCCGCGCGAACTGTCCACGGTACTCAGACCTATGATGCGATCGCCTACATTGGGACCAGGCCAACCTTTGGATCAGGTGAGCGCCTTATTGAAGTCAATCTTTTGGATCAGACATGCGATCTTTATGGCCAGGAGATTAGCGTGCAGTTTGTGGCAAGGGTACGCGGCGATCATACATTCGCATCTGCCGACGACCTGTCGAAGCAGATCGCCCGTGATGTGGAGCAGGCGCGCATCAACTTGCGAAATGTTCGGCAGGGAATCCAGTGACCATGGCTGTTGAGACGACGATCAAGCGGCCGTCATCCAGGTCTGTCGCACGACCGGCGTTGTTGACCCATCTTGTTCGGACGGTACGTCAGCAACAGCTGTTCGTTCCCGGTCAGCATCTGCTCGTGGCGGTGTCGGGCGGGCCCGACTCGGTCGCATTGTTGTCTCTCCTCCATCGGCTGGCCCGGTCCTGGCGGCTCACGCTGACAGCGGTTCATTGTAACTTTGGGTTGCGCGGAGCGGAGTCCGACGGTGATGAATCTTTTGTCAGCACCTTCTGTCGGGAACGACATCTACCTCTTGTGATCCATCGACCCACGCTGGTCAAGCGACGACAGCGCTCATCACTTCAAGCCGCGGCACGCGACGCGCGCTATGATTTCATGCGGCAATTGGCTCACGATGTGGGGGCTGACCGCATTGTGGTCGGTCATACTGCCAATGACCAGGCGGAAACGGTGCTCATGTGGATGTTGCGAGGGGCGGGCATGGCCGGGTTAGCCGGAATGCCCTACGCCCGGGAAGACAGGATTATTCGTCCTCTTCTCGCAGCCACCCGCGAAGAGGTGGTGACATACTTGGGTCATGAAGGGCTGATCTATCGTCGTGATTCGAGCAATGAGAAGCCGCTCTACCATCGCAATCGGATCAGGAAGGAACTCCTTCCTGTCATCATGCGGTTGGCGCCGGCTGCTGTCCGTGTGTTGCAGCGGCAGGCGGATCTGCTGCGTGAGGACGAACAATACCTGGAGCAAAGTACAAAGAATCTGATGCGCGCACTCGTCAGCCCTGATTCCAGAGGTGTGCAACGAGTCAATCGCCAGGCCTTCATCGGGTTGCCGGTTGCGCTTCAGCGGCGTCTCGTTCGGGCAATCCTGCGGACCTACGACGAAGAGGCGCGCGCCAGCAGCGTTCGCGTGGTGGAGTCAGTTCGGCGTGTATTCCTCAAGGGAAGGAGCGAGTCCCGGTTGTCTTTGACGCAGACTCTCGTGACCCTGGATCAGGAGTCGGTGCGATTTAGCCCAACTATAGAAAAAGATCACAGGGATGAGGCTGATTCAGCACAAGGAAAGAGGGAGGTCCTGCCGCTTCCAGTGCCTTCAACGATCTATTGGGCTAGAACGAATCAGCAAATTCATGTACAACTCATGACTCGTCGTGCCGCCGAGGAGGTGGGCAGGGCTCCTTCCCAAGGACCGGTATTGTTCGATGCCGACCGGTTTTCGGAGCCCTTGTTGGTGCGAGGTTGGCAACCCGGCGATCGATTCTTTCCCCATGGGATGAAGGGGAAGAGCAAAAAGCTACAGGATTTCTTTACCGATAGGAAAGTTGCTCGGCACGAACGTGAGAAGGTTCCTTTATTGGTGGCGCCAGAGGGAATTCTCTGGGTGGTGGGAATGCGGCAGGATGAGCGCTTCGTCGTTCGTGGTGGGACGACACGTTGTTTGGTTGTCTCGGTGAGCAATCGGGTGTCAGAGAAGGAGTAAGGGAGCATGGAACGGATCTTCGGTCGGCCGATCGTGACGCAGGAAGAAATGCGTGCCCGGATCCGTGAGCTGGGCAAGCAGATCACGACCGACTATACAGGGAAGGATTTCGTCTTGGTGGGGGTGTTGAAGGGGGCCTATGCCTTCTATGCCGATCTGGCCCGTGCGATCAGAATTCCCATGCGGGTGGATTTCCTTGTGGTGACGAGTGACGGGTCTCGGGCAAAAGCATCCGGCAAGGTCAAGGTGGTGAGTGAGCTGACCGAGGACATCAAGGGTAAAGACGTCTTGCTGGTGGAAGACATCGTCGATTCGGGATTGACAGCCCGATACTTGATCAAGACCTTGGCGAAAAAGAAGCCCCGGTCGATTAAAGTCTGCACCTTGCTGAGTAAGCCAGATCGGCGGACCATCGATGTCACCATCGACTATGTGGGGTTTAAGATTCCAAATAAGTACGTGGTCGGGTATGGACTCGATTACCAACAGAAGTACCGGAACCTTCCCTATCTGGCTGTCTTGGATATGGAGGGAGATCAAGAGTAAAGCTTTGCTCGTACGGTTGTCAGTATGAATGAGCCTGTGTTAACATCACCTAAGTTCGCAGTTTTCCTCATCGGTTAAGCTTGTCATCCACAAGGAGATCTGGATGAATTCCAGGGCAAAGAATCTGCTTTTCTGGGTCGTCGTCGGCCTCTTCATGATTTTGCTGTTCAACCTGTTCAGCGTGCCAACCCATGCGCCTGAAGAGGATGTAATTTTTAGTGAGTTCATGGCCAAACTCGACAAGGGTGAGATCGAGAGGGTGATCATCAAAGCCAGCCACATCAGCGCCGTCCTGAAAGACAAGACCCGTATCCGAACCTACTCGGTGGAATATCCCGAATTGGTGAAGGTCTTGCGGGAGCGGGGCGTGCAGATTGAGGCAAAGCCACCGGATGAGAGCCCTTGGTACATTACGTTCCTTGTGACCTGGGGGCCGTTTGTGCTGTTTCTGGGGTTGTGGTTCTTCTTGATGCGGCAAATGCAGATGGGGGGCAATAAGGCTCTATCATTCGGGAAGAGCCGCGCCCGTCTGCTGACGGAGGAGCGTAAGAAGGTGATGTTCTCCGATGTTGCAGGCGTCGATGAAGCCAAGGAAGAAGTCCTTGAGATCATCGAGTTCCTTAAGGATCCGCGCAGGTTCCAAAAACTCGGCGGCCGCATTCCCAAGGGCGTCTTGATCGTCGGCCCTCCCGGTACTGGGAAGACGCTGTTGGCCAAGGCCATTGCCGGGGAGGCCAGTGTACCGTTCTTCAGTATCAGCGGATCGGATTTCGTGGAAATGTTTGTCGGCGTTGGAGCGTCCCGTGTTCGGGATCTCTTCGAGCAGGGGAAAAAACATGCCCCCTGCATTATCTTTATCGACGAAATCGATGCCGTTGGTCGACTTCGTGGAGCAGGGTTGGGCGGAGGCCATGACGAGCGTGAACAGACGCTCAATCAATTGCTCGTCGAGATGGATGGATTTGATACAACAGAAGGTGTAATTTTGGTCGCTGCGACTAACCGACCGGATGTTCTCGACCCTGCCTTGCTCAGACCGGGGCGTTTTGATCGGCAAGTCGTCGTCAATCGACCAGACTTGCGTGGCCGTACCGAAATTCTCAAGGTGCACACGAAGAAAGTTCCGATCGCGACGAACGTGGAGCTGGAAAAAATCGCGCGCGGTACGCCGGGATTTTCAGGGGCCGACCTGGAAAACTTGGTCAACGAAGCGGCACTCTGGGCCGCGAGACAAAACAAGAAAGAAGTGGAAGTCGTCGACTTTGAGATGGCCAAGGACAAAGTTCTGATGGGGGCTGAACGGAAGAGTCTGATCTTAAGCGATGAGGAGAAACGGACGACGGCCTATCATGAAGCCGGACACGCGCTGATCGCCAAGCTGATCCCCGGAACGGATCCCGTGCATAAGGTCACGATTATTCCTCGAGGCCGTGCCTTGGGCGTGACGATGCAGCTCCCCACCGATGACCGGCACAACTATTCGAAGGAGTTCTTGTACAACAATCTCGCCATCCTCATGGGGGGGCGTGTGGCGGAAGAGTTGGTCTTGAAACACATTACGACCGGAGCGGGGAACGATCTCGAGCGGGCAACGGAACTCGCGCGGAAAATGGTCTGTGAATGGGGCATGAGCGAAAAGTTGGGCCCTCTGACATTCGGCAAAAAGGAAGAAGAAGTTTTTCTTGGGCGAGAATTTGGGAGCAGGCGCGATTTCAGCGATCAAATAGCCTTGGAGATCGATCAGGAAGTCAAACGGCTTGTGACGGAAAACTATGAACGGGCGAAGCGGCTGCTCACGGAACACATGGCCAGTCTGAAGGGATTGGCGGAAGCGCTTTTGGAGAAAGAAGTGCTCGATGCGCCGGAGATTGATCACATTATCATGCAATCCACATCCCAAGCGGTTCCTGCCTAGATTCTGCATCACTGATCAGGGGACACCATTTCAGGGCATTGGAGTCCCCGGGCAGTACATCTGAAAGACGATAGGCGGGAAGGGCCCCTTCTCGCTTGTGGCGTATTGTTACATGGCACCTCTATGCCGGTCACGATCAAGGGTACTCTTGGCCCGCGTAGCGTATCTAAAAGAGGAAGCACCGTCATTTGGTGAGAGAGTTGAATACATTAACGCGACAGGCTAAGGATCGACTGATCGAATTCTCCGGCCGACCGTTAATTATGGGGGTGCTGAATGTGACGCCGGATTCATTCTCGGACGGCGGTCGCTATTTTGATGCAGATGCCGCCGTGGCCCATGCGGTTCGACTGGTAGAAGATGGGGCGGACCTGTTGGATATCGGCGCAGAGTCGACGCGTCCCGGTGCCGATGCCGTGAATGAGGCAGAAGAGCGTCGCCGTGCGATTCCCGTTGTGACCGCAATCGCAAAAGCCGTCACGGTTCCGATCTCAATCGATACCTCGAAAGCTGCTGTTGCACAGGCGGCTCTCGACGCGGGGGCGGTTCTCGTGAACGATGTCACGGCGTTACGAAGCGACCACGCCATGGTCGATGTAGTCGCCCGAACGGGAGCCGGGATCGTCCTGATGCATATGCAAGGTACGCCGAGTACGATGCAGCAGGCCCCCTGCTACGACGATGTGGTCGGGGAGATCTCCTCATTTTTCGATGAACGAATTCGTTTCGCGGCGGCACACGGCATTGAACGAAGACAAATCATTCTTGATCCAGGCATCGGATTTGGTAAGCTGCTCGTACATAACCTTACGTTGTTAGCCCGATTGCACCATTTCACGCAGTTTGGCTGTCCATTGTTGGTCGGTGTCTCACGGAAGGCGTTCCTTGGGCAGCTCGTGGACCGTCCGGTTCAGGAACGTCAGTGGGCTACGGCAGCGGCGGTGGCGATGGCAGTGGACCGTGGAGCTGGAATCCTCCGCGTCCACGACGTGATGGCCATGAAGGATGTGGTTCAGGTGGCAGCGGCGATTAGTCGACACACGACCCTATCCATGAAAGCCCAACATGCGTAAATTGTTCGGTACCGATGGGGTCCGAGGGGTCGCCAACCTCGATCCCATGACCAGCGAAATAGCGATGCAGCTGGGGCGGGCCGCGGCGCATTTGTTTATGCGCCGAGCCGGACGCCATCAGATCGTGATCGGCAAGGATACCCGCATCTCCGGCTATATGTTGGAGTCGGCGTTGACCTCCGGGATTTGCTCGATGGGTGTCGATGTGTTGCTGGTCGGTCCTATGCCGACCCCGGCGATTGCGTTCTTAACGAGGAGTCTCCGTGCCGATGCCGGGGTGATGATCTCGGCCTCGCACAATCCCTACCAGGATAACGGCATCAAGTTTTTCTCCAACGACGGGTTCAAGCTGCCCGATGAGATGGAAGCTCGTATTGAGGGGCTTATCGTCTCGAACGAAATTGCCCATCTACGGCCGACGGCCGATGCAATTGGGAAAGCCTACCGAATCGATGACGCCGAGGGGCGTTACATCGAGTTCGTCAAACGGTCTCTCCCGAAGGAGCTGGACTTCCAGGGGATCAAGGTGGTGGTCGATTGTGCCAATGGCGCAGCCTATAAGGTTGCGCCAACGGTGTTGCGCGAGCTCGGGGCAAAGGTCGAAGTGATCGGCAATAAGCCTGACGGGATGAATATCAATGCCGGCTGTGGCGCGGTCCATCCTGAGCTGCTGCAGCAGGCAGTCCGCGAGCAGGGGGCTCATCTCGGCGTGGCGCTTGACGGAGACGCCGATCGCGCTATCTTCGTCTGCGAACAGGGACGTGTTGTGGACGGCGATCATATTATGGCGATGTTGGCGCTCGATCTTCATCACCAGGGGCAGTTGGCCAAGCAGACCGTGGTGGGGACCGTCATGAGCAACTTCGGATTGGAGCTTGCCATGACGAAAGCGGGTATTGCCCTCGTACGGACTGCCGTCGGGGACAGATATCTGCTCGAACGTATGTCAGCCGAGGGGTATAACTTCGGAGGCGAGCAGTCGGGTCATTTCATTTTCCTGGATCACAATACGACCGGTGACGGCTTGATTTCGGCGTTACAAGTCTTGTCGCTGATGAAGCGTACGGAGAAGTCTTTGTCCGACCTAGCCAAAGCCATGACGGCGGTGCCACAAGTATTACTCAACGTGAAGGTGACGAAGATGCCGAACCTCGACACGGTCCCAGAACTGCAACGCGCAATCCGTGAAAGTGAACAGCGTCTCAACGGCAGCGGACGCGTGTTGGTGCGCTACTCCGGGACCGAACCCCTCTTGCGGGTGATGGTCGAGGGTGAGAGCGATGACACGATTCGCGATGTGGCAAATCGGCTTGTCGACGTGGTCAAGACTCATCTGGGTTAGGGTTGTCGCCCCCCATTGAGGGAGGCCTATGCTGCCGTCCCTCACCGTTGCCTTCATCGTCGGACTCCTCATCGGATCGCAGATTCCTTACTTCCCCCTGTCCGCCTCATTTCTGCTCCTCCTAACCGCGCTAGGGAGCTTCGTTCTCGAACGACTCAATCGGTTGACCGTTCGCCAGGCGACTTGGCTCTACGGAGCACTCTTAGGGGGAGTCGTCTATTGGAGCGTGGCCGTCAACCTGGCTGCCCCTGCCCCGATGGTTGAGCACCCGCCCGATGCGGTGATCGAGGTGACCGGCCGCATTGTGGCACCTGTGCAACAGGCGCCAGATCGACTGGTCATGATTATCAAGTCGGATGATCCAGTCGCAACGTCTGGAGCGTCCAGACATGTTCGGCTGACCTGGCGCACACCGGATCGATTATTCTTTCAGGGTGATCGGGTCCGCTTTCAGGCTCTCCTGCGCCGTCCGAGCGGGTCATTGAATCCAGGTGGATTCGACTACGCAGCCTATCTTGAACGGCAAGGGATCGATGCGATCGCCACAGTGACCGGGTCCGAGGCGGTGCAGTTTCTTGAGTCTGGGCGTGCGCATACCTGGTGGGCGATCTGGAATCAATTTGATCGGTGGAGGGGTAGTATCCGTCTCGCCGCGCTGCAAACCCTTCCCCAGCCTGCACTGGGACTATATCTGGGTATCATCATCGGTGATCGAGCGTATTTGGATCCTGATCTACGTGATCAGTTCATGGTGACCGGAACAGTCCATCTCCTTTCTATTTCAGGGAGCCACTTGGGCCTCGTCGCGCTGCTCATCTTCGCGGGCGTCAGATGGGTGATGATTCTGTTGCCTGCTGATTGGCTGCTTGCGCTGTCTCGGAGGATCACGCCGACTCGCATGGCCGCTGTCTGTACGCTCCTTCCTGTCGCAGGCTACGCCTGCCTGGCCGGGGCGGAACTGGCTACGATGCGGTCGTTGCTGATGGTGGCTGTCGGGCTGAGTGCGATCTGGCTTGGCCAGGAGCGCCGTCTATTCCATGCCCTCTCGGCCTCCGCGGTTGTGATTTTACTGCACGATCCTCAAGCGCTGTTCGATATCTCCTTTCAGCTCTCCTTTTTGTCCGTCCTTGCCATTGCCGGGTGGCTCTCCTGGCCGACCGCTGCTGAAGTTAAGGAGCTGCCAAACGAGCCGTCGTTCCTAAGAGCCTGCTCTCGATGGGGGAGAGACTCTGTGCTCATGAGCGGAGTGGTCACCCTGGTGACCCTCCCGCTAGTTGCATATTTCTTCGATCAATTACCCTGGCTCGGTCTTTTCACCAATGTGGTGGCCGTTCCTGTGATGGGGATCCTGCTGGTTCCGATCGGACTCGTTGCCGGAATCTGGCAGATCTTGGTAGGGGGAGCCATGCTGCCCCTGGCTTCGCTGAATCAGTGGTTACTCGAACACTTTGTGGCTGCGGTTCGTCAGGTGTCAATGCTGCCTGGAGGGGAATGGCATGTCGCAGCCCCTTCGGTTCTCACCATGTTGTTCTTCTATGGCTGTCTCGGATTGATGTGGCGGCGAGCGGGCAACGTGGCGTTCCGGTTGGCAGCAGGCGCCGGAGTGCTATTAGTCTTGTTGTGGTGGGCCTGGTCCCCACGGATGTTTCTTGATGGGGATCACTTCCGAGTCACGTTCCTGGACGTCGGACAGGGTGACAGCGCGGTCGTTGAGCTACCTGATGGACAGGTGGTGTTGATAGACGGAGGGCCGACGTATGAGCGATTCGATATGGGCCGCGGGGTGGTGGCTCCGTTTCTCTGGAACCGGGGAATCCATGCCATCGACCAGGTCATTGGCACACATACCCAACTTGATCATGTCGGAGGTCTTGCCTGGGTGGTCCGCCATTTCATCGTGAAGAACTATTGGGGATCAGGAGAGGCCCGCGAAGAACTGTTCTATCGACGATTGCAGCAGTCATTGGCCGATCGAGGGCTACAAGAGCAGATGGCCGGAGAAGGACAGGAGATCGTGTCATCCGGCCCCTGCCGGTTGGTAGTCCTCAACCCACCAGTGGACAAGCATCGTGATGTGCCGCTCCACGATAGCCATACGGATGGGCATGGGCTGAATAATCACTCGGTGGTGACAGAGTTGACCTGCGGTCACCACACGGTGCTCTTTACTGCGGATGTCGAGCGAGATGGCTTGTCGCGGATGACACTCTCACCGTCTCACGGTTCGATCGAGGTCCTCAAGGTGCCTCACCACGGAGCGGTCAGTTCGTTAAATCGTGACTGGTTGGCATCGCTTCGTCCTCAGTATGCCGTATTTTCAGCTGGTCGCCATAATCCCTACAGACACCCGGCCAGGGCCGTTCTCGATGCCTATGGGTCGGAAGGCAGTATGGTGTTGCGGACTGACCGTGACGGTGGGGTGTGGTTTACCGGCGGAGTCTCTGAGGCGGCGCTTCAAGTGCACCGAGCGATAGAGTTGGTGTGGCAGCCGACTAATAGCGTTTCGTGTCTGTGGGCTTGCGAACAGGCAAACTGGGGTCGGATTTGGAAACAATGGCGTGACCGTCTTTGAGCACCGTTCTGACCACATGTTATCGCAATAGGTCACAGGACCGCTGTTCCTGATTCCCATATCAATTCGAGCGAATAACCAGACTGCACATTTCACGTCTTGGCAAGACGAATTTCGTCCCCCCTTTCTCCTCCAGTGAAGGTTTCATAGCATAAGACCTCAATTTTGTTCATCTCTCATCATTTGCTAGCAAGGCATAGCATGTGCATCCATTCGCGCTGGCTTAGCATATGTGTGTCTATTTTTTTTAAGGGAGCTAGGGTATGGCAAAACTCGTGCGAATCGTGATTCAGCTACCTGTCAATCTCAAAACCCAGCTCGATAACCTGAAGCAGCAGGGATACACGACCAGTGGTTTCATCAGGGCTATGTTGGAGCGGGAGTTTGCCAAAATGGAAGAAAAGCCTGTGACACCCTTTCCAGTTGGGAAACGGGTGAATAGCCGATAGCCGGTCGTGCTTCGTCTGAGCATGAGAGAGTGGCTGGGGGAGATGTGAAACGGTTAACCGATCTTATTCGAGAACAGGCGAGTCGTGGAGCAATGACAACTGATCCGAACGGCTCCAGCCGCACCTTGGAGCCGACCGGCCGTCTCATGCCATCTCCCCAGCCTTCATCGACTGTTGCTGAGGCCGACTGGTATCACCGTGCATGCCATGAGCTTCAGGGAATCAAGCGTGCGGTTCAGACGAGGCAGCCTTGGACGCTCGACGAATTAGTCCGGATCTCATCTGGCGTCGTGGCCTCTATTGGAGCCAATGACAAGCTGGTTCAGACGGTCCTGCAGCACGATGCCGGTGATTATCTCGTCAAGAATGCCGTGAACGTCGCAATCGTGAGTGTCAAGATCGCGGAAGCGCTCCGATACGAGTCGGTGAAGCTCGAACAGGTTGCGCTAGCGGGATTGCTTCACGATCTCGGTATGTTCGCCCTGCCTGACTCTCTGCTGTACAAGACCGGGACCTTGACAGAAGAAGAGCTCCAACAGATAAGGGAGCATCCACAGCAGGGAGCCCGCCTGTTTATGGAGGTCGGACAAGCCTATCCATGGGTCGGGAGGGTGATCCTCCAAGAGCATGAGCGATGGGATGGCAGCGGTTATCCCAACCGGCTGACTGGCGATCAGATCAATGAGATGTCTCTCGTAATCGGGCTGGCAGACGTCTGTGACGCTCTGATGAGTTCACGGCCCTATCGAAGCGGCGTGTCGCCCCATCGGGCGATCCGAGCGCTGCTCGTAAACGGCAAGACGGTGTTTCCTCATCATCTTCTGAAGGCCTTGGTCGACCAACTCTCGATCTATCCGTTAGGCACGACCGTTCGTCTGAACACCGGCGAAACAGGAGTCGTGTCTCAGTTGAATCGGCAATACCCGCTGCGTCCGATCTTGCAAGTCTCGCAGCGGGTTCTCTCGGGTCACGCATCGGTATCGAAGACGGTGGATATGCGAGCCGAGACCTCCGTACACATTGTGGAAGTGGTGCCTATCGGTTGATCCGCGACAGGACAATAGGAGATGAGGCCGTGCGACAGCTCATACCCCAACATCTCATCGGTTTTCTAAGTGCTGCTGCGATTTTCGTTGTGGCGTCTCTCGGATGCCACAATCCGGCTGTTTCGTCTTTGCCACCTTCGGCAATCAGCCCCCCTGGGACGGCGGCCCCACCGTTGCCGAAGGGAGATGTCTATGCCGATGAAACTGTCCCGACCTCAGAAACCCCCATCGAAACGGGTGACACGCTTGAGGTGGTGATTCATCGCGGTGCCGGTGAGGAAAAGTTCTCCAGCATCGTGCGGGAGAATGGAAAGATTTCTGTCGGGTTTATGGAAGTGGATGTAGGCGGAGTCACAGCGGCTGTAGCGGAAGACCGTGTTCAGGACGCCGCGGCGCCCTATATGCGTCAGCCGCGTGTGCAGGTTCTGCTGAAGAAAAAAGTTTTGAAGGTCAAGCGCGTCTTCGTGCTTGGGGATGTGAAGAAACCCGGGATGGTTCCCATGCCGAGACACATGACGGTGCTGCAAGCCATTGCCGCAGCCGACATGTATCAGGAAACGGCCTTGATGGAGGAAGTCCGAGTGATTCGAGGCGGCGACCTCGCAAGGCCACACATTCTGATGGCCGATCTCGCGCGCGCGTTTACTTATGGCGATATGAGCAGGAACGTCGCGCTGGAAGAAAACGATATCGTATTTGTGCCACGCGAACATCTGGGCGATGCCTCCGAAGCTGGGAAAAAGATTATGCCGATCATTCAGGCTGCGATCACACCGTTCTACCCGGCGTTCATTGTCCCTGCGTTGCTGAAATGACCGTCGTAATCGAGATGAGAGAAGGGCGCTGACCCTATGGCTCAATACGAACTCAACGTCATCGATTACTGGCTGATCGTCAAGAAGCGGAAGTATCTCATTCTGCTGGCGGCGGGGCTCGTAGTGTTGTTCACGTTCCTGTTTTCAGAACTGTTCAAGCCGAGCCCGTTGTATGAAGCGTCTGCGCGGGTGAAGTTCGATCGAACGAGCACCGTGGCCCAACAATTGATCGAGACCATGTCTTTCTCAAACGCCAATGACCTCAACTCCCAGACCGAGTTTATCCGGGGGTTCCCTGTGATGGAGCGCGTGGCGATGGAATTAGGCCGAGTACCGGAAAATGTGACGCAGGAAGAGAAGCACTCGGCTAGCTACCTCAACACCGTGTATAACCTTGGTCAGGAAGTTAAGACGCAGCGGGAAGGCGATACGAATATCATCCGCATCACGGCTACCTCGGATCGACCGGAGATGGCGGAGAAGACGGCCAATTCAGTGGCCAATGCCTATCGGCTGGAAAATATCATGACCCGGAACCGTCTCGTCATGGAGTCCCGACGGTTTGTCGAAGAACAGCTGGCTGGGCTTGAAAAGCAGCTGAACAATGCGGAAGATGCGCTGAGGGCGTTTAGGGAGCGGGAAGGGCAAGTCTTTCTGACCGATGAGGCGCGCGCCGCTCTGGAGACGTTCACCAAGCTGGAAGAGCAGCATAATGAGGTGATGCGAAAGCGGGCAGAAGGGGAACGGCAGATATCGGTCCTCAGTCGGTCCGATGCGGTGCTTGGCAACCAAACCGGTCGGATCTTCACGGAGGAGCAGAATGCGCTGCTCACGATCCTGAATCAGCGCCTCCTTGATCTCATCCAGGAACGAAACACTCTCCTGATCAACTACACGACGGATCACCCGCAAGTCAGAGAGCAGCAGCAGAAGATCGACAACGTCAGAGCTGAGATGTTGCTTGAACTCCGAGCCAAGCTCAAGACCATGCAAGATCGGGAAGCCACGCTCATGGATCAGCGAGATCGCTATCGGGGCCGGTATTTACAGTTCCCGCGAGCGGCGATTGAGATGAGCCGTCTTGAGCGTGATGTGAAGGTCAACGCCGATTTGTTGGCGATGCTTAAGGGCAAGCATCAAGAACTGCAGATCAAAAGCGCAGAACGGATCGAAGAGGTGACGATCGTGGCGCCGGCCATCATGCCCAGCGTACCGATCAATGCGCCCAATACGGAGCTGAATCTCATGGTCGGCTCACTCATGGGGGTTTTTCTCGGGATCGTCTTGGCCTTTGCGCGCGAATCATTCGATACGTCGATCGGCACGATCGAAGGGATCGAGGAGTTTCTCAAGGTGCCGGTCCTCGGGGTCATCCCGCAGTTCGACAGCAGGGAAATGGAAGAAGCCGCCCGCGCGGCGCTTCCAGCCCATGCCTCTTTGTCGACCGTGGAAAATTTCTCAAGACTCATTTGTCTGATCGATCCGAAGTCTGTCCTGTCCGAGAGTCTGCGGTCATTGCGGACAAATATCCAATTCGCCAGTATGGATCGGAAGGTCAAATCCATCCTCTTCACCAGCGCAGGCCTTGGAGAAGGTAAGAGCACTTGTGTCACGAATCTGGCGATCACTCTCGCCCAGGAAGGGCAGCGGGTGTTGCTCGTCGATGCAGACCTTCGGAGGCCGATTGTGCATCAGCGGTTGGGTCTCGAGCGGGTTCCAGGTCTGGCGGATGCGCTGGTGGGCAGTACCTCCTGGCGCAGTCACGTGCGGTCCGCGACGGATCTGATGCTCGGGCCGATGGGGGCGGATCGGGTGATGAGCACGCCGGGGTTGGACAACCTACATATTCTGACCAGCGGGTCGGAGGTCGGTAATCCGAACGAGTTCCTTAACATGAATAAGATCAAGACGCTCGTGAGTGAGATGAATGAGGAATACGACCTCGTGCTCTTCGATACTCCTCCCATTCTCCCGGTCACGGATGCGGTGGCGTTCAGCTCACGCGTCGACGGGACGATCCTGGTCTACCAAGTCGGGCGGATCGGTCGGAATGCCCTCAAGCGGGCCAAGTTCCTCCTAGACCATGCGCAGGCCAATGTGATGGGCATCGTCTTGACGAACGTGAAATCCGAGGTCGCGCCGGACTACGGTGTGTACCGCTACGAATATCGCTGACGCCGCACTTGCAGACGGCAGAAAACTATCTTGGCACGCGAGAACTTTCTTAGGCTACACATCAGTCACACCGGGAGAACACTCTCCCGGGATACTCAAAAAGGCCGATCAGCAAGGCCGCAGCGAGTGAAGGGCCGAGGCGTACCCTCTGGGGTACGTTGAGGGTCTGAACGACGCGAGAACGCCGCTGGCGGACTTTTTGAGCATCCTGCTAGGAGCCGACATCCCATGCATGCATCGATGGTGAAACCGCAAGATGCCGTCATTGTCTCGGTGTTGGCCGCCGTGCTCGCACTCGGCCTCACGCTGGCGACCCCAGCGGTCGGCGTACAGGTCGTCTTCGGCTTTCTTATTGTGCTGGTGGCCTTCACCTCGGTTCCCGCCTCGCTCTTCCTGCTGATTTTTTCCATGTTGCTTTCTCCGGAAATCGCGGTGGGGCGAGTGGAGGGGCGAGGCGTTGGTGCGAGAGAACTGTCGTTGCGCGTGGACGATCTCTTACTCGTGATTATCGGATTCAGTTGGCTGGTCAAGACGATCATCTATCGCGATCTGGCCCTCATTCGCGAGACCCCGATCAATCGTCCCATCGTCTACTACATGCTGGTTTGTGTGCTCACGACGCTGATCGGCGTCATCGCCGGTCGCGTCCGCCCGCTCACGGGATTCTTTTTCATCCTGAAATATTTCGAATACTTCTTTGTGTTCTTTATGGTCGTCAATCATGTGTCGACCAAACGGCAGGTCGTCAGTTTGGTAACAGCGTTGCTGGCGATCTGCTTCGTGATTAGTGTGTACGCGATCGTTCAGATTCCAAGCGGACAACGGGCGAGCGCGCCTTTCGAAGGGGAAAGCGGCGAACCCAATACCCTCGGCGGTTACCTGGTCTTTATCATGGCGATTGTCATGGGCCTCTTTCTCCACTTGAAGTCCGGATCGATTCGGGTCATGCTCGTTCTTCTCATGGGCTTCATCAGTCTGGCTCTCATGGCCACGCTCTCTCGCTCGTCCTACCTGGCCGCTGGTGTCTTGATGCTGGCTGTCGCTGCGACGCAGTGGCGGCGCCCTGGTGTGGTTGCGCTCATACTCCTGCTCGCGGTCGTTCTTCCTTTTGTCGCCCCAGCCAATGTGAAGAATCGGGTCAACGAGACGTTTTTCGGACGTCAATATGGCGGCGAAATCAAGGTCGGAGGCGTTGGGTTGGATCTTTCCACGACAGAGCGGCTGCGTTCCTGGCAGTATGTATTGAAAGATTGGCTTCACAGTCCTCTGCTCGGACGCGGTGTAACAGGCTATGCCTGGGCGGACGCCCAATATGTGAAGATCCTCGGCGAAACGGGTCTCGCCGGCCTCGTCGCGTTCATCTTCCTGATCGTCCGTTTGTGGCGGCGCGCACGAGAGACCTTTCTGGCCGAGCAGGATCCATTTTGCAAGGGTTTGGCCCATGGATTGTTACTCGGCATGATGGCCATGCTCGCGCATGGCGTCGGAGCCAACACCTTCATTATCATTCGCATCATGGAGCCCTTCTGGCTGTGCGCGGGGCTTGTGATGATCTTGCCACGCCTGACAGCGGAACAATCGGACCGTGCCCCTCAGCGAGCACTCGTATGAGGTGGTTCCTCTTCTGTTATTGGTATGAACCGGATGCGCCATCCGATCCTGTAGGGCTCGTCCGTCTCTGGACCCTGGCGCGCCAGCTCGTCGAACGGGGCGACAGCGTGACAGCCCTTCCCCCACGGTATCGATCGTCCTTGCTCCAGCGGGGATTTTCGATTGCACCGATTCCGCTCCTTCCTTGGCCGGTGTTGCGCCCGGTGTCCTATGCGGTTCTTTCCTGTGTCGTCGGTCTCGTGCGAGCCTGTCGGTCGAAACCGGATGTTGTGTATTACCGTTGGATGGACAGTCCGCATCCGTTGTTGTTCGCGAGACTGGTCGGAGCGCAGTGCGTCTGCGAAGTGAACGGGGAGCCGGTGCCTGATTGGTCAGAGGCCGATCGCACGATCAAGAGGAGACTCAAGCACCGGCTGGCGTCCTTTGCCCTCAGCCGCTGCGATCGCGTGGTCGTCCTGACCGATGGATTGCGCGATCTCGTCGTTCGCCGATATCGGGTTGCCACTGAGCGAGTTGCCGTGTTGCCGAGTGGAACGGATACCGGCTTGTTCGTCCCTCAGGATGCACATGCATGTCGGCGTCGAATCGGGTTGGGTCTAGACCGGGACTACATCGGTTTTGTCGGAAGTTTTTACCGCTATCAAGGATTGGAGTGTTTGCTGGATGCGATGGCCATCATCAGACGCACCATACCATCCGTGCATCTACTCTTGGTTGGTGATGGAGAATCCGCTCCGGAGTTGAAGCAACAGGCGGATCGTCTGGCACTGAATCCCTGCATCACCTGGGCCGGCAGGATACCCTATCAGGAGGTTCCCACGTGGATCGGTGCCATGACGATCTGTACGGCTCCCTTCCGTGGGGATCGGGGCGAAACGTCTCCGGTCAAAATCTTTGATTACCTTGCCTGCGGAAAGCCCGTGATCGCCAGCGCCATCCCCTCTGTTTCCGCGACGTTTGTTCAAGAGGCTGGAGTCGCCTTGGTTCCACCGGACGATCCGGCGGCGTTGGCTCAGACGATGTTGGGGCTGTTGAATGACCCCGACAGGCGGGCTCGCATGGCAGTACAGGGTCGCTGCTTCGTTGAACGAGGGTTTAGCTGGACGCACCTCACCAATCGCTTGAGAGAGTGGCTTGCCACCGGGCAGGCGTCGATACACCATGCGCATCCTCGTGTTCTGTGATGAAGACCTGAGTATCGCGGCAGGGGGAGCCCGGCAGGTGCTGGAATTTTCCAAGGCCCTTTCGCTACGCACCCATACCATTAGGGTTGTGGCGCCCCACCCTGCTCAAGGCCATCAGCTCGCGCAGGAATTCGCCTCGCTGTCGTTCCGGCCTGTCTCTGTCTGGCGGGTGGCTGGTCTTCGGCCCTTCTCATTTCTGATTGCTTCATGGATTGTCTTGCGGCAGGAGCTGTCGGCGTGGCAGCCGGACGTGCTGCTTTGGTTCGATTCGCCCGGGCAGATGGCCCCGCTGGTTGCCCTCTCCACCCGTCCCTGTGCGAGCGTGCTATTTGTAAATGGTTTACCAGAGGAAGAGGTGCAAGGGATCCGGCTGCTCCCGCTCGTGCGATGGGTGCTTCGCGCTGCGTTGCAAATCGCCGCGCGCCGTGTGCAGGAGGTGGTGACCATCTGCCGCGGGATCGCGTCCCGGATACAAGACGCAGGGGGAATCCCACCGGAGCGTTGCCACGTCATTCGCAACGGAGTCGACGGAGATCGGTTCCACCCTCAATCGCATGAGGCTGCCAGGAAAGTTCTCGGGCTCCCTGCCACAGGTCCCTACATTGGATTTGTCGGAGGATTCTTTCCTTGGCATGGGTTGGAGACATTGATCGAAGCCGTGCCTTTCGTGCGTGAGAAGGTTCCCTCCTCCACGTTCTTGCTGGTGGGAGATGGCCAGACAAGACAAGCGCTCGAACAGCTTGTTCAGCAACATGGACTGACGGATATCGTCCGCTTTGTCGGTCGAGCCGAGTGGGAGCATGTGCCGACGTGGATTGCGGCCTGCGATGTCTGTGTCGTGTTGCATCGGCAGACTCGGTCCTATCCCGGTGATTCCATGAAATTGTGGGAATACCTATCCTGTGGCCGCCCCGTGATCACGACAGCCGGGCCGGGGTATGGAGAGACGGTAGAAGCTATCGGCTGCGGGCTCGCAGCGGAGCCAGACGATGCACAGGATTTGGCCCGACAATTGGTCCGCCTGCTTGAGGACCCTGATGAGCGAATAAAGATGGGTGCACGAGGACGCACGGCGGTGATCCGGGCCCATACCTGGGGAGCACGAGCCCAAGAACTGGAACAGGTGTGTATTGCGGCCCGTGCCGCGACGCGGTGAACAGAATGATGACGAGTGGCGAGATGGCTGTGACAGAGTCTCAGGCGAAGCAAGGCACGGCTGAACCAGCCCCCCTGCGTCTGCGCCATCGGATTCTCCAAGCGGGCGGATGGGCTGGGTCGGGATTTGTATTGGATAAAGTGATCGCGGCGATCCAACTCATGGTGGTGGCACGACTGTTGACCCCTGCCGATTTCGGTGTGATGGCCGCATCCGCCACCATCGTCCTGGCATTCATGACCATCAGTGAACTGGGCCTTGAATCGGCCTTAATTGCCAAGGCTGAGGTTGATCGGGAGGACTTAGCTGTCGCCTGGACCGTCGCGATTGTGCGGGGAGTCGTCATGGCAGCCTTTCTATGGGCAACGGCCGATGTGATCGGCCGGGCAATGCAGATGCCTCAACTCGCGTCGTTGTTGCGGGTGCATGCCTGGGTGCTCGTGGTGCAGGGGCTACAGAGTCCGGCGATGGCACTCGTTTTAAGAAATCTTGATTTGCGCCTGCGTGTCACCATGGATCTCGTCCGACGCGTCATTGAAGCCGGCGCGATCATTGCTCTGGCGTTGTGGCTCCGCAACGTCTGGGCACTCTTGCTTGGACAGTTGGTCGGGATGTGCGTGGGCAGCCTCCTGTCATTCTGGGTGGCACCGTTCCGGCCACACCTTTCGCTCTATCGCCCGGCACGCGATTACTTTATGCGCTATGGCAAACATCTGAACGTCACGACGCTCTGTATCTTCGGCGTCATGAGTGGGGGAGAGCTAGTCATCGGTCGCGTCCTCGGGCAGGATTCCCTGGGTCTCTATCAGATCGCCCTGTCGATTCCTCTGTTGTTGGGCGTACGGGCCACCGTGTTGATCCATCAGATCAGTATGCCCACTTACGCGTTGCTTCAGCGGGATCGGTCAGGGGCGGCCCGCGTATTCGAACTGCAAATGGGGTTGGTGGGATTCATCTTCATTCCTCTGGCGACCGGTGTGGCCGTGTCCGCCCCCATTATTGTGCCGTTGGCATTTGGTCATCAGTGGCTCGCTATCGTCGACCCACTGAGAGTGCTCTGCTTGTATGCGGTCTGTGCCGGGTACTCGAGCGTCATGACCGCCTTGCACTATGGGGCGAATCGGCCCGATCTCCAGATGAAGAGTTGGATCGGGCAGTTTCTCTTCTACGCTCTGGCAATCGTGCCACTGACCATGGGTTTTGGTCTCACCGGCGCGGCCGTCGCGCTGGCCGCCAGCTACATCGCGGGAGTTCTGTTGCACGGTATTGGGACGAGAGATCTTTTCGGAACGGCGGTGGATGCCATATTTTGGTCTGTTGGAAGAGCGTGCCTGCTGGCAGGGGTCCTTGCCGGTATGATTTTCCTGATGTCGAGTGCAGCCGCCACGCCGCCAGCCTTCTGGGTGCTGGCCTTCGCCTGCCTGGGGGGACTTGGACTCTATGGCTGCTATCTCTGGCTGGTAGAGGTGCCACGGCTGAAAGTTCTCTGGGAGCATCGCTGACGGATGGCCACCTGTATAGGCTCATGGTCCCTTCGATGATCGATCTATCTATTGCCATCGTGAGTTACAACACGAAAGAGGTGCTCCTCGACTGCCTTCGGTCTGTCCATGCGCACACAACCGCCATTGCCTTCGAAGTGATCGTAGTCGACAACGATTCGCGGGATGGGACGGTGGCCGCACTGAAAACGGCTTATCCTGCCATGAGGATAGTTGCGAATCCGGATAATCGGGGCTTCGCGAGGGCCGTGAATCAGGCCTTGGCCGTGAGCCGTGGCCGGCACGTGCTGTTGCTCAACAGCGACACGATTGTCGGGGATCAGGCCCTTGAGACCATGGTCGCCTACCTGGACGATCATCCTGACGTTGGGGCGGTGAGTTGTAAGCAATGGACGGGAGACGGACACCTGAACCAAACCTGTTTCCCTTTCCCCTCCATCCGCGATCACCTGTTCTATTCGGCCCTGTTCCAACGAATAGCCCCTACCATGCAAGCGGCCGTCACGGCGACGCACAAAATCGATTGTACGCTATCCCAAGATGTCGATTGGGCGAATGGGGCCTGCTTTATGGTCCGACGATCGCTGCTCGAACAGTTAGGGGGGCTGGATGAGGCCTTCTTTATGTACTTTGAAGACGTCGATCTGTGTCGGCGCCTGAGCCGGCAGGGGTATCGCGTGCGTCATATCGCTGAGGCTGAGATCGTTCACCTCATCGGCCGCAGCAGCGGGCGCGATCCTGAACGGCTGCAACTCGTGTGGGAGTTGAGTCGGATCCGTTATATCGAGAAGCATTTCTCTCCGGTCAAACGCTGCCTCATGAAAGGGTGGATTGCGGGCGGCACCGGTTGGCGATTGATGCAGTCGATGTGGTGTGCCCCGGCGGCGCAACGGCGCCGGCGGATACAGAGTTGTCTGACGACGATCCGTCGATTGTGGAGCGGACCGCAGTCGGTTGAGCAGGCGCTGGCCGTCTCATCAGGAACGCAAGGGTAAGGGGGAAGGACGATCTCATGGAACGCCGCGAGGCCTATCCGACCGACACGCAACACATCGTGAACTTGTCGGGATATGTGTGGGCAGCCAGGCAGGTTCCAGAACTTGAACGGTTGCGGGTGCTCGATCTTGCCTGCGGGACTGGCTATGGATCCGACTATCTGAGCGGAAAGGCCGGTCGAGTCGTCGGGGTGGACCGTGCCCCTCAGATCGTCGCCCGCAACCGTGCTCGCTACGGTCATTCAGGCGCATCATTTTTGGCGATGGATGGTTGTGCGCTCGGTTTTCTGGACGAGTCTTTCGACTGTATCCTGTCGCAAGACACGATCGAACATATCGTGGACGATCGACGGTTTGTGGCCGAGGTCGCGCGCGTCTTACGCAAGACAGGCATGCTCGTCATCTTTACGCCTCACGGGGAGGGTGTGGAATACAAGCCGGAAGATCCCTGCCACGTGCGGGAGTACAACCAGGAGGAGTTTCGAGACATCCTGTCGCCGTACTTCTCGACTATCCGCTGGTTCGGCCGACGCCAGGGTGCACGATTGAAAACCGCCGAGCGGTCGATGGACTCTGTGCGGCGATTCGATCCGGGCGGCATCCGCAATCTCGTTCCACGCCCGATTCGGCATTGGCTTGGTGGTCTGGTCAGCCGGCTTCAAGGTGGGCCCTCGCTGAAGGCGATTACTCCAGAAGATATCGAGTATGCGGAAGGTGTGGCCGGCGATACAAATCTCATCGGGATTTGCGTGAAATGACGCAGGCCGGCGACAAAAACTTAGGTGGACGATGGTCTCCCACCGCGCTGTTGATGTTGGCCTGTGCGCTCGGGTTGCTGGCGCGAGCCTGGACTATTCTCCACACTGTGCGACAAGGATATGCCGTCGATGATCTGTTCGATGCCTTGGCCTGGAATCTGGCGTCGCTGGGGGCGTTCACCATCGACGGCACGACGCCGTCGGCCCACGTTGGTCCTCTGTATCCGGCCGCTCTGGCCGCTTTCTATAAGGTGGCCGGTCACCGACCCGAATGGGTGCCGTATCTGCACGTCGCCTGCGACATCGGCGCGAGCTTCTGCGTCTTCCGTGTCGGGACGAGACTGTTCGGCTCTTGGAGCGGTGCGATTGCGGCATCGGCCGTGTTTCTCTATCCAGCCTATTGGACGTACGATCCTCGGATCAGGAGTGAGAGCCTGTTGACGCTGCTGATGAGCGTCTGGTTGTGGGCGACGGTTGTTTTTGTCGATTCCCCACGGCTCCACACCTTCGCTGTAGCGGGGCTGCTTGCCGGGTTGACGATTCTCTGCAAGCCGGCCGCGATGCTGCTCGGCATCGGCGTTGCCGCGCTGGCCTATCTTGGGAGGGAGACCGTAGGGATCAAGACCCGCTACGCGACCGTCTATCTACTTGCTTGTCTGCTTATTGTGGTGCCCTGGACGATACGGAACTATCTGACGTTCGATGCAGTGATTCCTATCTCCGCGGGAATCGGCGCCGGTCTCTGGATGGGCAGCGATCCTCTCTCGCGAGGGAGCTGGCCTATGCCGCAAACCAAGGAGAGGCAGATTTGGGAGAGCGCCGGGATTACACCGTTGCCCTATGCCCATGCGATGTACGACGTGTCGACTGATCGCCTCTTGCGCACGAAAGGATGGGCGCGGATCACAGAAGAGCCGGTTCGATACCTCCGGCTGACCCTGACACGGGCGTTCGATTTCTGGATCGGGAACTCGTTCTACCTGGTGAATTCCGATCAGGGATTTGCGCAGGGGTTCTCGGAAGATGCGACCGTCCGAGGCTGGCTGGTAGCCACCTACAGCATGGCGAAACGATTACTACTGGTTCCCGGGTTGGTCGTGCTGGCGCTATGGAGTGCCTGGTTCCATCGGCCTCGTTGGCGGGAGCTTCTGCCGCTCTATTTGTTTCCGATCGGCCTGATGCTTGGCTACGTCCCATTCACAGTGGAAGCTGGCCGGTATGCGCTGCCTGTGCTACCGTGCCTTATGGTCCTGTCGGTGGCTGTCTTGGCGCAGGAGGGTCACCCGATGGTGTCTCTGCGTCGTCGGCAGCCTCTTCCCGTGAGGTTGTGAATCCAATGGGTTATGATCTCACCAGAAGCCAATTCAATCGCCTGGTGCGAGCCTACCGACCCTCTCAGTACGACACGTTTGGAAAGCAGGACGTGCGCTTCACCGCACCGATGAATCACGCATTGAAATGTCGTGATCGTCTTCATGTTGCGCTCCGAAGCGGATTGCAGCGGTTGCCGGACGGACAACAGACGATCGTGGATTTCGGTCCATTCCCGGGCAGTCTGTTGCGCCTCTTGCGTGGGATTGAGCCGACGAGAGCGGCGCGGCTGTTCGGCGTCGGGCTGATGGCCAGTCGCGAGTTCGTGCAGTTCATGAGACAGGATGCCGATGTGGAGATTCTCACCGTCAACCTCGATCCGGTCGGGCAACAATTCAAGTCCAAAGGGTACCAGGAAAAAGTACCGTTGCCCGACTATTCCGCGCAACTTGTGTTTGCGCTGGAGATCGTCGAACACCTCACCTCGCCGTTTCATCTGATGGCAGAAGCCTTCAGAATTTTGAAGTCCGGCGGTCATCTCGTGATCACGACCCCGAATGTCACTCGCATCGGCAATATCTTCAAGCTGTTGATCGGTCGATCGCCCAACGATCGGCTGGCGCCTCCCGGCTACGACGATCCGACCGATGAATGGCGACCGCATGCGCGCGAATACGCGATGCATGAACTGACAGAAATGCTGCGACACGTCGGGTTTGAGATCGCTCTGTCGAGGTTTTTCTTGGGCGAAGACACGCAGGACTGTCAACAGACGGCTCGCCAGGACGTGATCGATTGGGCCAAGGTGCCGTTCTATCTCATCCCGCACTTGCGCGGGAGTTTATTGATCCTCGGGAGAAAGCCGTGATTCCAGTCGTCGTCGCAGAGCTGGCCGGGTCGTCGTCCTATGGAGGCGGTGAACGGTATCTCGAACTGCTGTGTGATCGCCTCGACCGCGCTCGGTATCGAACGCTGGTAATCTGTCCGGAGCCTGGTCCCTTCGTCGGGCGTATGAAAGAGCGCGGAGTGGAGACGCACCTCGTCCACTTGGCGCCGTTGTTCAATCCCCTTGCCCTCTGGCGGTTGACTCGGTTGTTTGCGAGGGAGCGAGTGACAATTCTCCAAACGCACGGAGCCAGAGCGAATTTCTATGGACGGATTGCCGGACGTTTGGCCGGTGTTCCGGTCATTATCTCGACCATCCATAATTCACTCAAAGATTACGAGGTCTCTCCACTCAAACGATGGATTTATGCGCTGTTATTGCGTCTGACGCTCTCTCTTGTCCATCGGATTATCTGTGTTTCGGATGCCAATCGCCGCGACCTGATCGACGAGTGCCCGGCTGCGGGGGCGAAGACGCAGACGGTCTACAACGGTGTGGACTCCTCCGCGTTTCCGTCACAGCCGGATCGCCAAAAAGTCAGGCAGGAGTTGGGAATTATACAGGGGCCGGTGCTGGTCACGATTGGGCGGTTGACGGAACAGAAGGGCCATCGCTATCTGCTGCAGGCATTTCCAGACCTGCTAAGCACATGGCCACAGCTCTGCTGTGTGTTCGTGGGAGAGGGTGAGCTGCATGACGCATTGCAGCGTCTGGCGATCGACCTGGGTGTCGAACGGGCCTGTCGGTTTGTGGGGGTCCGTGAGGACATCGCCGATATCCTGGCTGCGGCGGATCTGTTTGTGCTCCCATCTCTCTCTGAGGGATTTCCCTTTGTGTTGCTGGAAGCGCTGGCCATGGGTTGTCCGGTTGTTGCGTCGCGAGTCAACGGTGTTCCGGAATTGATCGAAGATCACAAGACAGGATTGCTCGTGCCACCGCGAGATCCTCAGGCTCTGGCGAGGGCGATTCTAGACATGTTGAGCGATCCGGCCGCGGCATCGAAGCTGGGAGCAGATGGGCGAGCCCTGGTGCAGGAGCGGTTTACGGTAGACCGTATGGTTGCGAATACGACGGCGATCTTCGATGAGGCGATGCAGGACGCGGACGAGCGGTCACCCGTCCAGAAACGCGTATTGACGTGAAGACCGCGGTCAGGCCAGAGACAGAACAGACCGCTTGCCCCTGTGGCAGTCAAGCGCTGCCGGTCGATGTGTTTCGGACGCCAACCAGACGCTATGTTCGTTGTCCAGGTTGTGAGCTCGTGTTTCTGAATCCTCGTCCAATGAGAACCCTGGTCGAGGAGTTTTACCGAGAAGACTACGACGAGGCCTACGGTGAGGCTGAGGCGTCGTCGGATCGCCACCCGGTTTTTGCGAGCGTCGCGCGCCGGCTTGGCCTGTACCGACAGCCCCCCGGTCGGCTGCTCGACGTAGGCTGTGGAGACGGCGCGTTCTTGTCCCTCTGTCAGTCGGCAGGATGGACCTGTTACGGACTGGAGTTGTCGAAGAAAGCAGCTGCGCGCGCCGCTCGTCGTCAGCTGACGGTGCTTCCGTCCGATTGGTTGGAACAAACCGGCGAGCGCGAGCCGTTCGATGTGATTACCCTTGTGAACGTATTGGAGACGGTGACGAATCCGGCGAGCCTCTTACGGCAGGTCGCGGGCGCACTGGCCCCATCGGGCCTCGTCGTGATCAGAGCGACCAACGGGGCGTTTCATCTTCCGATGCGGACACCGGCCCGATGGGTCGGGTCCCGCTATGATCAAGCGTTTCATCTCTTTCTGTATTCGCCTCACGCGCTCCGGTCGTTGCTGAAGGGGGTCGGATTACACACCATCGCGATTCATAATTCGGTTCCGAGTCGAGGGCCTCTCGCTCCGGCGAATCCATGGATGAGCCGTCTTAAGTGGCGGATCGGTGCAACGGCATTCTGGTCCTGTGCGGAGATCCTCTATACGCTGACGGGAGGGCGCATGGTCTGGGCTCCCTCGTTTGAGCTGATAGCCAGGCGGAGTGGGGAATTGTCATGAGCAGATCCCATTGGTTCAGGCACCGGCGGTGGCGCCGTTCAGTCAGGTTTTTGGGTATGGTCGTTGCGCTCTGCCTGCTCGCCGCATTAGCCACGCTGGGTGTGCGGTCGCTGTTCACGTCGGTGGGGTCTGCCAAATATATCCGATATGAGCCGGTTGATGTGCCGCCTCAGGAGGTCTCGCCCCGCCACCAGAAGGAGCGGGAGGAGTATGAACGACGAGAGCGAGTCCTGACGGAGAAGAGTCGGTAGTCGCGTTAATTTGGAGTCGACATTTCATGTGTGGTATTTGCGGCCTTGTGGGGGACAACGATCCGGTTCTGCTTGACCGGATGCTCGCTCGGCTTGTCCATCGGGGGCCGGACGACGAAGGGACACATCGCGACGCAGGCGTGGCTTTTGGTGTGCGGCGATTACGGGTGATTGACCCGACCGGCGGCCATCAACCGGTTCAAAACGAGACCGGCTCTGTCTGGGCGGTCTTGAACGGTGAGATCTACAACTACCGCGAACTCCGCGAGGAGTTGATCCAAAAAGGTCATCGTTTTCAGTCCCATTGCGATACCGAAGTCCTGGTGCATCTCTATGAAGAGGAGGGACCAGCGGCGGTCTACCGACTGCGGGGGATGTTTGCCTATGCCATCTGGGATCGTGAGCGGGACCTCGTGCTGCTGGTCCGCGATCGGTTGGGGATCAAACCCCTGTACTACTCCGTCCAACCGGGGAAAGGAGGCACCTCTCATCGCGTGCTCTTTTCGTCGGAACTGCCGTCGCTGCTGGAAGGGATGCCTGATTGGACGATTCGTCCGCAGGCCATCGCAGATTTCCTGTCGCTGCTCTATGTGCCAAGCCCCGATACGATTGTGGAGGGCGTCTATCAACTCCGACCTGGCGAGGCCCTCAAGGTCGCACGGGGACGATTGGAGTTCTGGCGCTATTATCGTCCTGAGGAAGAGGCCCTCTATCAGGCTGGGCCTCCGCAGGGCGATCAACACGAACGGTTTCTGAGCACGCTACGTGATTCCGTCCAGGCGCATTTGGTCAGTGACGTGCCGCTCGGCTTGTTTTTGTCAGGCGGGTTGGACTCCGCGTCGATCTTGGCCTGCATGCGCGAGGTGATTCCTGGATCGATCAAGACGTTTTCCATCGGGTACGACGCGCCAGAAGACCAATCCTACAATGAGCTCCAGGCCGCCAGGCTCCTCGCGACACATTTCGGGACGGATCACACGGAAGCCGTGCTGCGTCCCGATGCGGTCTCGCTGCTTCCTCGCGTGGTGGCCGGCATGGGGGAACCATTCGCCGATTCCTCGGCCATTCCCACGTATTTGGTGTCCGAGGTGGCCAGAAAGTCCGTGACGGTTGCGCTTTCCGGTATTGGGGGCGACGAACTCTTCGGCGGTTATCCTCGCTATCTTGGGCTGCGGGCGGCGGCTCGCTATGCGGCGCTTCCTGTTGCGATGCGCTCATGGATCGCGTCTCGTGCCGCCTCCTGTCTGCCGGATGGTTCAGGAAGCCGCGACGTTCGTGGCCGCATCAAACGGTTTCTGCTGGATGGCTATCGCCCGTTAGATGAGCAATACCTTCGCTGGACGACGTTTCAGCCGGCCGGATGGGACGCGCCCCTGTTTGCCGAGGGACTCCGCTCTGCCGTGGCCGACAGCTCGGCGCTTCGCAATGTCCGGAGTCTCTTCGCCCAATGGCCTTCACATGAACCGGCCGATCGCGCGATGGGCGTTGATCTACAAACCTATCTGCCGGACGATCTGTTGCGGATGGGTGATCGGATGAGCATGGTCCATTCGCTCGAACTTCGTGTCCCGTTCTGCGACCACCATCTGATGGCTTTCGCCTGTTCATTGCCGTCCGCGACCAGATTGCAAGGGTGGAAGTTAAAGGGATTGATGAGGTTATCATTGCAAGGCATTTTACCTAAAAGCATTATATCTGGACCTAAGCGAGGCTTCATGTTGCCGCTCGGGCGCTGGCTGCGAGAAGATCTGCGCGAGATGAGTCGGGATTTGCTTTCCGATGAGGCGATCCGCCGGCGGGGCTATGTCAACCCTGCCTATGTGCAGTGGCTGCTCGCAGAGCACCACAGTGGCCGACGGAATTTCACCGATCAACTCTATGCGCTCATGGTGTTGGAACTTTGGCACCGGCAGGTGGCTCAGCCTGTTTCCTGCCCTATGACGGGAGTGGGTGCGGCATGAACGTCGTCCTGTTTGCAGAAGTCACGGTTGAACGGGTGATCGGTGGCGCCGAGCGAGTCCTCCGGCAGCAGGCGTTGGGGCTCGCCAAGCTGGGCCATCACGTGCGCGTGATCGCGCGGGCTCCCTTCGAGTCCGCAGAGGCCAACCTGTCGATTGGAAGCGTGACCGAACGGCGGTATCCCGTGACGCGAACCAGCGAGCCGGCCTTTCTCTGGTCTTCGATGCAGAATTCCCTTCGGGCATTTGATTTGACGCGGCAGACCTGTCCTGTCGATGTCGCCATGATTCATCAAGCACTGGCCGGACTGGGTCCGATCTTGTCTCGCTTTCGAATGGTCAGTCGCTGGGTCTACGTCTGTCACTCGTTGGCGCATGAGGAATATCTCACCAGGGCGGAGCGGGCGTCGACGACGCTGGAACGGGTCAGGCGGCGGCTGAGTGCGCGCGCCCGGCGTTGGATTGAACGAATGGTAATGCGGCGCTGTCATCATGTGATTGTCTTGAGCGAATTCATGAAGCAACAAGTGATGGCCACGCATGGAATTGGGACGAGGCATATCACCGTGGTTCCCGGCGCAGCCGATCCGGTCACGTTCTCTCCGCCGCAGGATCGGAACGAAATCAGACGGGAACTGAAGATTCCAGAGAGCCGCACGGTGTTGTTTACGGTTCGCAATCTGGTACCGCGCATGGGGTTGGAAAATCTTCTCGAGGCCATGACGATGCTCGGGGAGGAGCAGCGGAATCTTCTTCTTCTGATCGGCGGGGAGGGCCGACTCCGCCCGCGATTGGAGGAACTGATTCGCAGTAGGGGATTAGGAGACTGTGTAGAATTGGTCGGATTCGTGCCGGAGGAGCAACTGGCGAAGTACTACCAGGCCTCTGACCTGGTCGTCATGCCGACGCTGCAACTCGAAGGGTTCGGCCTGGTGACGGTCGAGGCGCTGGCCTCCGGCACGCCGGTGATGGGGACGCCGGTCGGGGCGATTCCAGAAGTGTTGAGAACGGTCGATCCGCTGCTGGTGACAGAGCGGACAGACGGATTGTCTCTCGCAAAAACTTTAAGATTGCTGCTGAAGCGGTTTCGTGAGCAACCAAGTGAGCGAGAGCGCTTCTCAAAGAAAGGTCGCGAAGTCGTGGAGCGTCGCTACAACTGGGGAGCACATACGGCTGATCTGGATCGTCTGTTCGTGAACCTGTCGAAGGACGGATTGCTTGAGCCTCATCAGTCAACCGGGACGCGGAAGGTGATCCATGTGATCACACGCCTGGACTATGGCGGATCGGCGCAGAATACGATGCTGACCGCCCTCGGCCATGACCGCGCGAAATTCGAGCCGTTTGTGGTCGCCGGGTATCCAGGTCGTTGGGATGCACAAGGCGGTAAGGCAGCGACCGAGGAGAATTGTCGGCGACTCGAAAAGGCAGGGGTTCGTTGGATGATGCTTCCCGCTCTGACGAGAGAGGTCCATCCGCTCAAGGATGCGCAGGCACTCTGCCAATTGATTCGTCTGTTCCGGCAAGAGCAGCCGGCACTGGTCCATACCCATACATCGAAGGCCGGTGTGTTGGGGCGAATGGCTGCCTGGTTCGCGAGGGTACCGGTCATCGTCCATACGCCGCACGGCCATGTGTTCTACGGCCACTTTAGTCCCTTCCGATCGTGGCTGTTTCTCCAGATCGAACGAGTGCTGAGCGCGATCACGGATCGACTGATTGCACTGACGGAAGCGGAACGGCAGGATCACCTCGATCGCTCTGTCGGCAAGGCCGATCGGTTTTCCGTGGTGCCGAGCGGGATTGATCGCGAGCGGTTCGGACGGGTGAAGGTTCAGGGGAAACAACAGCCGGATTGGTTTGGCTGTCCACCGGAGGCGCTGGTCATCGGATCGGTCGGGTGGCTCACCGATATTAAAGGCCATACATATCTGATTGAGGCCGTTGCCAAGTTGAAGCAGGATTTCCCTTCCCTCCATCTCGTGATCATCGGCAGCGGGGATCGACATGATGCACTCTTGCAGCAAGCACAGTTGGCCGGTCTCCGCGACGTCGTGCATTTCTTGGGGCACAGGGACGACATCGAATCCTGTCTCGCCGGCATGGATGTGTTTGTATTGCCCTCGCTCAACGAAGGGATGGGGCGTGCACTGATCGAGGCGATGGCAGCCGGGCTTCCGGTGATTGCCTCCCACGTCGGTGGTATTCCAGCCGTCATCAGTCACGAGCGAACTGGTTTGCTGGTGCCTCCTGGTGATGCCGGTGCGTTGGCGGATGCGTTGCGTCGGTTGCTTGATCGACCGGAGTGGGCAGCGCAGTTAGGCGAGGCAGCCAGCCGTAGTGTAGACAGCCGATATGGGTCTGTCTCAATGGTTCACGCAATTGAATCAATCTTTGCCGAGGCGCTCAGTGTCCATCGGTAAGCGAGACGGACAGATGAGAGGTGCGCTGCGACTCACGTCGGCATTCGCGATGGCGGTGTTGTTCCTGTACTGCACTGTCGGGCGCGCACAGGCGTGGGCTGATCGGCAGCAGTTGCTGGCCACGGTGCACGTCCATAGTACTGCCAGTACCGGTGAATTGACCGTTGAGGCGCTGGCCGAACGGGCAGAACTGCTCGGTCTGGATGTGCTGATTCTGACCGACAACTTTTCTCTACGCTATGAGTACGGACTCTGGCCCTTGCCTGGTCTCTTGAAACGACAGATTCGTTTTCCATCTGTGCTGGAGTATGGGATCGAGCGGTATTTGGACGAGATCGCGGAAGCGCAGAGCCGTCATCCCAGGCTGATCATCCTGCCGGGTGTCGAGGTCGCTCCTTATTACTATTGGACTGGTTCTCTCGTAGAACGAACGTTGACGATGCACAATGCCCAACGCAATCTGCTGGTGCTCGGCCTGACCAAGCCGGAGGACTATCGGTCTCTTCCTGTGAGTGGGAACTCGGGATCCTACACGTTCGATTGGCGAGGGGCGGTGAATGGCGCGCCGATGTTGTTGGTTATTCCCGCCATCTGGCTGTGGAGGCCGCTCCGGCGCGGTGCCGATCAGCGATCGCCACGGCGAACCGTCGCCTGTATCCTAATCGTCCTGGCGGTGGCGCTGATAGCCAATGCCTGGCCCTTGAGTCAGCCTGCGTTTAGTTCGTATGACGAACGGCTGGGATATCGTCCCTATCAGGCCCTCATCGATGATGTGAGAGACAAGGGCGGGCTTGTCTTTTGGTCGATGACGGAAGCGCGGGACTTTCATCAATATGGCGCTGGGCCACTGGGAACCGTCACCATCAAGACGGAACCCCACCCTGAATCGTTGCTGCAGACGACCGGCTATACCGGATTCGGCGGGCTCTATCAGGATGGCCGAACGGCCATCAAGCCGGGCGAGCTCTGGGACCGGTTGCTGCAATTGCCTGCAACGGAGCAGCGACCAGTCCCTGTGCTCATCGGGGAGCTGGGGTTTCATGGATTGAGCGATGCCGGTAAGGACCTGCATCGTCTTGTGACCGCGCTCTGGGTGAAAGAACGGACGATTGCCGGTGTGCTGGAGTCGCTTCGGTCCGGTCACGCCTATGCGGTGGGAGAAGGCGATCATCATGTCCAGCTTCGGCTGGATGAGTTTCGAGTCCTGTGTCAGGGTGGAACCAAATCGGCATCAGTTGGTGACAGTCTGGATCCAGTCGGAGCCCGCGATCTCATGGTCCGGCTCTCCGTCACCGCGAGCGATCACGGGAGCCATCCTGTGAAGGTGCGGCTGATTCGTTCCGGCCAGGTGCTGGCCCAGTGGGCAGGCGAAACACCGTTCGACGTGGACTGGCCGGACACAACGGTGCCGACAGACGAGCGGATGATCTACCGGGTGGAGATCACCGGCAGCGGGGAACTCTTGAGCAATCCAATCTTCGTGGGACCGGTTCTCAAGCCGAACGCTGCTGGCGGACTTTTTCAACATCCTGCAAAAGCCTGACAGCTGATGGCCGAAAGTTCATTTATGCGCGCCACCATTCATCAACCGCAGTTTCTCCCTTGGCTGGGGTATCTGGACAAGATCGATCAGGCGGACCTGTTCATTGCCTTGGACTCGGTGCAGTTCAAAAAAAATGAGTGGCAAAATCGCAATCGGATCAGAACTGCCGACGGCTGCCAATGGATCACCGTGCCGGTCCTCCATCGCTTCGGCCAACTGGTGAGAGATGTCCAGATCAATCAGACTGTGAACTGGCGGAGTCAGCACCTGCGCGCCATCGAGATGCATTATGCGCGGGCCCCATTCCGCGACCGCTACCTGCCGGAGTTGCGCAGCCTCTATGAGGCACCATGGGAGCGGTTGTCCGATTTGAATCTGGCGGTGATTCGCTGGCTGCTCGAGGCCTTCGGTATTACGACACCTGTTCGTTCTGCGTCGGAGTGGGAGACGCGTGAAGAGCCGACCGACCGGTTGATCGATCTCTGTCATGCCGTGGGGGCATCGGGATATCTCTCCGGTCCTGGCGGAGATAATTATCTGGAGGTACCTCGGTTTGAATCGTCCGGGTTGAGGCTGGAGATGCAACGGTTCCAGCACCCGATATATCGGCAAGTCTATGAACCATTCATGCCGGCGATGTCGGCAATTGATCTGTTGTTCTGTTGCGGCCCGGAGGCGCTGACGCGATTGCGCGATGCCCGGGCGGGACAGAACGTGGTTACGGCGGCATAGCACCGAGCGAGGAGGAGGGGATGGCAAACGATCGAAGAGTGCCGATGCGGATCCTGGCAATTGGCGCGCATCCGGACGATATCGAGGCCGGGTGCGGCGGCACCCTGCTCAAATATGCGCAAAAGGGGCATCGCATTTTTCTGATGGTGTTGACGTCCGGCGATAAAGGCGGCTCGAGCAGCATCCGCAAGCGCGAGCAGGAACAATCGGCGAAACAATTACGGGTTGAGAAGATTTTCTGGGGCGGGTATGAGGACACGGCGGTTCCGATTGGCCGAGAATTGATACAGGAGATTGAACAGGTGGTGAAGGAGGTCCAGCCGGACTTTATTTTCTCGCACTATCACGACGATACCCATCAGGACCATCGGCATCTGGCGATGAGTACGATTACCGCGACCCGCTATACCAAGAACGTGTTGTTCTACGAAGGACCGACAACCCAGAACTTCTCGCCGACAGTCTTTGTCGATATCGACCAGGTGGTCGAGGAGAAGGTCAAATCGATCGAGGCCCACGCATCGCAGGTGAAAAAGACCAACATCGAAGGACTGAGTATCGTGGACGTGATTCGGGCCGGCGCCCATTTCCGCGGCATCCAGGGTCGGGTGAAAAGCGCAGAAGGCTTTGTTCCGCTACGATTGTTTATTAATATCGGCGTATGACGACTGTGGCGACGATCATTCCCCACTCACGGCCTGCGATCGACCAGGAGGACTTGCGAGCGACGGTCGAGGTGCTTCGTTCCGGGCAGATTGCCCAAGGGCCATGGGTCGAGCGATTCGAGCGCGACATGGCCGCGTTCGTTGGATTGCAGGGTGGAGTGGCCGTCAGTTCGGGCACTGCGGCGCTTGAGTTGGCGCTGCGGGCGCTCAGGATCGGAGCGGGTGACGAAGTCATCATGCCGAGTTATGTCTGTCCTGCGCCTTGGCTAGCGACGCAACGAGTCGGGGCACGGGCCACCCTCGTCGACATCGATCTGAATACGTTCAATATCGATCCGCTCGCAGCCTGCCAGGCGGTCACCAATAAAACTCGCGCGATCATCGTCCCGCATCTGTTCGGCCTGCCGGCTGATCTGACGGCACTTGAGCGGCTTGGGATTCCGCTGATTGAGGATTGTGCGCAGACGCTTGGGGTGACGGAACAGGATCGGCCTGTCGGCACGGTCGCACGACTCACCGTGTGTTCCTTCTATGCGACTAAACTGCTGTGCGCAGGAGAAGGCGGGATGGTCCTTTCGGATGAGGGGGCGTTACTCGAACGAGTCAGATCGCTGCGCGAATACGATGGCGCGCCAGCACTGGATCCCTCCTCCTTTAATTTCAAGCTGACCGACATGCAAGCAGCGCTTGGGCTCTCCCAGCTGGAACGGTTCCCGGCCTTTCATGAACGGCGACGCGTTATCGCGGCAGCCTATCGGGAAGCCCTGTCCTCCAAGGCCGCCGTCTGTCCGAGCGTTCCCCCAGGCAGGACGCATGGGTATTATCGATTTGTGATCAGGTTGCCCCATCTCCGGACAAATCAGGATGGTCTGCTTAGTCTCATCAGTCGGTTGGAAGAGGAGGGGATTCACTGTCGCAAGCCAGTCTTTCGACCGCTCCACCGCTATCTGGAGCAGTCCGGTTTTCCTAACAGTGACGAAGCCGACCGAACGGCGCTGTCGATTCCACTCTATCCCGATCTTACAGACGAAGAAGTCCGGCAGATTCAACAATCGTTGGCCAAGGTCCTTTCGTGAAAGCCATTGACGTCGAGGTCTCACCGTTTGCGTTTCGCAGCAGTTGGCGCTGGCTGACACCGGCTGCGCTGGGGGCGCTGCTGGGCGCAGTGGCTTTGGCGGTTCCCACGGTTCGTCAACTTTTCGTGTTCGAAGGCCTTCGGTGGCTCTATATCCTTCTCTTTGCGTTTCTCGGCGCAGGCGCGTTGACGCCGCTCATGGTGCATCTCAGTCATCAGTGGGGGCTTGTCGATCACCCGTCGGATCGCAAGATCCATGTGCACCCGACTCCCAGGCTCGGCGGTGTGGCCGTCTATCTTGGATTCCTTGGCTCGGTGTTGTTGAATTCGATCCTCCCGGACTGGATGATTGCGACTCTGGCAGCCGGATCGCTGTTGTTGATCGTCGGTGTCATAGACGACATTTGGGAATTGCCTGCTTCGTCGAAGCTGGTCGCCCAACTCGTGGCTGCCGGGATCGTCATCGCTACGGGCAAGGTCCTGACGCTGTTTCCGAGCGACCCGGTCGGTGATGTTGCGAACGTCATGCTGACGTTGCTCTGGATCGTCGGGATTACGAACGCGTTCAACTTTTTCGACGGTATGGATGGCCTGGCTACGGGGCTTGCGATTCTGATAGCCGGATTCATGGGGGCAGTGGCATTTGAAACGAACCAGCCTGGATTGGGCTGGCTCGCTATCGCCATAATTGGGGCAGGGGTGGGATTTCTTCCCTACAATTTTCGAGGGCGCAAGTCTGCCGTGATTTTTCTGGGAGACGGTGGAGCGACCTTCCTCGGATTCACGCTTGCCTGTCTCGCCGTGAAAGGGAATTGGGCGGATTATAGTCCGATCGTCTCGTTCAGCAATCCGCTCCTCATCTTCGGCGTGCTCATCTACGACATGATCCACATCACCGTGGAACGGGTGGCGACAGGGAAAGTGCGCTCCATCAAGGAATGGCTCGACTACGTGGGCAAAGACCATCTCCATCATCGGTTGGAGCGCGCGTTGGGGTCTCGCCAGGCGAGTGTTGCGATGATCTGTCTCATGACGATTTGTCTCGGCTTGGCAGCCTTAGCCCTCCGTCATGCCGGAACGGCTGAGGCGGTGCTGCTGCTCATACAAGCCTGCTTGATCGTGGTCATGATCACGATTTTGGAATGGAGCGGTCGCCAGAAATACTGACCCCTTGCACTCCATCCCAGTTCCCGCTACAAGATTCCTCCATGGTTCCCACCGTTGAATGGAAAGACGGCGCAGTTCGGCTGCTCGATCAGAGCCGATTGCCTGAGTATGTCGAGTTTCTGGACTGCCGGGACTATCAGACTGTTGCCGACGCAATTCGCAGCCTCAAAGTCAGAGGAGCTCCGGCCATTGGCGTGACTGCGGCGATGGGAGTCGCACTTGGTGCACAGACCGTCACGGCAACCGACTATGAGGCCTTTGCCAAGGCGGTGCTCGTGATCTGCGATCAACTCGCGGCGACCAGGCCGACGGCGGTCAATCTGTTTTGGGCCATCGAACGGATGAAACGGCTACTCGCCTCGGTACGCACGCAGCCACTTGCCTCCATCAAGACCGCCCTGCTGAAAGAGTCACAAGCCATTCTCGATGAAGATATCGCGCTCTGTAAGGCGATGGGGCAGCACGGAGCGGGACTCATTGCCAACGGTCAAACGGTCCTGACCCATTGCAATGCCGGTGCGCTCGCAACTGCCGGGTATGGGACGGCATTGGGCGTCATTCGCGCCGCCTGGGAGCAGGGGAAGAAGATTCAGGTCATCGCAGACGAAACCAGGCCAGTGCTGCAAGGGGCGAGACTCACGGCCTGGGAATTAATGCAGGATAAGATTCCTGTGACCCTCATCACGGACAATATGGCCGGCACACTCATGCGGCAGGGGAAAATTCACCTCTGTATCGTGGGGGCTGATCGGATCGCCGCAAACGGGGACGTCGCGAACAAGATAGGGACATACTCAGTCGCAGTGCTGGCGAAGGCCCATGGGATTCCATTCTACGTGGCGGCACCCTATTCCACGATTGATTTGAAGACCAAAACAGGAGCGGACATTCCGATCGAACAGCGGAACCCTCTCGAAGTCACCGCCATCCACGGCAGCCATCCCGTGGCACCCAAAGGGGTCGCAGTCTACAATCCCGCGTTCGACGTCACGCCGGCTGAATTGATCACCGGCATCATCACCGAACGGGGCGTCTTCAAGCCGGGCGAACTCGCCTCACAGTTTCAGTCATAGTCCTTTTCCAAATTGCTGATCTTGTCCCTGGTGCCGAAGGCGGGATTTGATTCGAGGCCAATTTAGCACCTTCAGTGCTGACGCGGGGTTCACAGACTTTACATCATAACATCTATGACTTGCGACCTGATAAGGAGCGAGAGAGAATGAGCGGAAAGTAGCTCTACTATACGACCGTTTTACGACCGCAATTTGAACCCTGCTCGGCTTTCCTTATGGAGCGAATCTGAGTACTGGAAGTGCTCGGTTATTGTCCAACAACAGACGAAGAAGCTCTACAATCATTCAGTATATGTGCGACGCCTGATTAACTTCGGGCCTGAGTCAGGCCCATTGCGGATTAAATATATGAGCTCATCTCTATCTGAGAATTCTCGCGCAACCTTTTTCCTTATAGCCTCCTCCACGTTGGATTTCGTAAACTTCTCAGGCCATTCAAGAATCTTCTCAAAGTTTGCTCCTTCAACCCAGACTCCATCCCCATCCGGCACTCGAAATAAAATGATCCCCCAGCGGCAGCTGGGTTCACGTGAGGAAACTTCTCTAACATAATTCATGAATCCGTCGCTGGGCCTTTGCCACCACTCTTCTTGTGATGCGAACGGAGATATCAGTATTTGAACTCTGCCGATTTCTGCGTAGAAATAATTTGCATTGCCGTCTTTTAGCGGCGTTATCGTTAGGCCTTCTCTTCCAAGTTCATATTTTAAAGCGTTAGCGAACCTGTGGCTTATATCCGTTTTTTCACGACGCTTCTCTTTCTTGGTTCGGTCCCAATGGCTTCGTTCTCGCCTCAGTGATTCTATCAGCCCCCTCAGTCCCTCTATGGGTTTCGGTATCTCCATAAGTCAAACACCTTCTCTCAGAGTGGCTAGAATTTAATGCATTCAGATGACATTGGAGCTATCTCTGGTCGTTAATGTCTCAGATCTTCGTACTGGGATTGAA
>JAGXAR010000183.1 GCA_018971525.1 Nitrospirota bacterium
CCCGCTCGTTGCGTAGCGCAGTGATTAGAACCGGCTGCGACCGCCGAAATCGTTGCCGCCACGTCCGCCGCCACCACCACCGGTGCGGGGTTCTTGTGGCTTGGCTTCGTTCACAGTCAACGGGCGTCCGTCCATCTGTGTGCCGTTCAAGGCGGTAATCGCCGCCTTACCTTCTTCCTGCGTGGCCATTTCGACGAAGCCGAAGCCTCGCGACTGTCCCGTAAACTTGTCGGTGATCACACGCGCGGACTCGACAGTCCCGTGTGCTGCGAACAAGCTGGTTAACTGCGATTCAGTTGCCGCATAGGGCAACCCGCCAACATAGAGTTTTGAACCCATGGGGATCCTCCTTCTGAAAATTGATATTGTGGGGAACGCGAGAACAGCTTCACGAGGGGAAGGAGAGGGCCGAAGACGCAAGCTGCGAGGCGACTAAGGTCAGACTTCCAATCAGATTCTCGGTAACAACAACATCCGAAATGGGCCGTTCGATTTGATGTTTCACGCGAGGCCCGCCGCTATGAAACACCTGCACTGTAGCACGCCTCCACAGGAATAGCCACTCACAGTAATTGGGGCACCTCAATCTGATCCCACCTCCTCCTCCAAGGCTATGCTTTTGCAGCGAACTTTTACCCTGTGAGGTGACGAGCGAGGGTGAGCTAGACATAGGGCGTCAGATAAAAGGCCGCCAGGGACAGCAGGAGGCCGAGCACCGCCCCGAACAACCCGGTTACATAAAGCCCGGCGAACGGGAAGAGTGGCACGACGAGAATCATCAGAATCGCGAGGAACCGATGGCGCGCATAGAAGCACCGGCGCTGCTCACTGTGACCGAACCGGTGAAGAACAGCTCGGAACGAAGCGGCATAGGCGCAGTAGAGTCCACGCAGCGAGTGGAGAGCAGCGCAAGCCACACGCGGACGCTGCCGTAAAGGTAGAAGGTCCGCGATGTATTTCTCTTGTGCTCTCACGAAGTGACACTTTACGAGACAGGGCAAACCAGGTACGTTACCCCCGCCTGCGTATCTTTCTGACACACGACACCCATGGCCGATTCGCCCACATCGACGGCACAGCACTTCCGGCTCCTGCCACTCGGCGATGCGGCCATCACGGTTGAATTCGGAAACGACATCGATCCGGCGTTGAACGCGCGGGTCATTGCATTTGCCGAGACCCTGCACGCCGAAATGTGGGAGGGCGTGGTAGACATCGTCCCCACCTATCGCTCCGTGACGATTCATGTCGATCCGCTCCGCATGGACGTGACGACGTTGTCGGACCGTCTGCTTCAACTCTCTCACGCCATGACCCGGCACACCACGTCTTCCGGTACGCAGCACACAATCCCTGTGTTGTACGGAGGGGAATGGGGTCCGGACCTTGAAGACGTCGCCGCATTTGCCAAGATGTCAGCCGTCGACGTCATCCGATTACACAGCTCGGTCCTGTACAGGGTCTATATGCTGGGCTTCAGTCCCGGGTTCCCCTATCTCGGGTCGGTGCCGGAGCCATTGGCCATGCCTCGTCTGACCACACCACGCACCAGGGTGCCGGCCGGCTCCGTCGGGATTGCCGGAAAGCAAACGGGCATCTACCCGACCTCGACGCCCGGCGGCTGGCGCCTGATCGGACGCACACCGGTCGCCCTCTATCGTCCGAACTCCTCCAAACCGTTCCTCCTCAATCCCGGCGACGTGATCCGGTTCGAGCCGATCGAACCACAAGAATTCGATCGCCTCCGTCGTGAGCAGCATGATGACGCGCATTGATTTGAACAGTGACATGGGAGAACGAGATACGCCGGAGGGGCTGGCCATCGACGCCGGAATCATGCCGCTCATCACGTCGGTGAACATCGCCTGTGGGGGGCACGCAGGGACGCCGGACCTCATGCGACGGACAGCACAACTCGCGGCGCAGTCGGGAGTCGCAATCGGGGCCCATCCAGGATTTCGTGATCCTGAACACTTTGGCCGAATGGAACGGACCCTGTCCTCCCGGGAAATCGAAGTCCTGGTGGTCCGTCAGATTGAAACGCTGGCTAACGTGTTGTCACAGGACCGCCTCACGCTTACACATGTCAAACCTCACGGTGCGTTGTATAACATAGCGGCGAAAGATCCCGCAGTCGCCCGGGCCATCGTGAAAGCCGTGCAAGCAATCGATGGCACATTAATCCTGTATGCTCTGGCGGGCTCGGAACTCGCCAAGGCGGCTCATGCAGCGGGTCTCCCGGTCGTCCATGAAGCCTTTGCAGATCGAGCGTACCGGGCCGATGGTAGTCTGGTCCCCCGTTCAGAAAAAGGGGCCGTGCTGCAGACCGAAGAGGATGTACGACGTCAGCTCCGTCAGCTCATGATGGGCTATGTCACCAGCGTCGAGGGGTCGTCGGTGCCGATCCAAGCCGACAGCCTCTGTCTCCACACCGATATGCCTCATGCCGTCTCTCTCGCTAGGATGATCCGGCATGAGCTCGAAGCCGCCGGCATTCGTGTCGCGGCTATGTACAATGAATCCGTCTGAGCCGGCCCATATCAGGGTGGTGAAGCCGGGGTGGTTCACCACGGTACAAGACCTGGGACGATACGGGTATCAGCAGTATGGCGTACCCGTCAGCGGCGCGATGGACCGACGCTCCCACACCCTCTCCAATCGACTGGTCGGCAATCGAGATCACGACGCAGCGCTCGAAATCACGCTCAAAGGTCCAGAACTCCTCTATGAGCACGAATCGGTCATTGCCGTCACCGGAGCCGATCTCACGCCGTCCGTGAACGGCATTGCCATTCCGCTCTGGACCAGCCTGCTAGTGCAAGCCGGCAGCAGACTCACATTCGGAGCCGGGCGCGCGGGTGCTCGCTGCTACCTGGCCATCGCCGGGGGAATCAATGTGCCGGTCGTCTTGGGAAGCCGATCGACCCATATCTCCAGCCACACCGGCGGAATGAAGGGCCGGGCCTTGGCACAAGGCGACGTCCTTGTTGGCGGAGTTCCATTCGCCCACCGACGAACCACGATCGGTCGCAGCCTGCCGGAGAGGCTTCGTCCCGTATACGCGTCTGTCACCACGCTTCGTATCCTGCCAGGCCCTCAACGCTCCTCATTCTCGGAACAGGCACTCGAGGTCCTCACCACCAGTCCCTACCGCCTCACCAGCCAATCGGATCGCATGGGGTACCGGTTAGAAGGATCCAAGCTGGCGCACGCGGGGTCGGGGCAGTGGATCTCTGACGGAACAGCGATGGGTGCCTTGCAGGTGCCGTCGGATGAACAGCCGATCCTCCTGATGGCCGATCGGCAAACGACAGGCGGGTATCCAAAGATCGCGGTCGTGATCTCAGCGGATCTTCACCTGGCAGGACAATTGATGCCTGGCGATACGGTCGTATTCAGGATGACCACCCTCCCCGAGGCCCAGGCGGCCATGAAGGCGCAATGTAAAGAGTTAGACGAGGCCCTTCCGCCATACCGTACTTCATTGGAGTAACAACAGGGCAGGACAGAAATCTGATAAAGGCCAATTCGGATTACTGCCGTGAGACGTAGGACGGGGCCTGTTGATCTCCTGTGCTCGCGCAACGCGGGGAGGAGATGGGCAGCCTGGTCGTCCTCCTGCTCGCGGAACGCGCGCCCTCAGAAGGATGGGGAGGAGCGGCCAGGTGCCCTTCTTGCTCGCAGAGCCCCCACGGTGAAGCAGTGGTCGCTCGATGCGCCCAGTAAAGGGCAGCCTCGCCACTCCTCTAAAGGGATGTATAAAGAATGAGAAGGGCCTCGTTCGA
>JAGXAR010000017.1 GCA_018971525.1 Nitrospirota bacterium
GAATCACGTGCACCCGCCTGAGTTCCTTCACACTCATGATGACCCTGTCCTCTCCGACCATCTGGCCCTCCGTGTGAAAGCCAGCAGTCTAGCAACGAAGAGGACATTTCTATTGTGGTGAAAGCGGACATTATCATTGTGGGATTACATGAAAGGATCCGTGCAGACGGATCGACCGTGACACTGTCCGGTCACGTCATCGGGTGCGCTATCCAAGCGCACCCGATGACGTCGGTTAATCTTCACCATTGGGAGTCGAGAGGGGATTAGTCGAGCGGTCTAGACTGAGGGAGGGGGCGTGACGGTCGATACTTCACTTGAGCAGGCGCTTTCTAGACCATTATAGGCACTGACCGCAAAGTGGTAGCGCGTATCAGGATCAAGGTTTGTGACCGTGGCTTCCGGGGAGTCAACGTACATGGAACTTTCGTATGAGCAGCTACCCGGTCGACCTGGTGATTGCCGGCCGTAATGGACGAAATAGCCATAGACTGAGGCATCTTGAGTCGGATGCCATGCGAGAGACGCGGTAATTCCTGTTTCTGCTGCCGGCGCCGCCGATGCATCGCCACCGCCGCCGCCACCTCCGCATCCGGTCAGAAGGGGCGTCATCGTAAGGAGGAGGCCCGCAACGATTTCGGTCAGGCGTAGTGGGATGCAAGCAATCTCTGTGACTCTGGTCCGCGGGGAGAATTGTTTCTTGGTCAAAGCCGTCATGCGCTGCTCCGTAAGAAAAAGGGGATATTGTTGTGTTGATTTAGGTTCGATCTACTTCGTGCGTGATGCTGGGCAAGAAGAAGAACACGATCGGGGGTTGAGCAAAGCATGTGCCAAATTGTTTAGTTGCAAGTAATTGATTTATTAATATAATTAAATGATGGCATGATTTTGTGAAAATGTTGGATTTGTAGAATCTGAAGGAGAGACCATACAGATCCTGCCCCGCTCGAAGAGCGTCGCCCCATCCCGCACCCTGCTCATCCAGCTGTGAGTGCCTATGAATGAGCATGAGAATCAGATCGCGGAGGTGCCGTGAACGGCCATGGTTCAGACTGCAGAACATGGAATGGTCAGGTTCGAGTCACAGGAGGTAGGCGTGCGGAGCCCGTAGAGGAACGAGATAGGCGGTGGGGAGTGATTCAACCTGCGCGCGAGAGTCTGTGAATTGATGGTCAGACCGAGAGGTTCGGCGTGACCATGCAGTTAGCTCTTGCCGATATGGAGTAGTAGATGGATGAAGGTGCGACTATTGGGCGGGATGGTATGGGGGGTGCCATGTCCGCAAGTGTGCCGGTTTTCGCGCAGGCGGGGGACGATGATGGATCGAACCTTATGATTATGGCTCCTGTGACTGGCGCGGCTGTCGATGGTCAGGCCGATAAAGTGAACTACAGGTTGACCAACGAGGGAAGGCAAATCACGCGTATATGTATCTTGATGCGTGGTAACAAGGACTTCGGAGGACCCTTCACAAGCAGGCCGACCGGCATAGATCCGATCAAGGTGGTGGCAGCGACCCATGACCATAAAACAGCGGTTGCTGAGGCGAGCGTCAAGATGGAAGTGAGGTGAGCGCGCCGATCGTGCTGAGCAGCTTCAGCACATCAGTCTCCTTCACCCAGCGGTCGCTCGATCTCGACTTCAGTATCTGGTTATGTTTCTCAGCTTGCTGCGCGCAAATGATGTCTGGTCGTAGGTCACGGGGTGAAGGGACCGGCGTCGAGCAGTTGGGGAGGTGTTGGGGAGGGGAACGGCATCCCTTCTTGGGGAAGGAAGCGAAAATGAGTCACGGCGAAAGATACAGGCTGGCTCACTTCGAACCGGTACTGGCGGAACTCTTCTTTGTTCATACGGGATCGGAGAATCAGCCCTTCTGCCGTTTCGATTTCGAGCCGATAGGCCACGCCGAGAAAGTAAATGTGCCGTAGCGTGGCAGTTTGACGGTATCGCTGAGGATCCTCAGACACCTTCACATAGTACGGACGAAATCCCACTTGTACCGAGACATGGTCCGGGAGATTGGGGGCGGGAAATTCAAGCGACCCAATCTTTACCACTCCATTCAGGACCCGGCCCTCGAGAATATTCATGGCTCCGATAAACCGTGCCACAAATTCCGTGGCAGGTTCCTCATACACCTCGGCAGGAGATCCGATCTGTTCAAGCTTACCTTTTGAGAAAACAATGATCCGTCCTGAGACTTCCATCGCCTCCTCCTGGTCGTGGGTCACGAAGAGGCTGGTGACGTTGAGGTGGTCGTGAAGCCGGATCAACCATTCACGTAGTTCCTGTCGCACCTTCGCATCCACAGCACCGAATGGCTCATCGAGGAGCAGCACGCTCGGCCGGGGAGCCAAGGACCGGGCAATCGCGACCCGCTGGCGCTGCCCTCCGGAAAGCTGATGGGGATAGCGATGTTCCAGTGCGTCCAGGCTCATCAACTGGAGCAATTCAGCCACGCGTTGCTCGATCTCCGCCGGTTTCCATTTCTTGATTTTGAGACCGAACGCGATGTTCTCGAACACGGTCAGATGTTTGAAGAGGGCGTAGTGCTGGAAGACGAACCCGATGTTCCGATCTTGAACGGAGAGGTCGTTGACCCGTTTCCCGTCGATATAGATATCTCCGCCGGATGGCGTTTCCAGCCCCGCGATCGAACGCAGCACAGTCGTTTTTCCGCTGCCGCTGGGTCCGAGGAGGCCGAGGAGTTCCCCTTCTTTGACCTGGAAGGACACCCCTGACACAGCCTGGACTGAACCAAATTGCTTCGTGAGTCCTCGCACCTCGATCTTCACGCAAATACCTTTCTCGTTGGCTTACGCCACAGTGGCCGCAGCTTTGGCCTTCGCGAGTTCAAGCACGGTCAGAATGGCAAAGGAGACGGCTAAAAGGGTCAGGGCGACGGCATTGGCACCTACATAATTGAAGTCCACATAGCTCTGATAGATGTGCAAGGTGGCGGTCTGCGTCAGCATTAGGATGTTTCCGGACACGACGAGCACCGCACCGAATTCACCAATGGCCCTGGCCACCGTCAACGTCGCACCATACACAAAGCCCCATCGGAGCATGGGGAGCGTCACCTTGAGAAACACTTGCCACTCGTTGGCCCCCAACGTTCTCGCCGCTTCCTCGGCATCCGTTCCGATCGTCTGCAGCAGGGGGGTCAGCTCGCGAACGACGAACGGAAAGGTCGCGAACAGCGTCGCCAGCACCATGGCGGGCATGGCAAACAACACTTTGACCCCCAGGGTACCGAAGAAGGTGCCCAGAATGGTTTCGGGACCAAACAACAGAATCAGCATGAATCCTGCGATGACCGGAGAGACCGAGAACGGCAAGTCGATCAACCCGCTCAGCATCGTTCGCCCGGCAAAGTGCTGACGCACCAGAACCAGGGCGGTGATCGTGCCGAAGACCAGGTTCACGACCAGCACGATCGCCGTAATTTCGAGTGTGAGCGTGAACCCGTGCAGCGCTTCCGGCTTCGTCACCTCATTCCAGAAGGCCACGATCCCCTCGTTGAAACTCTGCACTGCGAGATACAGAATCGGACCGATCAGGAGGAGCGCAAAATACAGCCACACCGAACCGATGAACAGGCGACGCATCATGGCTGGTTATCCGATCTCCGATGGACGAATTATGGATAGGGGCCGTTTTGACCATCGGAACCACCGCGGCATCCGTTCGCCGGGAGGCCTGGTCAGTCGCTCCAACAAGATCAGCACCAGAAACGAAATCAGCAGGATGAAGACAGAGACTGATGTGGCGCCCTGGGGGTTGTAGCTTTCGATTTCCCCGTACACATACACTGACGCCACCTGGGTCTTCATCGGGATGTTACCGGCGACAATGACGATGGACCCAAACTCCCCCAGCGCCCGGACAAAGGTCAGAAACACACCGGTCAAGAGCCCCGGCAGCACGGACGGCACCGTGACCTTCCAAAATGTCGTCCATGGGTTCGCTCCCAAGGTGAAGGCCGCTTCCTCCTGCTCGCGCTCCAGTTCCATCAGCACCGGCTGCAACGAACGGATAGTGAATGGCATGGTCACAAACAGCATCGCCAGGACGATACCAGGCTTGTTGTACAACACGGTGACTCCACCCTGTTGCAGCCACACACCGAGGATGCTGGTCGGCCCATAAATGGCTGCGATCATCAAACCAACCACCAGCGTGGGAATCGCGAACGGCAGATCGACCAGGGCATTGAGAAACCATCTGCCCGGGAACTCGTAGCGTACCAGGACGATCGCGGAGAGCGTTCCGAAGAGGGCGTTGATGACCGTCGTGATGAAGGCGGCTTCCAGCGTTAAGGCCAGGGCGGAGGAAGCTTGGGGGGTGGCGATGTCTTGAATGAAGTGGCCGATTCCCCCGACAAACGACTGGTGGGCGATCGCAGCGAGTGGGAACAGGATGAGCAGGGATACGTATCCGACAGCAGCGGACCGGAGAGCGAGCTGAAGCAACGCGTGAGTGGTCATGGTCTGTCCGCCGTTCATTTTCCGCGCGCGAGGTCTTCGACGATGGTTGTCCAGGCTCCGCGAGGGCCAAACAGCCTGGCACTGATCTTTTCCCATCCGCCCAGGTCTGCAATGGTAAAGAGCTGGTTCGGGAGGGGAAGCGACGTGCCAGCCGATGTCTGTGAAGCGGCCTGATCGATCGGTCGGAATCCCAGCTCAGCAAAGGCGGCCTGAGCCTCTTCGCTGTGGAGGAAGGAGACAAATGCCTCGGCCACATCGCGTACATGATGTCGGTCTACGTGTCGGTCGATGAGGGCGGCAGGATTCTCGATCCAGACCGTTTCATTGGGAACAATGATTTCATAGGGGCGGTGGCTCTTGATCCGCGGGAGTAACTCGTTTTCGTAGGTGACGATCACGTCTCCCACACCGCGTTCGAAAGTCGTGACCGATTCGCGTCCGCTCTTGTCCATCACCTTCACGTTCTTCTGGATGCGCTTCAACAATCCGGCGGCAACGGTTTCCGCCGATTCGGCACTCGGTTTCTTTCCTGCTCCAGCCTGCTGCTCGGCAAGTTTCAACCCGGCTCCATAGATCGCGATCACATCCCACATCGCTCCGCCCGACGTCTTGGGATTCGGGTACAGGACCTCCAGGCCTGGTCTGGCAAGGTCTTCCCAGCCTTTGATCCCTTTCGGGTTTCCCTTTCGCACTCCGAGTGCGACGACTGAGGCGGAGACCATCCCTTTGTGCGGCCCTGTCCGCCAGTCATGGGAAATCAAACCTGACTTGGCGATCTGATCGAGGTCCCCTTCGAGCGAGAGCACGGCCACGTCGGCGTCGAATCCCCCGATGATCGCCCTGGCCTGGGCACCGGACGCTCCGTACGAACTCCGGATACGAACCTCTTGCCCCGTCCGTTGTTTCCAGTGCCGCTGGAACGCAGGAATGATCGTGCGCTCGTAGGCTTCCTTCGGCACGCTGTAGACTGCCAGCGTCAATTCCCTGGTCTCTCCGGCCATGACGGAACCGGAGAGCGCAGCCCACGCCAGCAGCACAGGAAACAGGCCTAAGGCAAACATGATGACACTCCTCCGCCCGGACGATGACCGCAAGGTCAACTCGCCCGCTTCGCCGGCCTTGCCGCAGCAAACTGGCTCAGCGTGTAATGGTCCAAAATATCGGCAATGGCGTTTCGAACCTCACCCATCGCATCCTGTAGCGGGCAGAAGGGCTTCGTCGCGTAGGGACAGTCGCTGCATTTTTGATAGGCGGTTTTACTCACACAAGAAATAGGCGCGAGCGGCCCATCCAAGATGCGGATGACTTGGCCCAAGGTGATTTCGTCGGGCGACTTGATCAGCGTGTAGCCGCCCTTCATGCCGCGACGGCTCGCGAGCAATCCGGCGCGTTTCAGCGCGAGAAGAATCTGCTCCAGGAACTCCACGGGAATATGTTGGCGTTCCGCGATCTGGTGGCGCTGTAGCGTCGCCTTGCCATGGAAGAGCGTGAGCTCCAGCAGCGCACGAAGTCCGTACTCGCTTTTTTTTGAGAGCTTCATTCAGGAGTCCGCTCAATGCCGAGTGAGTTAGTCAAGTACTTGGACAATAGAGCACGGCTGAGGATCACGTCAAGAGCGGATGAGCAGCGGAGGACGGGTGGGCACCCCATTCGTCGGTCCAGCTCGATCGCCGAACTGAGAGAGGGGAATTTCGATGCAACTCCTTGATCATAGAGGGATTGTTGCTTGACAGCTTCCACGCGTTCCTGTTAGCTTCTTCCCTCACTCCGGGGCGTTGGCTTAGCGTTTTCACCACCTCACAGGGCCGATTGTGACCTTCCAGGATCTCATTCTCACATTGCATCACTACTGGGCCGAGCAAGGCTGCGTCATTCATCAACCCTATGACCTGGAGATGGGGGCCGGCACCTTTCATCCAGCCACGTTCCTCCGGTCCCTTGGCCCGGAGCCCTGGCGGGCTGCCTATCCCCAACCATGCCGGCGTCCCACGGACGGACGGTACGGCGAGAATCCGAATCGCCTGCAGCACTATTATCAGTATCAGGTCGTGCTGAAGCCGGCGCCGGACAACATACAAGCCTTGTATCTGGAGAGTCTGGCCCAATTGGGGATTAACCCGAAGCAGCACGACATACGGTTCATTCAAGACGACTGGGAGTCCCCCACGCTGGGTGCCTGGGGTCTGGGCTGGGAGGTGCGTCTCGATGGGATGGAGATCACCCAGTTCACCTACTTCCAAGAAATCGGCGGGATCGAACTGAGTCCCATTACAGTCGAAATTACATACGGGACCGAACGCATCGCAATGTATCTGCAACAAGTGAATAACGTCTTCGACCTCGCCTGGAACGATTCAGTCACGTATGGAGATATCCATCACGAAACCGAAGTCCAATTCTCGACCTATAATTTCGAAGAAGGCGATGTGGCGATGCTCATGGCCACATTTCAATCGTTCGAGGGAGAATGCAAGCGGCTGCTGGCGAATCGCGACAAGCGGTTGACGCTCCCGGCCTACGAGTACTGTATTAAGTCTTCCCACCTCTTCAATCTGCTCGATGCCCGCGGGGCGATCAGCGTGGCGGAGCGCACGGGCTATATCGCCAGGGTCCGCGCTCTTGCGCGCCAATGTGCCGAACGCTACATCGAAGAGCGGGCGGCGATGGGACACCCACTGCTCAATCGCGTGGCGGGGCGTGAGGGAGCGAAGTTGTCACATACGCATTCCAAAGCTGTGGCCCGCCGCTCATAGAACCGCAGAAGGATCCATGACAAAGACTCAGAAACCTCGTCGTCCGACTCCTGCTATGAAGAAGGAGAAGCGCTCTTCCCCAGGGACCGCTGCCGAGTTGTTGCTCGAGATCGGCGTTGAAGAACTTCCCTACCAGTTCATCGTTCCTGCCCTGGCTGGCCTCAAGGATTCGGCTGAGCAGATGCTGAAAGACCAACGTCTCGCGTTTCAATCCGCCCGTACTCTGGGAACTCCACGACGATTGGCCTTGGTGGTTGAGGGCCTCGCGGCCCAGCAAACCTCTATGGTCAAGGAAACGATGGGGCCTTCTAAAGCGGTGGCATTCGATCAGGCCGGCCAGCCGACCAGGGCGGCCACGGGATTTGCCGCAGGGCAGGGAGTCGCCGTCCAAGAACTACAGATTCGCCAGACTCCGAAAGGCGAGTATCTCTTTGCAGTGAAGCAAGAACATGGGCGGCCTGCCAAGGTGGTCCTGGAAGAACTCCTCCCGCAGTTGATCGCGAAACTCTCTTTTCCGAAAGCGATGAAGTGGAATAATACCGGCGTTCGGTTCGCTCGACCGGTGCGGTGGCTGGTGGCACTGTACGGTGGGGCGACGCTTCCGATCGAAGCCGCGGGGATTACTGCCGGTAACCGGACAGAAGGACATCGTGTGTTGGGGAGCGCGAACGGGATTGTGGTTCGGGACTACGAGACCTATCTGAAGGGGCTTGAACGTCAGGGAGTCACTCCGGATCCGCAGCGCCGCCGCCGCACGATCGAGGAGCAGATCGCGACCTTGTGCAAGGAAACCGGCTTCACGTTGAATGTGGACGGAGACTTGTTGGATCAGGCCGTCTTTACGACCGAATGCCCCAATGCCCTCATCGGATCTTTCAAGTCGGCCTATCTGGAGGTGCCGCAAGAGATCTTGATCACCTCCATGAAAGAACATCAGGGGTTCTTCTCCTTGATGCACAAAGAGACCGGGAAGCTCGTTCCCCATTTCATCGCGGTGACGAACAATCGAGCCAAAGATATGGGATTGATTCGCGAGGGTAACGAGCGGGTCCTGGCTGCGCGCCTGGCTGATGCAAAGTTCTTTTTCGATGAAGACCGAAAAGTTAAGCTGGGAGAGAGGACTGCAAAGCTAAGCGGAATAATTTTCCATCAAAAGCTTGGCACATTGAATGACAAGACCAAGCGTACGAAGGACTTGGTCGAATTCCTTACCAAGCAACTCGGGGATGAAAAGGTTGTCGTTATCTCCAGGCGCGCGGCTGAATTGGCCAACAACGACATCGTAACCGCCGTCGTTGGGGAATTCCCAAATCTCCAAGGTGTGATGGGTGGCGAATACGCGAAGCATGATGGCGAAGATCCAAGAGTAGCCACCGCCATTGCCGAGCGGTATTTGCCACGTGGGATGGAAGGACCGATACCTCAATCTTTGGAGGGTAAACTCCTGTCATTAGCTGACAGGCTGGATAAGATTGCGGGCTTCTTCCGCGTCGGTATCGTGCCGAAAGGATCAGAGGACCCCTACGCGTTGAGGCGGGATGCGTTGTCGATCGTGCGCATCCTTGTGGAGGGCAATCTACCCCTGAAACTTGAACTAGTCCTCGATAAGGCGGAGAAGATTCTCGCCGAATCTAAGATCGAGGAGTTGCGACTCGGCATGGCTCAAGGGTCGTTCGACTTCATTGTGGAACGGCTCCGCTATTACGCTGGCACGGCGGGAGGCATCACGCGGAGTGACGTGATTGATGCGGTTCTCACTCCGAAGAACACGCATGAACTTTCGTTCAAAGAGTTGCTGGAGTGTATGAAAGCGCTTGAATCCGTGACGACGAAGCCGGAATTCGATCCCTTGATCATCGGTTTTAAGCGGGCACATAGACTAGTGGAAAAAGAAAAAGATCGGGTGGTATTCCACCCGGTGAACCCGGCACTCTTTCAGCATCCATCTGAGACAAAGCTGCGCGCGGCTTGGGCGAAAAACGATCAATTAGTCAGACATCTGATCGCCGAACGAAAATATTCAAAAGCGCTGGAAGCATTTGTTAGCATGAAACCCGCTATTGATGATTTCTTTGCTGCTGTCATGGTGAATGCGGATGATCCCTCTATCCGCATTAATCGGCTTTCGTTGCTAAAAGATATCGATGAGTTGTTCTTGTTATTCGCGGATTTTTCGCAGATTGTGGTACAAGGGAGTTAGGCAGGATATGTAACCATGGCACAACATCCCTCCATGGATGTCGAGACCACAGTGACTGGTGATGCCGAGTCACGCAAGGCGCTGGTTGGACGATTTGCCAGGGTGGTGTCCATTGCCATGACGATTCTCTGCAACGCGATCGTTCTGGTCGGGTTATGGGCCAGTGGGATTAACCTTGATGAGCTGGCAACGACCCCCGATGTATTCAACTCCAAACAGGATATTTGTCTACGGCTCGGCTGGCAATCCGTTGTGGGAGCGGAGGCACCGGTACGCCTCTGCTCGGAGTGGATCAATCTCTCCGATCCGTCCGGCAAGACTCATCAGATCCAACGCGAGGTCAAGCTAAAGCAAGGGCCGGACGGGTTGTATTATGTGGATCGGGGGATTCACGCCGACTATCGGTTGCTCATATTGGTGATGTTTGTGGTGGCGGTCATTGTGTCCGGACTGGTGGCGAAATGGTATTTGGTCAGCCGGTATCGGTTGCGACTCGAATCCGCCGCCGGCCATGAGGCATCACTCGTCCATTGAACTGAACTCAACGCGAAGGAGAGGGCAGCGTGGCAAAGAAATACGTGTACTACTTTGGTGACGGTAAAGCCGAAGGGACCTCCAATATGAAAGAGCTCCTCGGCGGGAAGGGCGCCGGTCTTGCCGAGATGACGAATCTCGGCATCTCCGTTCCGCCCGGCTTCACGATTTCCACCGAGGCCTGCGTCGAATACTACAAGAACGGGAAACAGTATCCTCCCGGCATGTGGGACGCTGCGCTGAAATCGCTCAAGCGGGTCGAGCGGTCGATGGGCATGGGGTTCGGCGATCCTGAACGGCCCTTGCTGGTCTCGGTCCGGTCCGGCGCCCGGGCTTCGATGCCTGGCATGATGGACACGGTGCTGAACGTCGGTCTGACGACCAAGACGGTCGAGGGGCTGGCGGCAAAAACACGCAATGAGCGGTTTGCCCAGGACAGCTATCGGCGCTTTGTGTCCATGTACGGCAGCATCGTCATGGGTGTGCCACGCGAGCATTTCGAAGCGATCCTCAAGCAGAAGAAGGCAGAAGTGGGGGTGGCGCACGAGACCCATCTCGATGCGCGGCATCTCCGGGAATTGGTTGCCAGCTTTAAGGCGCTCATCAAGGAAGAGACTAAGAAGGAGTTTCCCGATGAGCCGCTCGATCAACTGCGCCTGGCTATTAACGCGGTCTTTTCGTCCTGGTTCGGCGCGCGGGCCGTCACCTATCGGCGCCTTTATGGGATTCCCGACTCATGGGGCACGGCGATCAATGTCGTGGCGATGGTATTCGGGAACATGGGAGAGACGAGCGGCACCGGTGTGGCGTTCACGCGCGATCCGGCATCCGGCGACAAGAACTTTTTCGGCGAGTGCCTGATGAACGCTCAAGGCGAGGATGTGGTGGCCGGTATCAGGACTCCGCTCCCGGTGACTGCGCTGGCGAAGAACGTGCCGGAGGCGTACAAGGAACTGGAGCACACCTACAAGAAGCTCGAAAAACATTACCGGGACATGCTCGATTTGGAATTTACGATCCAAGAGGGCAAGCTCTACATGCTGCAAACCCGGGTCGGCAAACGGACCGGTATCGCTGCTGTGAAGATCGCCGTCGATATGGTGAGAGAAGGCCTCATCTCGAAGAAGGAAGCGGTACAGCGGATCGGGCCGGAACAATTGGCGCAGTATCTCTATCCGATTTTCGATACGAAGGAAGAGTCGAAATCCAATCCGCTGGGGAAGGGGCTCCCCGCCGGTCCTGGCGCGGCGGCCGGAAAGATCGCGCTCACGCCTGATCGGGCCGTGACGATGAAAGCGGCTGGTACCCGTGTGGTGTTGGTCAGACAGGAAACGAGTCCGGACGACATCCACGGGATGAACGCCTCAGCCGGGTTTTTGACGGCGCGGGGCGGGATGACGTCCCACGCGGCGGTGGTCGCGCGGCAAATGGGCAAGGTCTGCGTGGCCGGTTGTGAGTCGGTGGAGGTGCTGGACGGCCAGTCTGTTCGCATCGGAGCCAAAGTGTTCCATGAGGGGGACTATCTTTCGATCAACGGTTCGACCGGCAATGTATACGAGGGGGACCTGCCTGTCGTCGAATCTGAAATCATTCAAGTCATCCAGGGCAAGCTGGATGCCAAGAAGTCGGACAAGTACCAGCGGTTCGCGTTGATTTTGTCATGGGCCGACAGCGTACGGAAACTCCGCGTCCGCGCCAATGCTGACGTGCCTGACCAAGCGAACATTGCCCGTGGCTTCGGTGCAGAAGGGATCGGACTTTGCAGGACGGAACATATGTTCTTTGCCGAGGATCGCATCACGATTATGCAGAAGATGATTCTGGCGCGGACGAAAGAGGAGCGGGAAAAGCACCTCGATCAGCTCCTGCCGCTGCAAAAGCAGGATTTCATCGGGCTCTATCGCGAAATGGCTGGCTATCCGGTCACTATTCGGTTGCTCGATCCCCCCTTGCACGAGTTTCTGCCTAAGCGTGAAGACTTGATGGTGGAGATTGCTCAGCTGGAACTGACCGGGCGCGACGGAGCCAGGCTCGAAGAAAAGCGCCGGTTGCTGGCCCGCGTCGAGGAACTCCACGAGTTCAATCCCATGCTCGGGTTACGCGGGTGCCGTCTCGGGATCACGATGCCGGAGATTACCCGCATGCAGGCGCGGGCGATCATGGAGGCTGCGTGTGAGCTGGCCAAGGAAGGGAAGAAGATCGTCCCGGAGATCATGATCCCGCTGGTGGGAATGGTCTCGGAAATGAAGGCGCAGAAAGATTTGGTCCGCGAGGTGGCGCAGGAGACGATGAAGCGGTACAAGGTGAAGCTCTCCTATCTCGTGGGCACGATGATCGAACTGCCGCGTGCCGCTGTGACGGCGGATCGCATTGCGACAGAGGCGGAGTTCTTTTCATTCGGCACGAACGATCTGACCCAAACCACGTTCGGTTTCTCCCGCGACGATGCCGCGAAGTTCATCGATTTTTATCGAACCGCCAACATTATGGACGCGGATCCCTTTGCGGTGCTCGATCGAGAAGGGGTGGGGGCTTTGATGAAGCAGGCCATCGCCGGCGGTCGGAAGACCCGTCCCGGGATTAAGCTCGGCATCTGCGGTGAGCACGGCGGCGACCCCAGTTCTGTTGAGTTCTGCCATGAACTCGGATTGGACTATGTGAGCTGCTCGCCCTATCGCGTTGCGATCGCGCGGCTTGCCGCGGCCCATGCGGCCTTGGCCGAACCAGGACCGAGCGGTTCCCTCTCCACGCGCAAGGTGTCGGGGTCGCGTAGGAAGACGAAGAAGGCGTCGACGAAGACCACGAAGACGAAGCAGGCTCAACGGCCGCGCAGCCGATCGCGCGTCACGCGCAAGAAACGGTGACCGCCACCACACAGCACCTCCACTTTATGACCCTGGCGCTTCGTCTCGCGGCGAAGGGCCGGGGCAGGACCAGCCCGAATCCCATGGTCGGGGCCCTCGTGGTCAAGAACGGCCGCATCGTCGGCCGCGGATATCACCACGGACCAGGGCAAGCCCACGCAGAAATTCTTGCGCTCAGCCAAGCGGGGCCACGCGCCAAGGGCGCGATTCTCTATGTCACGCTTGAACCCTGCTGCCACCTCCTCAAACGAACCCCACCTTGCGTGCCCGCAGTGGTTCAATCAGGCGTCCGACAGGTGGTGGTGGCGATGGCTGACCCCAACCCCTCGGTCAAAGGACAAGGGATTGCTGCTCTGCGTCGGGCCGGGATCACGGTGACGACGGCGGTCGCACAAGAGGAAGCGGCGCAGTTGAATCGCGCGTACCTCCACTGGGTGACGACCGGCCGTCCCTACATGACTCTGAAAGCCGGGATGACTTTGGATGGAAAGGTGGCCACGGCGAAGGGCGAGTCTCGATGGATTACCGGTCCGCTTGCGCGACAAGATGTGCATCGATTGCGGGGTCGGGTGGATGCCGTGATCGTCGGGGTCGGCACCGTGCTCAAGGATAATCCCACGCTGACGGCTCGACTGTCCGATCGTCCACTCAAGCTGGCGCCGCGGCAACCATTGCGTGTCGTGCTCGATAGCACACTCAGGACGCCCCCGACGGCGACTGTCTGCGCCAGGCAGGACCGAGCGAAGACGTTGATCGTGACTACGAGTCGTGCCTCCCGGTCACGCCGACGTTCACTTGAACGGGCAGGAGTGGAAGTGGTCTCTCTCTCTCAGAAAAACAGGCGTGTCTCGCTCCCGGCGCTCATGACGATGCTGGGCGAGCGCGGGATCACTTCCGTGCTCATCGAGGGAGGCAGCACCGTCAATGCCGCAGCGTTACGTGAGAAACTCGTCAATCACGTCGTGTTCTATCTGGCGCCCACCTTGCTGGGAGGGCAGGATGCCAAGGCGGTGATCGGCGACCGGAGCCCGAAGCGTTTGGCCCAGGCACTGACATTGCGCCACATCACGGTTCGCCGCATCGGGAAAGATCTGGTTGTGGAAGGAGACTTGTGAAGCGCGGGCTCCTCTCCGGCGTTCTTGTCGTAATCCTTGCGTGTTTCGCCGATCGTGCAATGGATGCGGCCGCTGTAGTCCCCTTTGCTGAAATGAAGACGCAGGTCTTCCGCTATCTGGATAGCACGGATACGGACGAGGCAACCCGTACTCTTCAAGCAGTGCTGTCCGATCCGGATGTCACGATCGATCAGGTGATACGGATCATTCAAACCGAGCGGGACTATGCCCCGCAGCCGACGGGGACCATTCCCAACGAGCGAGTCGATGTGCAGGGACGTGCCTATCACCTGGCTCTCTCCGTTCCCCTGACCTATCAGCCGGCGAAGGGCTATGGACTTGTCGTCTGCCTGCATGGCGCGGGATTCAGCGGCGAGGCTTACCTGGAACGTTGGCAGGCTCGATTGGGGGAGGACTATGTCTTGGCCTGTCCGACTGCTCCGATGGGTGCCTGGTTTACGCGAAGCGCGGAGGAACTGGTGCTGGCGACGATTCGTTCCGTGCAACGGCGCTACCACATCGATCCTGACCGGATCTTTCTCACCGGTATGTCCAACGGCGGGATCGGCGCCTGGATGATCGGCATGCACGATGCGCCTCTGTTCGCCGGCATCGCGCCCATGGCCAGTGGCCTCGACAACGTGTTGATGCCGTTTCTGGCCAACCTGCGCTCCACACCGGTCTATATCATTCATGGAGCCAAGGATCAGGTGATGCCGGTGGAACTCAGCCGCACGATTACGAAAGAATTAACCAGGCTGGGCTATCCCTTTGTCTATCGAGAACATGATCGGGAGCATCCCATGGCAGGCGGGCACTACTTTCCCAGGGAGGAATTGCCTGAGCTAGTGACCTGGCTGAACGCCCAACGGCGCAATCCCTTGCCGACGACCGTGACTGTGGTGCGCGACGCGAGTCACTTTCAACCGTTTGGATGGGTCCGCATCGACGCGACCGATCCCATTGCCGCGTTCTCCGAAGATCTGGTCGGCAAGCAAGACGACCGGATCAAGCGCCGGGAATACGCGAGACTGGACGCTTCCATCGTGGGGCCGAATCGCATTGAAGTCCAAGCCGACCGAGTCCAACGCTACAGCCTATTCCTGAACGAACAGCTCATCGATTCTTCCAAACCCCTCGTCGTGCTCACCAATGGGCAGGTGTCCTTTGAAGGTCCTGTGACGCCGTCGCTTGAAACGTTGTTGCGGCAGGCACGTCTGCGACAAGATTCTCGGCAACTCTTTCCGATCCATCTCGCCATTCAGGTTCGAAAGCAGCCGTCATGATCCCCGGGTGGTTATGTTTACGGATGGCAGGCTCGCTGTCTTTGATCGTCGTGATCGGGCTGAGTGCGACCATCTATTCAAGCCCGGCTCAACCGGGAACCTGTCCGTTGCCCTCTCATCATGCAGGGGTGACCTTTCCTGTTGAACAGATTGAGGCACATTGGGCTTGCCGACTGGAGCCGATCATCAGCCGCCACACAACGGCGAACAAGCTTGGACCGCTGCGAACGCCGTTGCCACAGGTGGCCTATCTCTATCTCTTGGACCATCCGCCCATGGCTGCTTCCTTGGTCAATCGTCTCGGCATCGCCCCCTATCAATCAGAAATCCGAGGTCCTGGTCGCTATTGGGGCAACGATGGCGAAGGAACAGCCGGGACCGTCGAACTCGTCTATCAGGATCGCACCAGCAGGGTCTACTATCTGGAAGGGTCTCATGACAGCCGGTTCCTCCATCACATTACCGGCAAGGCCGTGGTGTTGCTCAGGATGAATCAGGTCACAGACGTGAACGGAGTCGAGGCGATGGACAGCACGTTGATCTCCTACACCAGGTTGGACAATCGCCTGTTATCGGGAATCGTCTCACTGCTTCGCCCGCTCACTGGAAGCGCTGTGACGCGGAAGCTGGCGAAAGGTGTCGATTCCGTCAACCGCTTGAGTCAAGTGATGCGGCAACAGCCTGATCGAGTGCTGTCCGAGGCGACGAAACCATCTGCGTTGTCCTCCGACGAGATGGCCTTCTTGAAGCACACGCTGGAGGACCTGTCTCATTCCAGCAGCGCGACCCAATCCAGGACGTCGTCACCATGACGACGTCGCGCAGCTTCACGCTGCTCTGCACCGTCGGCGTGTTCTGCTTTATCAGCTACAACATGGTCCGGATGCCGGTGTTGGCGCTGTTCGCGGAATCGCTCGGGGCCAGTCCTGAGCGCATCGGGCTCATCGTGTCGGTCTCCACGCTCACCGGGGTGTTCCTCAAACTGCCGTCCGGCGCCCTGTCCGACATCTACGGCCGGCGCTTTCTATTGCAGATCGGCGTCGTCGCCTTCGGGCTCCCTCCATTTCTGTACCTCTGGGTGACAGATCTCGATGCGCTGACCGGCTTACGTTTCTTTCATGGGCTGGCCACCGCCATCTTCGCGCCGAGTGCGCTGGCGACTGTGGCCGATCTCTATCGAAAACGACGAGGCGCCGCCCTCGGCACCTACACGGCCTCGACGCAATCCGGTGCGTTGCTCGGCCCGTTCATCGGCGGCTATCTGATCTACGCGTCGGGATTCCCCGCTGCCTTCGTGACGGCCGGCATATTCGGCTGCATCGCCATTGCCATTTTCTATAGCCTGCACCTCACGGCTCCTCCCCCGCGTAATCAGGAGAAGGGGCTGGCTGCGCTGCTGGCGGAAATGTGGAAGGGCTTCAGGGTCGTCGCCAAGAATCGGAAGGTCCTCATTACCAGCTCGACCGACGCAGCCAAGATGATTGCGAACGGAGCCTTGATGGCTTTCCTCCCGCTTTATGGCGTCTCGGTGGGATTGAATCCTGGGGAAGTCGGGTTACTGTTCACGGTCCAGGCCCTCACGTCGCTCGTATCTAAGCCGATTATGGGACGGGTGTCCGACAGCGTCGGTCGTCAGCCGCTCATCGTCATCGGCCTCGTGATTTGCGCCACGACCTTCATCAGTATCCCTCAGGTGTCGATGTTCTGGCTGTTATTGCTGCTCTCGGCGAGCTTCGGATTTGGCGAAGCGGTCGTCTCCTCCTCGTCGTCCGCGCTGGTCGCGGATAGTTCCGAGTTCAAGACGCTCGGGGCGGGGATGGGGATGCAAGGGACGATCGGGGACATCGGCCATGCCAGCGGGCCGCTCCTGGCAGGGATTCTGATAGCGCGCCTGAACTATGCCAATGCGTTCGCCATCATCGCAGGGCTGCAACTCGTCGCGGCGGCGGTGTTCTGGATGACGATGAGACGGACGTAGCCTTACTCAGATATAATAATAGGTCGGTGATGAAAACGATCGCGACAGAGAATATCGTCATTGGCACGCTGGCCGGCATCGGCGTGGTCGTGCTGCTCGTGCTGTTTGTCTATGTCGTGAAACAGATCATGAGGAAAGAAGAATAATGTTTACAGGCATCGTTGAAGAACTTGGCGCCATTATCTCGATCGATAAGAACCTCGCCGGGACGAGGATGACCATTCTGGCCACAGCCGTCATGGGCGACCTCAAAATCGGAGACAGCATCAGCGTGAACGGTACCTGTCTGACCGTGGTCAACAAGAACGAACACAATTTTTCCGTGGAGGTCTCTCCCGAAACGTTGTCTGTGACCACCCTCGGACAGCTCACTGCCGGCGCACCGCTGAATCTGGAACGGGCGATGAAGCTCAACGAACGGCTCGGAGGGCATCTCGTGGCTGGTCACGTAGACGGCATCGGCACAGTTCGCAGCCGTCAACAGGATGGGAACGCCATCCTGTTCACGATCGAAGCCCCGCCGGAGATTCTGCGCCATTGCATCGTGAAAGGGTCCGTCACGGTCGACGGCATCAGCCTGACGATCAACCAGGTGACTGATCGTAGCTTCTTTGTTTCCATCATTCCCCACACTGCGAAGGTCACCACCCTGGGCCTCAAGCAGGTCGGCGATCAGGTCAATCTCGAATCAGATCTGATCGGAAAATACGTCGAACGCCTGCTGCAGGAAAGAGGACAGTTTCCCTCCAAGCCCACCCCCGTCATCGACAAAGATTACCTGCAAAAGAAGGGACTCCTGTAATGCTCGATCGGAGTTCTCGAATAGAAGCATGGTATGGGTCAGAGGCCCTCATCGATCCGCGCTATTCAGGCACGGATTATTGCCTCAATTGCCGAGAGGTCCGGTCATAGAATCTGTCGTGTGCCAGACCAGACTGTATTTCCAACTCGCTGAGCTTGAATCCGTTCCGGTGCGGGAAGATAATCCGACGAGAGCCGGCCCATGAACACAGGGACCCGACAAGGATTCATCGCCACTGGCGTCGCGGCGTCGACGGTGGTTCTCTTTGTCCTGGATCTCCACACCCCGCTGGCGATGGCCACCCATGTGCTCTACATCGTTCCGGTCCTTCTGGCGTTGTTTTCTCCGCATCGGTGGTTTCCTGTTACCGTCGCGGCAGTGGCGACAATATTGACGGCCATCGGCGGCATATGGAGTCCGCGTTCGTATGACATCCCTTTCTGGATTCCGCTCGTCAATCACATGCTTAGCGGAGTCGTGATCTGGATGCCGGTGTGGTACTTCTCCCAACGGCGCAAGCACGAAGAGGAACTTCAACGTCTCAATGAAGCTTTAGATAGGCGCGTGCAGGTCCGAACCAGAGAGCTGGCCTCCGTCAACGAATCATTGGTGGCGGAAGTAGCTGAGCGGATGCAGACTGAGCAGTCGCTCGAATCCAGCCGGCAGGAACTGCAACAGCTGGCGTCCCGGCTGTTGTGCGTGCAGGAAGAAGAGCGGCGTCGTATCTCGCGCGATCTCCACGATGACATCAATCAACGGCTCGCGCTCCTTGCCATGGAGATCGAGGCGGTGGAACATCAGCTCAGCTCTTCACCGGTTCAAGTGGGCCGAGCCGTCCGCGCAATACAGGACCGGGTTGTGGAGTTGTCTGAGGATGTGCGCCATCTGGCCTATCAGTTCCATCCCTCCATTCTCGATGACCTCGGGCTCTCGATTGCCTTGCAACGTCTGGTGGACGATTTCACGGTTCGAAGCAATGTCCGAGGGAGCTTTGGACACAACAATATCCCCGGAGTCGTCCCACAAGAGATTGCGACCTGTCTCTATCGCGTGGCCCAAGAAAGCCTCAACAACGTGGCTCGCCATGCGCAGGCGTCTCGAGTGGATGTGGAACTGACCCGGTCGCAATCCTGGCTGACGGTCACGATTACGGATGACGGCGTGGGATTTGCTTCCGAGCAAGCCCAGAACGGGCGACACGGACTGGGATTGCTCAGCATGAAAGAGCGGGTCGCCTTGGTTCACGGAGCCTTGCAGATCATCTCCGCCGTGGGGATGGGAACAAAGGTGCAGGTGGTGGTGCCGGTTCTGGAGGAGGAGGAATGAGCAGGCCTCGGGTTCTCTTGGTTGATGACCATACGCTGGTGTTGGACGGATTCCGGAAGCTGTTGGAGGATCGGTGTGAGATCGTCGGTGTGGCGGAGGATGGCCGTACGCTGCTTCGAAAGGCCCAGGAACTTCAGCCTGACATCGTGACGCTCGATATCTCGATGCCGCAGCTCAATGGGATCGATGCTGCTCGGAAGCTGAAGAAGATGCTGCCTCGCACCAAGCTTATCTTTGTGACGATGCACGCTGACCCGGCCTATGTGAATGAAGCCTTCAAGGCCGGTGCCTCCGGCTATCTTCTCAAACGATCCGCCGGTTCAGAATTACTCCAAGCTATTCAATCGGCGATAGACGGACAGTGTTATGTCACCCCCTTGGTTGCGAAAGGTCTGGTGAAGTCGGTCATCACAGGCCGCAGGCCTACGGTTCTTAAGGACGAGCCCTTGACTGCGCGCCAACGAGAAGTGTTGCAACTCGTCGCGGAAGGGATGACGGTCAAGGAGATCGCATCAACCCTGAACATCTCACCAAAGACAGTTGAGTTTCACAAATCGCAGATCATGACCCAACTCGATCTTCATACGACGGCGGAGCTGACAAAGTACGCCCTCGTCCACGGCCTCATCGCATCGGATTAACCGGTTCGTGCTTCCATCCCTCGCTCAACGCTGAAACTGGCTCGTCCAGGGAGATTGCCTCGCGTCCCTAGGGAGAAGCCTAGTGTGTTTATCTTTCCTCTCGGCTTAGATTCATAGTCATCATGTAAGGATCTGGCAGGGGTTCAGCCACCGACACGTTCAGTCAACGGGGGTGGAAGATGAAGAAGATACTGATTCTTCTCGCGGATGACAATTCACATGTGCGGCAGTTGCTCGCCTGTCTCTTATCGGACGAGCATCGGATTGTGGGAACGGTCGCAGATGGGAGGGCCCTCATCACCGCTGCGGCCGAGCTTAGGCCGGATATCGTCATCTCAGATATCGACATGCCTGTCGTCAACGGATTGGAGGCAGCCCGTCAATTGAGGGAAATGCTCCCGCACACGAGAATCATCCTCATGAGCGGTCATGACGACTCGGAACACGTTGCGGGCGCCTTGGCTTCGGGAGCCTGTGCCTTTGTTTCAAAGGGGAAGGCAGGGGACCTGCGGGCCACCTTTAACGCCATCATCCGCAACGTGCTCGCTCAACCAACATCCGAAGAACTCGTGGGCCATGGCATGGCGAAACACGAAGGTTGTTGATCCGTGGGAAAAGGAGTGCTGTGACATGAGGTCTGATGAAGGTGACACACCAGTGTCTGGTACAGACTTTCTCGCGGATCGTTGTTTGCTTTGCCGCCGGATACGCCCGGTTGAATCATCCGAGCAAGCCGCGGCTGAATGGGATGAGTTATCGGGGCTCCTGCACCGGTACCGCATCAGACTGGCGGAGGTCGTCGTGTCCGATACCTATTGTGAAGAATGCGCAGTCTTTTATCGCCAGCTCCTGACCTACGGGTATCCAGGGCAGGGGGTGGAAGGGTGGACCGCCCATGTCCGGGCCACCACGTAAGACGCTCACGCGGCGGGGCAGAGAGGCCCCTGTCTGCCAGGCCATGCGATGCAGCCTGGGCTTTCTCTATTCATATCATTCCGGCACCGCGAGGTGACGATGGCTGCAGGGGTAGGATCAGAACCGTCCAGTACCACCGATGTTGGCATCGTCATGTTCGGGGAATCTTTGCATCTGCGCTATGCGAATGAGCAGGCACGCAACTATATGGAGCGAGCAGGGGGGAGGGATGCGGTTCTGCCGCACAAACAAGACCTTCGTCTCGAAATTATCAAGTTGGGGACTCAAATCAGGGAGCGAGGCTCCGTGGGATCATGGGCCCATCCTGATGGAGTAGAGGCCCAGAAAACCGTCAGAACGAAAGAGGGGGCATTTCGTCTGCGAGCATTGCGAGTGCTGGATCCCGGTCTTCGAGCCGGCCAACAAATTATGATTCTCATTGAAGATCGTTTGAATGGGCGCACCTCTGTTGAAAGGACCGGAGACCGCCCGATAAGGGCTGAATGAGGCGCGACCCGGTCGAACCGGACGTGACGAGGCGGCGTTGCAACACGAGGAGATTTCATGGACCTACTTGACGGCATCCTGTGGGTGGTTCCCTATGTTGGGAGCAGCGTTATTGCGAACATGTAGGTGCTGAGGAGGAGGGTTAAAGAGCGGAAGAAGAATTAAGTCCTTGCATCAAGCCGCCGCAGGCACGCGCGGGCCATAGAGTAGTGCATGACCGCGCCAATGTCCGAATGGACAGATCGCCATTGAAGAAAGCGGGTCGATGTTCGCGCATTGCCAGGGAGAGCTGAGGGAGGTGCGACGATGGGATGCCCTCGATGTGAGAATCTGATGGTACAGGAAACATTTGTGGATCTCGAATCGGAGACCTATCCAGGTGCATTCTGGGGATGGCGATGCCTGGTCTGCGGGGCCATTCTGGATCCGGTCATCCTTTCCCATCAAGCCGAGCGACCCGAATCGGTCGTGAGTCGGAGCCGCCCTCGAAAGGGAGGGATCATGGCGGCACCTCATACAGAATCCGGATGATTGATCAACGGACTGTGAAAGGGAGGAGGGGACAGCACATATGAGACTTGCCGCTGTCGTTTGGAAAGGATCGTCTACAGAGGGAATGTTCCACATCACCCAACAGGCCCCTGCGTCCCGACGTATTCTGGTCATCGATCACGACGACAAGGCTAGTGACATTGTATGCGAGCATCTGCTCAGGCTTGGATTCTCTGTCGAGAGGGAGGATAGCGGGATCTCCGGTCTTGTGCGAATTGCGGATGAAAAGCCGCGGGCCCCCTTCGACGGACTCGTCCTGGAGCTCGATATGCCGGTGCTCGGCGGGATGGCGATCTTGCAGGAAATGCGGGAACGTCATCCGGAGATCCCGGTTATCGTCACCGCAACACCGGGCCAGATTAAGCGCCTCCGGGACGCGATGAATCTGGGAGCCAAAGAGTATCTCGTGAAGCCCTTTGATTCTGAACTCTTCACAAGGAAATGCCGACGCATATTTTGTGACATTATCGGTCCGACCTGATCGATTGAGCGGCTGGAGGAACCAGAAATGCCAGGTCAGCTGGCATCGGTAGGGGCTGGTGGCCGTCATCTCCTATGGGAGTGCCCCCTCCTGGGCGGCCATGGAGTGTCTGTTGGTGAGGATGCTGACCTGGTTCTGGTGCCACGGACGAGGTGTCGCAGAGACAGACAACGAATGAGAAGCGGCGGGTGGATCGCGGTCATGACATCCCTGTTAGTTAACAGTGTCGGAGAAGTGCCGGGGCAGGAAAGATCACGGGACTCGATCTAGCAGGACGGATCATGGTGATGGAGCTGAGGTGGGGGCCGCAGCAAGGTTCGATTGTCGGCGGCACCTAGCCGGCAGAGGCGACCGTTGACGTCAATCTCATCAGGGAGGGTCCAGGCGGTCAAATCTGCGACATACGAATAATTCAGGCCTGTATTCTTGATCCGTCGAGGTGAGCCACTTCGCCTGATCCTACGTTCCTGAAAGACCTCCGGCCTCCAGGCTAAAGAGATCCTGGAATATCGTGAGTGTCATATGAGATGTGAGCGCTGCCACGGGTTAATCGTCGCGATGCATTTTCGGCACGATCATACGTGGGAGTATGACGGGTGGCTGTGTCTCAACTGTGGAAATGTTCTCGATCCGCTCATTAGGACCAATCGGGAATGCCAGGCCGCTGGGCTCGTAGGACTCATGACAAGTAAAGGAATGAGAACGCCACGAGGGGCGGTTAACCCAAACCGGCTGCGGGTACTTCATTGAGTGGTCCCATTGGCGCCAAGAATGACGGCATGGCGCATACGGGAGTGAGCGCGGGCCTTCCTGTCTCGTGTGGAGGCCGATCAGTGCAGGACATCGTAATGCAGGCGCCTTTACGGCGACGTGGGGGATGCGCTCCCAATGCGTTGCCGGTAGAATCGTATGGACGACGCATGTTAGAAAAAATGGTGGAACCGAGGGCGGTGAGCGCACAGCGCGAACCCTGTGTCCAACTAAGGATCGCGAGAAGACAGAAAATGGTATCTGCAAGGAGGATTGCGCAGTCGTTCGAGTTCTTCCTTGTAAAGGATTGTCTCATAAGGAGTCGAGTAAATGGTCTTGTTCCTCCCTCAAGTTCTTGTTTGTCTGCTTGTCCTGCTGGGACCAGTGGTCCCACTGCCCGTAATGGCGGCAGAGCCCCCCGCGCATCGGTATAACCTCGACACGATCATTGCACAGGCGCTTGCCAGGAACCCTACGGTGTCTCTGGCTGAGGGGCATATTGACTACAGTCGTGGTCAGCAAGTCGCAGCTGGTGCCTATCCGAATCCTACCGTGACGGGAAATACAGGGGTCGGAGAGATACGAGATGTCGGGCGGGCGGATATCCAGCAGTCGCTTGCCCGCCAAACACTGACCGAATACAACATGACCGTCGGGCAACCGCTTGAATGGCCATCCATGCTGGCCGCTCGCCAGCAGGCGGCGGATGCAGGTCTGGCGACGGCGAATGCCGGGTTGCTGGAGGCCCGGCTGCACCTCATTGCTCAAGTCAAAGTCGCGTTTAGCGACCTCCTCATGGCTCAGCAGGACGCCGGTCTCGCCAGACAGAATCTTGAGACCGTCGAGGGTGTGGCCAGGATCGTCAAGGCGCGAGTGAAGTCCGGCGAGGCGCCGCAATTTGAATCCATCAAAGCGGAGGTAGAAGTACTGAAAGCACGGCAAGACCTTGCGCGTGCGGAGAATATGGTCCGGATCAATCGTGTCGCGTTGGATACCCTCACCGGCGGGGCCCTGGGCCTGTCCTATACCATCGAAGGCGAATTCATCGGCATGCCGCAGGATCTCCAGATCGATGCGCTGATGGCCCGCATGATGGAGCGTCATCCGACGATCCAGCGTCTGCTCAAATCCGTTCAGCAATCGGATTGGAAAATCGAATTCGAGCGCCAGTCACGTGTGCCCAACGTGACGGTCAACGGCAGGTATTGGCGGGAAATCGGACGGGAGGCGTGGCAGGGAGGGCTCTCGGTCCCGATCCCGACCTGGTATCGCCGCCAGGGAGAGATTGCCTCGGCCCTCGGCACGAAACGCCGGGAGGAAGCGGAGTTGCTGCGGGCGCGCAACGAACTCGCTCGCGCGGTCTATCAATATTATCTGGATGCCAGGACCACCGCTGAACTGATCGACGTATTTAACAAGGGTCTGTTGAAGCAGGCTCAGGAGGCCCTCCGGCTGGCACAGTTCAGTTTCCAGCAGGGGGCGTCCAGCCTGTTGGAGGTCTTGGACGCGCAACGGGTGCAGCGACAGATCCTGATGGACTATGTGCAGGCGCGGTATCAGTTGTCCGTGTCTCTGGCTCAGCTCGAACGAGCCGTCGGAGGGACGCTATGAGCGATACGATCTGTGGCGCACTGAGTCAGACCTGGAGAGGGAGAGAGGCACGAAGTTTCAGGGGCGCGGGGCTCGGTCTGCTTCTCGCCACGGTAGCGGCAGCATCCGGTTGTGACGGTGCGCCGTCCAGCTCCGCAGTCGCTCCGCTGCAGGCCGCCCCCGTCGAGGGACTTGTCCGGCTGTCGGAAAAAGAATCCTTGCGTGTCGGGGTGGCGGTCACGCCGGTGGTTCGGAGCGAATTCCGCACCCACCGGGAGTTTCCCGCCCTCGTCCAGCCGAATCAGCGCGCTATGGCTGACATTACCACGCTGGTGCGTGGACGCGTGGTCGACGTCTACGCGGATCTTGGCCAGCAGGTGGAAGCGAATGCCCTTCTGGCGATCCTCTATAGCAGTGACTTGGGCCTCGCCCAATCCGCCTACTTAAAGGCACGGGCCAAACTCCACGTCGCGGAGCAGGCGTATGAACGGGCGAAATTTCTCCTGCAAGAAAAAGTAATCGGCGAAGCTGAAGCCCAGCGTCGACAGGCGGAATTGCTCAGCATGCAAGCAGAAGCGCATGAGTCGCGAGACCGTTTGAAACTGCTGGGGATGAAGGGCGACGACTTTCTTCGCCTCGGTCGCAGCCGGGACATTCAATCCCATGTGCCGATCGTCGCCCCCTTCGCCGGCCGCATCATTGGACGCAACCTGACGAGGGGTGAAGTCGTCGAGACGACTGAGAAGCTCTTTGTCATTGCCGACCTGTCGGAGGTCTGGGTGCTGGCCAACATTCCGGAGAAGGACATTGCGTTCGTTCACGCCATCCATGCTTCCGGAGGCCGGACGGCGGAGGTCCGGATCAACGCGTACCCGAAAGAGGTGATGACGGGCACCATCACGTATGTGGGCGATGTGCTGGACCCCGCCACTCGCACGATGCAGCTCCGGCTTGAGTTGCCGAACCCGGACGGGCGGCTCAAACCGGAAATGTTCGCGACGATCAGTCTCGCTTCCGAGCCTCAACCGGACCAGCTGGCGGTGCCGGATGCCGCGTTGCAGCAGGATCAGGGTCGGACCTTTGTCTTTGTACAACGGGACGCGGATAGTTATGAAGTCCGGGAGGTCCAGGTCGGCGAATCCAACGGGAGCTTCACGACCATTTTGGGCGGCCTGAACGAAGGAGATCCGGTCGTGACGCACGGCGCCTTCCTCTTGAAGTCTGAATTGTTGAAGAAGCAAGTCTGATGGTTTCGCGGCTCCTCGAACTGTCCCTCCGCCAGCGCATGCTCGTCGTGATCTTCTCGATCATGATCGCGGCGGGGGGCGCATACGCCTTTCGAACCATTCCCATCGACGCGTTCCCCGACGTCACCAGCGTCCTGGTGCAGGTGGTCACCAAGGCGCCAGGCCTCTCGCCCGCAGAAGTCGAGCGGCTGGTGACGTATCCGATCGAACTGCAGCTGACCGGTGTGCCATCCCTGACGGAACTGCGATCGTTGACCAAGGTCGGTCTTTCGCTCGTCACGATCGTCTTCGACGATTCGATGGATATCAACCTCGCGCGCCAACTGGTGCTCGAACGGTTGATCGAGGTGAAGGAACTGCTCCCCCCGGGGGCGGAACCGATGTTGGTGCCGAACAGCACGGGACTCGGGGAGGTCTTCCAATATTACCTGGAAGCGCCCTCTCGTCCCGCGCAGGATCCTGCCGCCGAGGAGCGGGCATTGATCGATCAGCGGACGCTGCAGGATTGGGTCATTCGGCCGCTGTTGAAGAGCACGCCGGAGGTCATCGAGGTCAATTCGATGGGCGGGCTACAGCAAGCAGTACCAAGTGCTGGTCGAGCCGGCGATGCTGCGCAAATACAGCCTCACCCTCCACGACGTCTTCGAAGCCATCGCCAGCAACAATGCCAATGCCGGCGGCAATATCCTGGAGAAACACGCCGAGAAGTACATCGTGAGGGGAGTCGGACTCATCCGCAGCCTTCAGGATGTCGAACGGATCGTCGTGAAGGCCGTCGCCGGGACCCCGGTCTTCGTGGGCGATGTGGGCCAGGTGCGGGTCGACCATGCGGTTCGGCACGGGGCCACCGTGCTGAACGGAGAGCGGGAGGTGGTGAGCGGCATCGTCCTCATGTTGCGTGGAGGCAACGCCCGCGACGTCGTTGAAAGCATCAAGGCCCGCATCGAGGACATCCATGTCAAGCAGCTGCTTCCCGACGGACTGAAGATCGTGCCGTTCTACGACCGGATCGAACTGATCAACGCGGCGTTGAGCACCGTCTATAAGGCTCTCGCGGAAGGGGTGGTGCTCGTCGTCATCGTCCTCTTCCTCTTCCTGGGCAACGTCCGGAGCGCGCTGATTGTAGTCGGCACCCTGGTCCTGGCTCCCTTGGCCACGTTTATCGTGATGGACCAGGTCGGCTTGACGGCCAATCTCATGTCGTTGGGAGGACTGACCATTGCGATCGGCATGATCGTAGACGGATCAGTGGTGGTGGTCGAGAATGTCTATCGACACCTCTCGCTGCAGCATGGCAGCACCAGGAAACACAGTGAGGTGATCCTGGCGGCGGCGAAAGAGGTCGCCCAGCCCGTGGTGTTCGGCATTCTAATCATCATCATCGTGTTTCTGCCGGTGCTGTCCCTCCAGGGTATGGAGGGCAAGATGTTCAAGCCGCTGGCCTTCACCATCATGATCGCGCTCCTGGTGTCCCTTGTCTTATCGCTGACGCTGTCGCCGGTCCTTTGCTCATTGATGTTGAAACGGGGAAGCGAAGAGGATCCCTGGATCGTTCGCTCGGTCAAGGGCCTCTATGCGCCTTCGCTCCGCTGGGCGCTCGGGAATGGGAAGGTCGTGCTCAGCGTGGCAGTCGGATTGCTCCTGTCCAGCCTGATGCTCGTGCCATTCCTGGGGAGTGAGTTCATCCCGACCCTGAACGAGGGGTCGGTCGCTCCCCAGACCATTCGGCTGCCCAGCGTGTCTCTGCAGGCCTCCATCGACATCGAAAAAGACATGCAGCGAGCGATGCTGGAGTTCCCGGAAGTCGAAATGGTGCTGTCCAAGATCGGTAGAACCGAATTGGGGAATGATCCGCAAGAGGCCAACGAAAGCGATCCGGTCGTACGGCTTCGCCCGCTCGATCAATGGACGACCGCCCGTACTATGCCGGAACTGATGCAGAAGTTCCGTGAACGGTTGACGCGGGTCCCCGGCGCCACTTTCCTGATCAGCCAGCCCATTCAACAGCGGGTCGATGAGTTGATTTCAGGGGTGCGGACGGAAGCGACGGTCAAGTTGTTCGGCGACGACCTGGAGGTGTTGCGGCTTAAAGCGGACCAAATTGCCGGCGTGCTTGCGAGCGTACGCGGGGTGCGGGACATCAAGGTCGAGCAACTCTTCGGACAGCCCTACCTGACGATCGACATCGACCGCGGCAAGATCGCCCGGCACGGCATCAACGTCGCCGATGTGCGGGAGATCATTACGACGGCGATCGGGGGGAGCGCCGCTACCCGCGTGTATGAGGGCCAGCAACGGTTCGACCTGTTCGTGCGTTTTCCTGAACAATACCGGAACAGCGCCGAGACCATCGGCAACATTCTGCTGACCGACGCATCCGGCAGGCTGGTTCCCCTTGGCGATCTTGGGACTGTTCGGGTGGAGGAGGGGCCAGGAAGGATCAGCCGCGAACGGCTTCAGCGCTACGTGTCTATCGGGTTCAACACGCTGGGGCGTGATATCGGCAGTCTGGTGTCCGAGGCTCAGGGGAAAATTACCGCACAGGTGGCGCTTCCGTCCGGCTACACGATCACGTGGGGAGGGTCGTGTGAAAACATGGAACGGGCGATGGCCAGGCTTCGGATCATCGTGCCACTGACCATCGGGCTCATTTTCCTGTTGTTGTACTCGTCGTTCGATTCGCTGCGTCAGGCTACCCTCATCATTCTGAATCTGCCCTTCGCGTTAGTGGGAGGGGTCGTGGCCCTATGGCTGACAGGGGAATACCTCAGCGTGCCTGCCTCCATCGGCTTCATCAACCTCTTCGGTGTTGCCGTCCTAAACGGAATTGTGCTGGTCTCGTACATGAACACGTTACGTGAAGAGGGCCGCAGTCTGGACGAGGCCGTGATGATAGGCTGTCTGCTCCGGTTGCGGCCGGTGCTCATGACTGCGCTGGTCGCGCTGCTGGGCTTGCTTCCCCTGGCGTTTGCCCGCGGCATCGGTTCCGAGGTGCAACGGCCCTTGGCGATTGTGGTCATCGGGGGACTTGTCAGCTCCACCTTGCTGACGTTGATCGTGCTACCGGTATTGTACCGGTGGATGGAGAGCCGGGTCGCGGCTCCGGTCCGTCAAACGGCGTCCGAGGCCGCCAAGACTGCAAGGACTCCGCTCCTTCCCTCAAGCCGCAATGGTCAGACGGATGAACCGGAACCAGAGCCGTTGCATCCGTAGTTCAAAAAAAGACGGAATACCGATCCTGTAGGAAAAGACGAGAAGCGGACGACCGAAAGAGACCGGGGGTGCGATGGGTTGGTTGTATTTGTGCGTGGCAGGGCTATTGGAAATAGGCTGGGCAATCGGACTGAAGTATACGGAGGGATTCTCACGTCCCTGGCCGAGCGCCTGGACGGTGTTGGCCATGATCGGCAGCTTCTATTTCCTGGCGCTGGGGCTAAGAACCATTCCAGTCGGGACCGGCTATGCCGTGTGGACCGGGATCGGAGCCGTCGGGACTGCCATGTTGGGGATTGTGCTGTTTGCCGAGTCGACCGCTCTTCCACGGCTGGCCTCACTCGCGTTGATTATTCTGGGAATCCTCGGGCTCAAAGCCAGTTCATAGCAGGATGCTGAAAAATCCCGCCAGCTTCTCAAGCGCGCGACGCGCAAGCCCCGACTCCGGGTGTCTCGCCTCTCCCGCTCATCGCGCCTGTCTCGCGTCGCTTCCCTGCCAGGTCGTGTCCTGTTGTCCGAGACATGCGATCTATTGGATTTCCGGCTGGCCGGTATCGCTTTTCCGTAACGTGCTAGAGTACGACGCGTTCCGCGCGTCTTCTTCATCGCACGGTGATCTGCCCTCGCTTGCTGAGCTGTCATGACTAGGCCGGCAAGCCCTCTTCTGCATCAACTCGCGACCAGGTTAATCTCGAAACAGATCTGATTTGAAAATATGTCGCCCGTTTGCTGCAGGAACGGGGACAGCTTCCTGCCCCCCGTCCTCGACAAAGACGATCTCCATGGGCGCGGACTGCTATAATGCAAAGCCGTCAGCTTTCAGCGATCATCTTCGACTACGGGACGCACTGTCGCACGTGATGTGGCCTACATGTCCAAACGTCTAACTGTGGATCGACTGCTTTCGAAGCTTGGAATAGCTTCCCGTGGAACGAGCCAGGAATGGATCCGTGCAGGGCGAGTCCGCATCAATGGTCGAGTCCGACGCGATCCGGCCACGTGGGTCTTGTGGCCTGCGGATTCCGTATCGATCGATGATCAACCGATTCAAGACCCGGTCAAACGATTTTTCCTCTTTCATAAACCCAAAGGGATTATCACGACGCGCAGCGATGAAAAGGGCCGCAAGACGATTTTCGATGTACTGCCGGCGAACTTTGGATTCGTTCACGCCGTCGGGAGACTCGATCAGGCGACCAGTGGTCTCCTCCTGCTCACCAACGATTCGGCGCTGTCGAGCTATCTCACCGATCCGACCCATAAAGTGATGCGGACATATCTGGTCACAGTGCGAGGAGAAGTGACCGAGGCAGAAGCGACAGAGGCCACAGCCGGAGTGGTCGATCGTGGCGAGCGGCTCCAGTGCCACAGCGTGAAGATTCAGAAGAGTTCAGGACGCGAATCCCATCTGGAAGTGGTCCTGACCCGGGGGAAAAATCGTGAGATCAGAAGACTATTCAAATCGTTGGGTCATGAAGTGACCAGGCTCAGGCGCATTCAATACGGTCACTTCAAACTGGAAGACCTTCCGTCTGGTGCATGGCGCGAGATCCCGATCGAGGACGTGAGGAAGACACTCTTTGTGCGTCGTTCGTGAAGCGTCTCTCGTCCCAAGAAAAAAGCATATGACGTATAGCCAATAGCGTATGGTCCGGAATGGAGAGTGGTCGTCTTTGTTCCCAACTATACGCCATGAGCCATACGCTCTTATCCCCGACGAGATACGCTTCACGGGCGTCGAGTTGTTCGTGACGGAAAGCGGGGGAGGAGGGCTACCTTGGAGAAAAGACCGCCGAGCTTTCAAACTCATCAAGCGAGGCGACCGGCTCCAATAAGTCAATAGTTATGCCTAACCCAGAATTCCTGACCAGCGGGGTCATCACGCCTGGCAGTCAAGACAGCCGCTGACCATTTTTCTTAGTCAGGCGTCTAGTGCGGGAAAAAGAACGCCATCCCGACATAGGTCAAGATCGAGTTCAGGCCGTCGTTGCGGTCGCCGGTGTTGCCATTGGAAATATGATGGAACCGCGTCCCGACGGTGAGGGCGATGCGGTCCGTGGCCAGATATTGCAGGCCTGGTCCCGTCTCAAGTAGGAAGTTGACGGGGGTGCTTTGCTCAGCAATCCTGGGTGCGAGATCGGTCCAGAGCATGCCTCCCCCCACATCCCAGTATGGTATCCACCGCCCGAACGAAAGAAAGTTGTATTTGACCAAGAGCGCTCCACCTACGGCTGAGGCTCCAAACGGTCGAACATACGAGGCGATGAGCGGTTCGAACATAAGCGTCACGTTGCCGGTCAGGTAGCCTGATCCCAAGTGATCTGTAACGACCGTGCCAATCCGAGGCAGGAGGTAGAAGGCACTCCGATTAGCCGAGCTGCCCGACGCCACGTTGACCCCTTGGAGATAGCCCGTGACGACGCCCACTTCGATCGTGCCGCGTTGGACAATGGATTGGGCCTCCGGTGATGAAGAAGGGGGGTATTCACTCCGTGCGAAGGTCGGAGTGAACAGTAGTCCACCCCAAATGATCAGAGGAAGCATATGATGAGCAGTGGTGGTGCGGGAGAAACCGAACATCCATTTCCTCCTGGGTGTTGATTGTGTGAGTGTCAATCGACAGAGAGTTGAGACGGCTGGACGCTCGCGAAGTCTATTATCCTGAGTGCATCGTCAGAAAGGGTGATAGGTTGACGCGAACAGTATCTGAGATGAGGTTGGCTGTGCAAGGGCCTGGCTTGGACTGAGGATGCGAAGCAACGTGGTCGCAATGGGCCCTGGCACTCAAGAGTCCATCAGAGACCCTAGGATCGGGAAGTGGATCGTCATCACTCGGATGCCTGGCTTACTGGATGCACGATCTCCTGTCCACGTTCGCACGAATGGTCCGGACTTGCGAAGAGGGCCAGCGTGCTTGACAGTCAAGACAGACTGACCACCTTTGCAGAGTCGGACCGCTCTACCCGGTGTCCTGCTGCATAGAACCATTTCAGGGTCGTTACACGCGTCGACCTTGAATGACACGAATCAGAATCACCACGATCGCGAGGACCAAGAGGACATGAATGAATCCGCCCATAGTGTACGAGGAGACAAAACCTAGAAGCCAGAGGACAACCAAGACGATTGCAATGGTCTCGAGCATGTTGCTTCTCCTTTTGCCATAGGTTGGCGAATTGTAAATCTAGTGGCTCACTGTGGCCTACCCTGGCAGCCTCAGCAATCTGCTGCGGGCAAGTCTGCTGAAAAAAGGGCAAGGCGCGAGTTATTCCGGTTGGGGGATTGTTTTGTTTGTTTGAACGAGACCAACAATCCAGATTAATCAAACAAACCAGACAAGCCAACGTCACCAGACACTGCTCCTGGTCCGTTAGAAATTTCCTGCCTGGACCACATCATCGAGGCTGTTGATGTCGAGCCAGTGCCCCGCCGTATAGAGGACGCGGACAGGATACTGCCGCTTCAGCAGTTCTTGGAGCAGTCGGGGGATACCGGCATTGCGGTTGTCCGGTTTGGCCAGGAGTTCCGCGATGATGTCGGTGATGAGTGTGGCGGCGCCGGGAGACATTTTGAGAAACCCCATCCAGACCCCGTGGATGGATGCTTGGGGGAGGGTGTCCCCCAACTGCTTGAGATAGATCTTGGCGTTAAAGGCCCTTCTTGAATTGGGAATGGTGCACTCAGTGAACCCGCCCAGGCGGGCATAGCTGCTCTGCTCCTGCCAGTTGCTATCGACGAAAATGACACAGTCTTCATTCTCCTGACAGAGGGTCTGGGGAATGTATTTGTTGAACAGCACGTCGCCGTAGGAAATGATCGTGCTCTGCGCGGGGCCTGTCCGTGATCGGAGGGCCTTCAAGAGTGAATCCAGTTCGCCGGTGTCCGCAAAGTCGTCGTTATCGACATAGGTCAGGTTGGGCAGCGTGACGGCCTCTTTCTTATACCCGCGGACCACCACGATATCCTTGATGCCCACGGCATTGTAGGCGTCGACGATATGGGAGAGGATGGGCGCGCCCTGGATCTTGACCATCGTTTTGGGCTGCTGTTCGGTGAGTTCCCCCAATTCCTTCCCGCGGGAGGCGGCGAGCACGATGGCGCAGGTGTCCTCGGCGCCTTTGGGCAGATAGCGGTCTTCAGCCTCTTGGAGCTCGGCGGCGTTTTGCAGACGGAAGATTTCGGCGACCGGCGCGACTTTGTCTTCGATAGAGAGCAGGTGTTCCTGCTCCTTAAGGGTCCGCGCGGTTTTCTGCATGGCGGTCACGGATGACCGGAGCATGTGATTGGCCCAGATCACGATCGAGAACCCGTGTTGCCGGAACACATCGGTGGGCGTGGCGTAATATTTGGTGGGCACGATCACGACGGGGCAGCGAGTGCCCCATTCCTGTTTGAATGCCAGGATCTCATCCGGCACCGACAGGGCGCTGTGGATGAGGATGCCGTCCGCCCCCGCCTGATGATAGGCCTCGGCGCGACGCAGGGCTTCCGCCAGGCCCCAGCCGCAGATGAAGGCTTCCACGCGGGCGATGATGGAAAAGTCCGGGTCGGTCTGCGCATCTTTGCCGGCTTTGATCTTGCCGCAAAACTCGTGCATGTCCGCCATGGGTTGGGCGCCGCCCTTGATGAAACTGTTCGTCTTGGGAAAGAGCTTGTCTTCGATGCAGACGGCGGCGATCTTGCGCTGCTCCAGTTTGCGGACCAGGCGCTGCATATTGTTGAAGTTGCCGTAGCCTGTGTCCCCATCGAGGAGGATCGGAATTGTCGTCGCATCGGACATGAATTCCAGCACCTCAAGCACCTGGGTCCAGCTGGCTTCGTTGTTGTCCCGGACGCCGAATTGGGCGGAAATGGAGAGGCCGCTGGCCCAGATGCCGCGAAAGCCGGCTTCTTGCACGATCTTGGCGCTGAGGCCATTGTGGGCTTCACAGATGAATTCCAGCTGCTCCGACATGAGGAGCGTCCGAAATTGACGCGATGGGGTCATGCCTGCGGTCGAACTCATGGATTCCCTTCCTTTTCTCAGCCGAAACGATGTGAAATGGGTGCCACTGTAGTGCACTCATTTGCTGTAAAGGATACCGTTTTCCGCCAAAGAAAGCACCCTGCCGCTGTGGGACATGAAGAAGTCTCGTAGGGATGAAGCGCGCGAGAAGCGCGACGCGCGGAACAGGGTCGTGGCGGCGATGAGCAGCCTGCAGAAATGGAGTGCAGATGGCACCAACAAGCGGATTCCCACAACTTCTGTGGATAACTCTGTGTGCAAGATGGTTGTCGATTTAGAAATGGCTCATACGGAGAGACTTGTCAGCTGTTTGCCTGAAAAATGGGCATTGTGTCCCGTTAAATATCTCCACAACATTTTGTGGCTTGACGGATATCTTTTTGGCTTTCTTGCAAGTAATGTTTTTCCGGCGATGGTGTGCTGATTTCTTACTTGAAGCGGACCTCCGAATGCGGGGTATCACTGCGAAGATTACATCCTGCACAGCTTGGCCAGAGCGCTATGGAGTCAATAGCTAAAATTCACAATAACTTATATTGTTTTTGCCTGCTGACACCCGGCCAAGGCTGGAGCGAGCGAGGGCAGTTTTCTTTGCTATCTTGTTCTGTCTGGATTATCTAGCTTGCCACGTCCGTCGAACCAGATAAGCCAAAGCAACAACACGAGGCACAGAATCGGCGACGAATGACGGCGCATGAGAGAGGATGGAAGTGTGATGGTTGGCCCAGACTGACCCGGTTGATTGTTCTGTCTGTGGCCGGTTTTCGTGATTTCTTCTAAGGTGATCGCGTGACGCGACGGTCTCGCTGCCTTATTCTGACAAGGAGTGCCCTATGCCACTGACGCCACATATCGAGAAGCATTTCACGGCGACGGCCACGGTGCGCGATATTGTGATCGGGATGTCGGACGGGTTGACCGTGCCCTTCGCTCTCGCAGCCGGATTATCCGGCGCGGTGGCGTCGTCGAGTATTGTTGTGACAGCCGGACTGGCTGAGATTTCGGCCGGTTCGATTGCGATGGGGCTGGGCGGATATCTCGCGGCGAAGACCGATATCGAACACTATGCCTCGGAACGGATGCGGGAATTGCGTGAAACCGAGCACATTCCTGAGCGGGAAGCAGAGGAGGTGGCGGACATCTTTAGAAGCTATGGATTGCGCGATGAGCAGATTGCGCCCGTGGTTTCGGCGCTCCAGGCCAACCCTGCGCAGTGGGTGGATTTCATGATGCGATTCGAGTTGGGGCTTGATGTGCCGGATCCGGCGCGCGCGCGTATCAGTGCCTGGACGATTGCCCTGTCCTACATGGTGGGCGGGCTCATTCCGCTCCTGCCCTATATCGTGTTTGACGACATTCTCACGGCGCTTTGGGGATCGGTGGCTGTGACGCCTGTGGCCTTGTTCCTCTTTGGCTACGTGAAGAGCGGGTTCACCGGGATTTCGCCGTGGCGAGGGGGAGGGCAAACCGTTCTCGTCGGAGGCTTGGCGGCAGCAGCGGCGTTTGGCATTGCCCGGTTGATCGGATGAGCATGATTCCGGGTGCCGGTTCAGTTATCCTGGCATATCACGGATATTGAACGGGGTCTTGGTGTCGTATGTGACCGGCCCTGCAAAGGCGGGTAGAGGAGGACTTTCAACCTGGAGGGAACCATGTCGATCAAGAGGATCGTTTCACCCAAGCGGGTGCAAGTTCGAGCGGGTGGTCGGACGAAGAAGAAATCCGCTGCGAAGCGAGGGGATGTGGGGTTGAGCCGCCGGCTGCAGGACCTGCGCGAGCAGGTCGATATTGTGCTGCCGGAGATGACGGCCCGGATTGCCGCGCTGGAGCATATGTTGCGTGAAAAGCAGCTCTGCACCAGACAGGATCTGATCGCCGCGCGCGCGTTCGTGCGTATGCAGGAAGCGTAGACGGCGGGCCCGGTGCCCAGATGATCGCTGCGACTTCATGTGAGCGTGGTTGCTTACAGGAAGAGCACTTGCTACAGGGCGCGGAAGAATTGGTGGTAGGGGGCCGGCTCTTCGACGGCCTATAGGTAGGAAGGGTGAGGCCTTCGTTCCCATACCCAGAGGGAGGGAGTCTCTTTTTGTCAGTCCCTGCCGATGGCCTTCCCCCACGGCTTCGTCGTCACCATGGCTGATCCTCTGTGGCGAGAACCCAGAAAGAAGGCGTCATGCAAGCTTGCTATGGCTGGTTCTGTGCAGAGCCCCGGTAGGTGAAATAGAGCACGATGCTTCCTATTAGAGCGATAAGCAGGCCTGCGACAAATCGGGTGGCAAAGCTCAGCGGTCCGACGTAATTGTGGTAGAGGAGAGGCAGCACAATGGGGGAAACCAGGGCCAGGGCGAGGCCCAGCATGTGATGCTTGAGATAGATCGGTTCGCCTGGCTTACGCTTCATGTCCGACGAGTCCCATCAGGTGGCCCTTCCAGGCTCGCTCCTGTCTCTCTTCACAGGGTAGTCTGGTTGATCCTCGAGTCGAGCACCTACTGAGCGTGCGCGATCCGCGAGCGGGAGGACGACCAAGCCGCCCGTCTATTTCTATTTCACGAGGAACGGTTTTGAGTTTTCTCCTGAGGCGGTGGTGACGGTGAGGAGGACCAGGCCCTTCTTTCCGCCGCTCGGCACGGTCGTCGTGATGTTGTCGTTGGTCTGTTGAAACTGAGCTGGATGACCCGGCCCGAAGGAGACGCTCCGTAAACAGGCTGCCGCGCCGAAGTTGGTCCCGGTGATTGTGACCTTGTCTCCGGCTTTTCCTTCGTCGGGCGTGAGCTTGTCGAGCATGGGTGCTTCACCGAAACAGGACTGGGCTTTTCCCGCAGTCTCCGCCGAAGCGAACTTCGGACTGGCCGCTTTGGGGGCGAGCGCCTGTGTGCGCGTCCGGGACGGCTGTTTCGCCTTCTTCTCCTGTTTGACTGGTTCGGCTGCCCAGGTGTCGGCCGGGCTGATCGCTGCCAGGCAGATTGCGAGCACTCCGATTGCAACCGTGAATCTGGAATCAGTTGCTGTATTCATGACCGGCCTCCGATTTCTTTGCAGAGCGCACAGACGTCTCATTAATCACCGGTCTTGAAGTCGGTTGAATTAATCTTCGATCGTCGATAGATCGCCCAGGTCCTGTCCGAGTTCCTTCGCTTTGAGAACTCGCCGCATGATTTTTCCTGACCGGGTTTTTGGGAGTGAGGGCACGATGTCGATTTCGGCCGGCACGGCGATTTTGCCCAACTCCTTCATCACTTGATCCTTGATCGATTGGATCAGTGCCGGGCTGTCCACTTCCCCGTGCTTCAAAATGATGAAGGCCTTGATGGACTCGCCGACGAGCTTGTGTGGTTTGCCGATCACCGCGGCTTCCGCCACGGCTGGGTGGCTGACCAGCGCGCTTTCCACTTCGGCAGTGCCGAGCCGGTTGCCGGCCACTTTGATCACGTCATCGGCACGGCCCATGAACCACATGTAGCCGTCTTCATCTTTATGGCAGACGTCGCCGGCTGTGTAGCAGTTCGGGATCGTGTTCCAATAGGTCTTGTAGCGTTCCGGATCTTTGTAGATGGTTCGCATCATCGAGGGCCAGGGCTTCTTGATGACGGCAAAGCCGCCGGCATTGGCGGGGAGGCTGTTGCCTTTGCTGTCCACGACGTCGGCTTCGATGCCGAGGAAGGGCCTCGTGGCGGAGCCCGGCTTCAAGGGGACTGTCGGCAGGGGTGTAATCAGGATGGACCCGGTTTCGGTCTGCCACCAGGTGTCCATGATCGGTTTGTCCGCACCGGTCGCGCGATAGAACCATTCCCAGGCTTCCGGGTTGATCGGTTCGCCTACGCTGCCTAATATCCGGAGGGTGGAGAGATCATATTTCTTGGGCCAGTCCTCTCCGTAGCGCATGAGCAGGCGAATGGCGGTCGGAGTCGTATAGAAAATCGAGACGCCGTAGCGTTCGATCAAATCCCACCAGCGGCCCGGTGTCGGATAGTCCGGCTTACCTTCAGCCGTGAGGATCGTGGCGCCGTTGAGGAGAGGACCATACACAATATAACTGTGGCCTGTGACCCAGCCAGGGTCGGCGACACAGAAGTACACATCGTTTTCTTTGAGATCGAAGACGTATTTCGTGGTGATGTAGGTCCCGACCATATAGCCGCCGTGGACATGGACCACACCCTTCGGCTTCCCGGTGGTGCCGGACGTATAGAGGATGTACAGCGGATGTTCTGCATCCAGATGCTCGACGTCGCAGACCGCCTTCTCGTCCTTCAGCCAGTCGTGCCAATCGATTTCCTTCGGCGCGGATAAGGTCACTCCCGGAGTCTGTCGCCGTAAGATGACGACCCGTTCAACGGTCGGGGACGTGGCTACGGCTTGGTCGACCACCGTCTTGAGGTCGAGGACCTTTCCCCGGTCAAACCCGACGTCGGCTGTAATGACCAGTTTGGATTCGGCGTCCTGAATGCGGTTCGCGAGGGCTGGCGCGCTAAATCCGGAATACACCACACTGTGAATGACGCCGATGCGTGCGCAGGCTAGCATGGCGACGATCTGTTCGGGAACTTTCGGAAGGTAGATCGTGACCCGGTCTCCCTTCTGGAGGCCAAGTTTCTTGAGCGCATTCGCGCAACGATTGACCTGCCGGTAGAGTTCGCCATAGGTGATGACCCGTTCTTCGTCGTTCTCGCCGACCCAGATGACCGCCACCTTATTCTTACGCCAGGTTTTGACGTGACGGTCCAGACAGTTATAGGCAATGTTGCAGGTGGCGCCGACGAACCATTTGGCCCAGGGATAATTCCATTCCAGGACCTTGGTCCAGGGGGAGAACCACTCAAGCTCCTTGGCGACATCGCTCCAGAAGCCTTCGGGGTCGGCGATCGATTTCTTGTAGGCGCTCTCGTAGTCTTGAATATACGCTGCGGCTTTGGTCTGAGCGGTCGGCTGATACAGGTGGCCTTCCTTGAGGAGGGTATCGATTTTCTCTGACATGGTGCGATGACTCCTTCAGCTCGATATGCGACGCACAACGTAGTCATTATGCTGGAGCGGCAGGGGGAACTCAACCATACCTTGGTACGGGAGAGAAAAGTCACGACAACGTCGTAGCCCTTCGGCTGCGTCGAGGCCTCGTCTGCCGATTCTTGACAGTCGCGCAGAGGCGAGAGTAGGCTGAATTTAGAACGAGTCACACACTGAGGCCGGTCTAATTTATGCCGCCGATCCTGCCCCGACAATCGCGCTCCTCCCTGCTCGCGCTTTTCGCATACTCGCTGGCGGCGGTGTTCTGTCTGCCATCGGCGTCTGCTCAACTGGGAAAGCCGGAAGGGCTGTATTACAAGTCATGGGCCATTGTCATCGGGGTGGAAAATTATCTCCTGGCCCCGAAAATTCCCGGCGTGATTGAAGATGCTAAAGCGGTTGCCCAGGCATTCCGGAAGCTGGGCTTCGACGAGGTCGTGGAACTCTACGACAAGGATGCAAGTTTTCGCCGTCTGCAGCAGACGCTCTCTGATTTCTTGCCCCGCAAGGTCGGTCGATATGATCGGCTCGTGCTCTATTTCGCCGGTCATGCGGGTGTCACCCAGGATCTTGCCGGCATGGAACTGGGGTATCTCGTTCCCTGGGATGCGCAGATAGGGAATGTGTCCAAATCGGTGACGTTTGAACAGTTGAAAGAATTCAGCCGGCGTAGCGCGTCCAAACATACTCTCTTCCTCTTGAATGCCGCTGTTCGCGGCTGGGAGGTGAGCGCAGCTCAGCCACTCTCCCTCGAAGGGCGATTGGCCCCGGAAGACGACACGGAGCGGCGAGCCGTGCAAGTGTTGACGGCGGGGGATAAGGGGGAAACCTTGAGTCAGGAGAATGGGAAGAGTCTCTTCGTGCAGGTACTGGTGAGCGGGCTGAGTGGCATGGCGGATCGTAATAAGAACGGCTGGCTCATGGCCTCGGAAGTCGGAGACTATGCGAAGCAACAAGTTCTGGAACGGTCGAAGGGCGCTCAGCATCCCCTCTTTGTGCAGCTAGAAGGGGAAGGGGATACGGTGTTGATTGAAGGCCGAAAGGCCGCCTTTATCATGGGAGCCGAGCCCCGGTCTCCGGCCGAGCGACGACAGGCTGCGAAGATGCAATATGAACAGGCCTTCACGCTTCTCCAAACCGGGAAGGCGGAGGAGGAGGCGTTGGAGCGGCTGAATAAAGCTCTGGAATACGACCCCACGTTCGGCGACGCCTATGTGCTCAAGAGCTATGTGCTGCTAGAAGTGCTGCCGAACCTTGACGGCGCGTTGTCGGCGGCGAAGCTGGCGGTACAGTATGCACCGAAGAACCCGGATTCTCAGTATACGCTCGGGTTGATTTACGAAAAGCGAGGGCAGTATGTCGAGGCGGAGCGTGCTATGCGGGAGGCACTGGTGGTCAATCCCAACTATTCGGATGTCTATTTCTCGCTGGGCATCCTCTACGCCGACGAGATGAAGGATCAGCCAAAATCGGTCGAAGCGTTCACGCGCTATCTCGAACTTGGAGGGAACCATGCCCGTGCCAGGGCTGCCATTGCACAGTCAACACCCGCCGCACCCTCGAAACCTTAGCAGGCTGTGCAAAAACTATTTTGACACGCGAGAACTTTGACGGTCCGCATGTGTGGCGCAACAGGAGAACACTCCGCCAGGCTACTCAAAATGCCAGACTTCTTACGCGCCCAACCTCTGCGCGCCAAGACTCGCCGTTCCGCGGGCAAGGCTGAAGCGAGTGAAGAGCCGAAGTCGTACCCATGGGCAGGGTAAGGGTCTGAACGATGCGAGAACGCTGCTGGCGGACTTTTTCAGCAACCTGCTAGGCTCTTTCGCCTCCCTTGAGATATCCCAGCCCGATCTTGACTGCTTTCCGAGTAATTTCTGCCCAGCGGACTTGAGGATATTCGGCAAGGACAGCCGCTGCTTTGGGGTCTTGAACTTCCAGACTCAGAATTTTAATGATACCGTCATCAATCTGAACGTCTGCCACGGGCATCCTCCTTTTGGGGAACGGTGAGACGATCCACCATCAGTCGTCTGTTGCGTTGACTCAATTAGGGGTGCATGCTAGCATGATTTTATTCGGATTCTCGAATGTTTATCGCTGGCATCTGCCAGCTCGTACGTCGCCGTTTCACCGTCCTGATCATCACCAAGGAGGCATGCGCATGAATAGAGTATTCGGGTTCAGGTCGAGGTTGGTCGGGGGAGGAGTGGCTATCGCCCTGATGATCGGACTTGCTGCCTGCGGCGGTCCTCCGAAGTGGGTCAAGCAGGGGTCAGGGGCGTTTAACGAGAAAGATAGTAAAGCCTTTTATGGTGTAGGGTCCGTGGCCGGTGTTCGGAACGAGCCGTTGGCCTGGGACACCGCCGAAAATCGCGCCAGAGCTGAAATCGCCAAAACCTTTGAAACCTATACCGGCTACTTAATGCGCGACTATGCGGCCTCCACGACGGCCGGAGACTTTAGCAAGAACACGGAAGAGCAGAATGTCGAGCGGGCTATTAAGACGGTGACGACCACGACCCTCAGCGGCGTACGCCCCATCGAGCGCTACAAGGATGAGAAAACGAACACGTACTACGTGCTGACGAAGCTGAATCTTGAGGAGATGAAGAATAATCTCGAGCAGGCGAAGGAACTCAACGCGCAGGTTCGTGATTACGTCAGAAAGAATGCAGATAAGCTCTTTGATCGGCTTGAAAAAGAAGAAGACAAGCGGGCACCTCGGTAAGGGTTCCTTCTGATCGACCGCCATTTGTTGCATCTGCGAGGAGGTGTCGCGTGATCGTGATGGATCGAGGACGGATCGGGCTCGTTGTGTTGGTGCTGTTGTTGCCGGGAGGCTGTGCGCAGGAGACCAAAATAACCAGGGTCGACTCAGGGGTCGTCACGGATCTGAGCGGCCGTTGGAACGATACCGATTCCAGAATTGTCGCGGAGTCCATGGTTAAAGAGGCGTTGGAGTATCCCTGGCTCAATACCTTCTCCGGTTCGAAGCATCGCCAACCCGTCGTCGTCGTCGGGACCATCCTGAACAACAGCCACGAACATATCGACGTCAACACGTTTGTATCCGATCTTGAACGCGAACTCACGAACTCACAAAAAGTTACGTTTGTGGCAGGAAAGGGAGACCGCGAGGAACTTCGCACCGAGCGCAAAGAACAAGCGATGTACGCGCGGGAGGAAACGCAGAAAGCACCGGGAAAAGAGATTGGTGCCGATTACATGATGAAGGGTACCATTGCGACAATCCTCGACGAGGCCGACGGGACCAAGGCGATGTTCTACCAGATCGATCTGCAGATGGTGGATTTGGAGAGCAACGCCAAGGTTTGGTTCGGTCAGAAGAAGATCAAGAAAGTCATCGAAAAGAAACGCACCGTCTTTTAGGCTCCACGACCTCCGTTGAGCTCTCTTGCCTCACGCCCCACCGTCTTTGTTCCGGCACGGTGGGGCTTTTTCATTTCCACCGAGACTCTCTTTGCCGTGGTGGCTTTCGTGCTGCTTGCCGGATGCGGTCCCTCGGTCAATCGGTATCTCCTCATCGAAGCGAGTCTTCGCGCTCATGACCCCAAGGGTGCCGATGCCATCGTCCAGCGGGATGAAAAGGAGTATGGCGGAAAAAGCCGTGTGCTCTACGGTATGGATCGAGGGATGACCCTTCAACTCGCGGGCGACTATCAACAGAGCAACACCGTATTGGATCAGGCTGAGGAGGAAGTGGATCGTCTCTACACTCGAAAGATTCGAACGGAATCCCTCGCGTTCATGACGAATGACACGGCATTACCCTATGAGGGTGATCCCTACGAACAGGTGTTGATCAATGTGTTGAAGGCACTCAATTATGCGGTGTTGGGGCAGTGGCAAGATGCGCTGGTCGAGGCCCGGCGCATCGACCACCGGCTTGACGTCTTATCGGATCGAACCAGGGATAAGAATGCCTATCGGGATGACGGCTTCGCGCGCTATCTGAGCGGCATCCTCTATGAGAGCACCGGCGACGTGAATAATGCATTCATTTCCTATCGAAATGCGTATGAGGTCTTTGAGTCCTCCCGTGTATGGTCGCACACGGCCGTTCCGTCCCAGTTGCGGGTAGATCTATTACGAACGGCCGAGGCACTGCACTTCACGCAGGAATTGACCGAGTACCAACACCGGTTTCCCGATACCAGGTGGGAGACTAGTCAGGCCTTGCAACAACTCGCTCAAGTTATCGTGATCAGCTATAATGGCCGCGCGCCACGCAAGGAGGATCTGTTTCTTGACCTACCGATCAGTCTCGATGCACTCCAATTGGTGCTCCTCAACCGCGGGTTTTCGCAGGCGAACCGGCAATCCAATCAGGTGGTGGACACGGTCTTGTATGGGCTTAACGGACGCGTCGTTCGCGTGGCCTTGCCACGGCTCGTCCCGCAGAAGACGCACGTGCCTGTCGATACGGTGAGTCTCATCCAGGACAATGGCACGCGGGTGACGCTGAACACTCAGTTGGTGCAAAGCGTGACGGCCTTGGCAGATAAGGCGCTATCGGAACGAATGCCTGGAATAACCGCCAAGGCCCTCGCCCGTGCCGCCACGAAGTTCGCGATGGCCGAGGGAGCCACAAGAGGGGCTCAGCATGCAGCGGGGAGAGATGCGGCACCGTGGGTCGGTCTTCTCGTTGGGTTGCTGACGAAAGGACTGGCCGTGGCATCGGAAGAAGCCGACAAGCGGAGCTGGCAGACGTTGCCCGATGAAATCCATCTCGCGCGGGTATGGGTTCCACCGGGCCGGTACCAGGTACAGAGCCAGTCGCCCGGAGGCTCTCATGACCTTCTGAAGCCTGAGGCCTTGCGGACACTGTCCCTCGGGCCAGGCGAGACCACCGTGCTCATTCAACGGGTGATGCCATGATAGACGGATTGCTGTTCGTGAGCCGAATCGGGGTAATGCTGATGGCGTCGGCCGCACTATCCGGCTGTACATGGTTTGGAGGACAAGCGAAACCAGACTGGATCGATGGAGTGAGTGCCTCCTATCCGTCCGGACAATATCTCGTCGGCGTGGGACAGGCAGAGAATCGCGCGGTAGCTGAAGATCAAGCCTATGCAGCGGTGGCCCGTATTTTCAAAGCCGAGGTCAGTGCGCAAGCAAAAGACTGGGAGTCGTATCTGTTGATAGAGCAGCGTGGACACAGCAGCGCCGAACGACGTTTGACTCTCGACAATCTGACCAGTGTGTCGACCGACAAAGTGTTGGAGAACGTCCGGATCTTCGATCGATGGGTCGATGTGCACAAAGGACTCCATTATGCATTGGCGGGGATGAATCGGTCTCAGGCAGAAACCGCATTTATGGAACGGATTACCGAGTTGGATCGATCGATCAGCGACGATGTTACGGAGGCCCATCGACCCTCCGATAAGCTGGCAAAAGTCAGAGCACTGAGACGGGCTGCCCGAAATCTCGTGTTGCGGGAGACCTATAATGCCGACCTTCGCGTGATCCGACCGAGCGGGCAGGGTACCGCTGCAGCCTATCGCGTGAGCGAACTCACGCTCGAACTCGAACAGTTCCTTGCCACGAATCTGGTACTGGCGGTTTCGGTGACCGGCGATCAGGTTGAACCGGCACAACGTGCCTTGACGGAGGGATTGCTGAAGGAAGGGCTGCAAGTCACGAGTCGGCCGTGGGAGGGGGATCGATCGATCGGCGTCGATTCCGGTGGACCATCTCCGGAGTTGCTCGTGCGGGGCGTTGTGCGGGTGTGGCCGATCGACGTGCGCGATCCGCTGTTCAAGTTCGTGCGATGGTGCAGCGATTTCGAAGTCGTGGATTTGACCAGCCAGCGGGTGGTCGGTGCCTTGTCAAAGGGTGGAAAGGAAGGCCATCTGTCGGAGCGTGAGGCCACAGCCAAAGCCGTGCGTGTCATGCAGCAGGAGTTATCTGCCGATGTGGCGAAGGCCATTGCGGCACATGTGTATGGAGAGTCGGAACTGCCGGCACAGGCGAGCCAGCCTGCGGGATGTCCGCGGGACGGGCTGGTACCAACGCCGGCATCAGCACCCCACTAACTTAGAGAGAGGGAGGGTATGGCCAAATCGAAGTCGGGAGCAGGACACACTTCAACTCGTGCACCCCGCAGCCGTGGCCGTGGGTTGACGGTCACACATCAGCGGGTGCCCAGTCGCTTGGCGAAACGCCGACTGGGTGAGCGGCTCAAGAACGACACTACGTCGTTCAATTTTGGCAACCTAGCCGACAAGCTCCGGAAGGAGGGGTATGAAGAGCTGCCGCTGGATGAACTCCAAGATCGGCTCTCGAAAATGCCGGGCCCCTTGGCCGCCATCATTCTAAAGGGAAGGGTGTGATCGCATGCCGTACTACTATTTTGACTCAACAGCTCTGGTGAAACGGTACAGCATGGAGCGCGGCACACGCATCGTCAACAAGCTCATGGTGAAGCGTGGCAAAGTGGCGATTCTGCCGACGTGGTCCGTGACCGATTTTTATACGGCATTCTCGAATCGAGCCCACCACGGAGACATCACCCGGGACGATTGTTACTCGGTGATTCATAAGTTCGAGAGAGAGTCGCAGGAGGGTTTGTACCAGTTCATTGCCCCGACGATGCAGACATACTTGGCGACCAAAGAACTTTCGCTGGAGTATCCTGCGCTCCGGTCACCACAGGTCTTGCATTTGGCGCTGGCTTTAGAGCTCAAGCCCCTGCGGCTGACCGTCGTCAGTGCCGATACGCAATTGCTGACGGCCTGTCGTTCGGCGGGCCTCCATATCATTAATCCTGAAGAGGATTAAGGGGATCATGCGGGGTTATCGGCACTGATAGTCGGCGATCATCGAGTCGATGACGGTCACCCAATCAGTGGCGGCCTCCCGGAGCTGGACGGCCTTCGCGGAGAGGGGGCCTGGCGCATTCTCATCGCGACCGAGGGCGGAAACCGACTGTTGGACATTGCTGTGGGCGAGCGAGAGGCTTCCACAGACCCCCGAAGAGGCCGGCAGTTGGCCTCCGGCCCGGCGAAAGAGGGCCATGGCACGGTAACCATGTTCCTGTGAACGAAACAAGGTTTCGGCGCCTTGGAACAGCCGAACTGCTGAGACATCCTCATGATGGGTCTTAGCAAGGAGTTTGGCCATGAGTGCAGCGCGTCCCATGTTCATGGCGGCTCCCTCCGGGTCGTCGCTGGCGATCGCATCTTCGGCTTTTGCACGAAGACGCTCCAGCTCAGACTCATCTCCGGTCGTTTGAGCCCATGCCCACCCTGCGAAGGACCCGGCGATCGCCCAGGCAGTCAGCGCGATGAAAGAGGTCCTCACCGTCCGCATCATCCGCTGGACAGCCACGCGACTCTGTCTGCGTACTATTGGAGATATTCCCATGTGTCGATCTGTTTGATGCTCCAATTCACGGCTTCCTTGAGCTTTGCGACCTTGGGATCCATCTCGTTCCCGTGGATATGAGCCAAAGATTTTTGAAGGGTGAAGAGCGGATCATACGCTCGCCGGTCTGGCAACTTCCCAAGTGCCCAGGCCACTTCAGTTTTGACCGTCACGTCGTCCGTCTTCAATGTTTCGAGCAGCGGATCGATTATTGTGAAATCCCCGTGCAGCGCGCCGATCAACCCGAGCGCTTTCGCGGCGGTGGCCCGTAATTCTGGAGTGCCGGATTTCATCGTGTCGATCAGGGTTGGAATCGTTTCTTTCTGTCCGATATTGCCCAGCGCCAACGCCGCAGCCTTGGCGACCTCTGGATCAGACCCCTTCAGCGCGACAAGCAGGCGGGGGACGGATTTGGCGGAGAACAGCTGCCCGAACAGTGAAATCAACTGCACCTTGCGGGCCGACGGCGTCGCGGGATTGTCATACAGTTTGAACAGTCGTTCCTCCTGTCCCCAGTCAGCCGTCACCAGGCTGGGAAAGTCGTAGTCCTCGAGTCTCTCTCGCAACTTCGCCATGGCATAATCGGAAGGGGCGCCGGCCTTCGCGGCTTCGGCGGCCTGCTGGGCGTCCGCAAAATCAGTCCGAACTTCTTTGCGCCATCCTGTTGCCTTTCCATCCAACAAGTAGGTGAGCTGGCAGGCAGGCCCCTTCCACAAGCGGGACGGGGAGTCCGGCAGATCTGCGTCACTGCCCATACTTGTAGTGCCTTCCCAGGTTTTCCGTTGCTCGCATTTCACTTTAAAGACAACATCGTGAGGTTGGGAGGGATCAGACACGATGCTGTAGCCGAATTCCCCTAGCCGCTTTGCCACCAGGTCACGGAACGGCGTTGCATCGGCCTGGCCTTGATCCGTGAGAGCGAGTACATCCAGGAGGATGCGGTCGATGCGCAGGAGTTGTTGCTTTTGCAGTTCGGTGAGTGCTTCGCGGCGAGCCCAGCCATCGGAGGTCAGCAGCAGGCAGCAGAGGAGGCTCCAGACAATTGTTCGTGTCATTCCGATCCTCCGTAAGACGTCGGCCGGTACTCGCGCGCAATTGTGTACTCTACCCAACAGAGCGCCATGCTGGCAAGTTCCAGGAAATTCTGGAGAAGTATTTCTGTACGAAGCGGCCAATTCGATAGGTGGAGAAAATGTGATGCTTGCGGGTCGGCATTGCGTTTCTTGAGGCCGATCAATTGTGTTCGGCAAATTCCCCCCCGCTCGGGGGATCCTTAGCCTGGCCGTGGCAGGTAAAGGATGAAGCAACCGTGGGACTCGGTTATCCAAATGACGGGTTGTCAGTGGATCGTTATGAAAGGCTTTCCTTTATTTAAGCAGGCACAGCATCCCTTCGTGCGCTGAAACGTAGGTAACATCCATTAACTCTACAGTGCGATTGTCCTTCCTGATGCAGCCAGCCTAGTATTGAGCCGCTTGCTTCCTCAAGTCTCAATTGGCCGGAAATCTGTCGCGAGTAGGAGGATATCATCCATGGGACCGGTGCTTAGCCATCCATCACAGTCCCTCCAACTCATCACGATAGACAGTCGAAGAGAGGATTCCCACGGTTCTTGCAAGGTTCACAGCCCCGTGGATCTGTCACCCACAAAGCGCCACAAGTATCGCATGATCGCATTAGCGTCGGTGCATGCCTATATCGCGTTCCATCTTATTTCATGGCATGTCTTCGGCATCCAGATTTGGGGCAAGACCGCGATGATGGGGGTGCCTTCTCTCGCCAAAGGGACCATTAACGCGGCAGCGATTATGGTCATGTTAATTTTAGGCTCAATAATGATCTGGGGGCGCGGGTTTTGTGGCTGGGTCTGCCACATGCGTGGCGCGATCGAATTCGCCGACTGGAGCTTGCGAAAGCTTAAAGTGCGGCAATATCTCAATTTGCGCGAGAAAAATGTTCTGGTCAACACGCCTCATCGCTGGCTCTTGAGGGTAGGTGCTCTGTTTGTGCTCCTGTTGCCTGTCATCATTCTGATTCACAATGTCGGGTTCTCTCCCAAGGTCAATGTGATGGCGCCGGTGCCGATCGCCGATTTACCTGGGTATGAGGGCAAGGCGTTCGCCAAGACCGCCTTTTTCAATTTTGACATCAAACCCACGTGGAATGATTACTTGCTGGCCTTCGGCTTAGCTGTGTTTATCCAATTTACCATGAGCATCCTGCTCAACTTGCGCTATGGACAGGGCGCATTTTGCCGGATCTTATGTCCATACGCCCCAATGATGGTCCCGCTCATGAACATCTCTCCGGTACAGAAAAAAATTACACGTGTGGCGCAGTGTACCGGCTGCCGCGACTGCAGTAATGCCTGCCCGCAGGGCATCGATGTCAGTAGAGAGATCTTCCACTTTGACGGGAAGGTGATTAATACCGAGTGCATCAAATGCTACGCCTGCATCGATGCCTGCGATGATAATGTCCTGAAAGATACGGCTGCGCCAGGTGTTCCCCAAACCGATCGGCTGAAGCCCTATGAGAAACGTCCATGGCAACAGGAGCTGGCCCGCAAAGATGGCCTTCTGACGAACGCCAAGCACATGCAGGTCTTCGAGCCACTCGGCCCGGTGGCTGATTTTACCTCCATCATCGTGGCATTGATCTGCGGCGGCATCACGTCCCGGTTCGGCGGATTCTGGTTTTACCCAGGCGCGATCATCTCATTCATTGTGCTGCGGGAGTGTTGCTTGTATGTCAGGAAATGGTCGTCCGTACCGAAGGGGAAAACTCCATCTGTTACCGTTTAGTCGTAGATAGCAAACTACAGGCTTTTGCAGCTTCATGATGCACCGTTGTTGAAAAGGAGAGACGCTTGAGCACATCCACAAGAGTGAAAGATTATTACAGCCTAGTAGCCGAGTTTATGGTGTTTTTGAGGGAGAAAAAATCCTATTGGCTGGCACCCGTCATTTTCTTTCTCTTGCTATTGAGTGCGCTTGCCTTCTTTCTTGAAGGAAGCGTGCTCGCGCCGGCAATTTACTCTGTTTTCTAATGCCGTAGGAGGTTGCCGCGGCAAAGGCGGGTGAATATATTATGTGATGTTTCTCGGCAGCGTGCCTGCCGGCATCTGTCTCGTGCTGAACTCACAGGTATCTTGGTATTACCTGGCTGGAGTCTCGCGGTCTGGTGTGAGAAAGAAAGCCCGCCACTACTGTTTCAGCCGACCCATCTCCTCCCGCACAATGGGTTCTAGGCACTTGGCGATCACAGCATTGGCCGTAGGGGAATAGTGTGATTGGGGCATGTATTCGTCGAATGCCTTTGCTTCAATGAGGCAGGTGGTCATGTCATAGTAGTCGATGCCGGCAGCACGAAGCATTTGAACCGAGAGGGGAATGTACTTGTCTCCGTATTCGGCAGCCCTCCGTAGTTCAGGTTGGTACGGGAAGAGGACGACCAGGGGAATTGCGCCCTGTTCCCGAACGTCACGAACCAGGGTTGTGAGCACTTGTTGGCTTAAGGCCATCATGGTTTCCTCAGAGTCCGCTTCCCGAGGAGGGTCGCTAGGGGGTCTGAGGGAGATCAACAAGCGAAAGAAATATGACTGCTGAAAGAAATGCCACAAGCCATTGCGTTCCCACTCAAGACGACGAAAGTAGGCGTCTTGGTCGAGGTGGGGTAATTCCCTGATCGTGGTGTGAGCAAAGACTTCTGCTGGAGTCGGCAGGGGTTGGTTGATGGGTGAGGGGGCGCCATTCTTTAGAATCAACCGTGGGCGGGCAAATGGCAATCCAAACCAACCAGGATTCATTAGAAAATTATATACGTTAGTGATTCTTCGTATTTCTTCGGACGTGATTCCGATGAGAACGATCTGAGGTTTCCAGGGGTGAGCATCCCTCTCATACCGGAGTAAGACTTGATCCAATCCGTAACCAGAGACTCCAAAATTCAGAACCTGAACAGCCGGTCCGAGCTGTGCCTCTAACGCGTGTCCCCACGAGTCTTCGCACCGCACTTCATAGCCGTAAGTCATGGAGTCTCCCATCAGGGCAATGCGAACGGTTGCCGGCTTCTCCGGCAAACCAGAATGCCTAGTGCGTCGGTCAGCGAATGACATGCCGACCCTAGGGGCGCGAAGTCCCTCGGCGCTACTGGCGTCTTGCCCCATAGCATTTTGACGGGAGGGTGCCACGGTCCATCCAAGAACCGGATCATAGATCAGGAAGGGATTGTCAAGGGTCATTCGTTCTACCACAGGCTTGTAGAGTGCGACGACATCTGACCACTTTCTGGGGTGCAGGGGAACTCCTAGAATCGCTTCTCCTGTTGCTGTTCGGGTTGAAAAGAGACGAATCACAATTTCAATGCTCCCGACTGTCAGTATCAGCATGAGGACGTTCGCCGCAGCGGCCATAGCCAGTTCTTTCCGAATAGGTAATCCACCGATTCTGAAAGTTCGGATAACCCAGCTGATTGAGAGGGTCAAAATAATTGATGAGCAGACGAAAAGAATTCCTGGGAAACTGAGGAGGAATGAGAAAGTATCAACTTTGGAGGACGCTCGATAAAGACAAAGGAGAGCGAGGAGGGTAGCAGCTTCGCTCACGCACAATACAAAAAAAAGCATATGTACTCCGTGGATATCAGTGGATGCCAATTGTAGCTTGGCCGATAAGTATTCGGAAGCGAATCTGCAGTCTTGCCAACAGATTCGGAGGTTGCACAGCCAAAGACACGTTCATTTGGAAGCTAGGGTTTAACCAGGTCATTCTCAAGGAATCGCTGCTTGGATTGGGGAACATTGAGGTGCCGGAGCTTGAGGTGGACCCCGATGGCATAGCGGCGCACCTGTCGCATATTCCAACCCTGTAGAGGCGGGCGATGCTTGCAAGTTGCAAGGGTGACGAGGCGATCAGTATAATCCCCCGATGCTCGCACGCCAGCGAATCGCGTTGATCGGTGCAGGAAATATGGCGGAGGCTATTCTGGCCGGTCTGTTGCAGGGTGGGCAGCTCACGCCGACTCAGTTCATCGCTTCCGATATCGTTCAAGCCAGACGCGCGGAACTCACGCGGACCTATGCCATCACGACGACAGGCAATAATCGTGAGGCAGCCGAAGGCGCAGAGGTGATCTTGTTGGCCGTCGAGCCTCAGGTATTGGACGACGTGCTGACCGACATCGCCCCGGCTGTGGGGGCGTCTCAATTGGTGGTGTCGGTGGCAGCCGGATATCCAATCGCACGGATGGCCCGTCACCTGCCAGGATCGAGACGTCTCGTTCGCGCCATGCCGAATACCCCGTCGTCGATACGGGAAGGCGTCACAGCTCTCGCGTACGAGGCCACCTTGTCTGAACAGGATGCCGCCACCGCGCGAGCCCTCTTTGAGCCGATCGGGAAAGTGGTGGTGGTGGCAGAACGGCTGATGGACGTCGTGACCGGGCTGAGCGGGAGCGGGCCGGCCTTCGTGTTTGTGATGATCGAAGGCCTCGCCGATGGCGGGGTGAAAATGGGATTGCCGCGTGAGACGGCCCAGTTGCTGGCGGCACAGACAGTTGCCGGGGCAGCGCGGCTGGTCATGGAATCCCATGAACACCCGGGCGTGTTGAAGGATCGCGTGGCCTCACCCGGAGGCACGACGATCGCGGGGTTGCATGAGTTGGAGCGGGGGTGCTTTCGCGGGACGTTGATCTCAGCGGTGGAAGCCGCATCGAGGCGTTCGGCAGAATTGGGCATGCAGACCTAGAAGGTTTTGGAAACACTATGTTGGCGTAGGAAATTCGAGGGGCGGCATATCCTGGACATCTTGGAAAATCCACGCAGGATGCTCAACAAGGCCGTTCAGCGAGGCCGCAGCGGGTGAAGCCCCGAGGCGTACACTTGGGTACGTTGATGGTCTGAACGATTAGAGAACGAAGGTGGCGGGCGTTTTCAGCATGCCTGGAAGAAGGAGAGGTTGCTTGTGCAATATTGGGTAAAAATTGTGTTTGTCGACAATCAGGAATTGGTGGTCAAGGATGCGATCCGCCATACCATCAGTGACGACATGGAAGTGTTGGAGGTCGACTCAGCGAAGGAAGTGATCATCATTCCCATGAAGCAGATCAAGTATCTCGCCTGTGACGCGACAGTCTTTGCGACCAAGAAACCTGGCTGACGGATTATTCAGTTATGATTCGGGTTCAGGGTGTCCCTCATGGTACCTGCGCCAGCAGTTCCAGGATCGCGTCATTCCATCCAACCGGCCCGATGCCGGGCGCACGAATCATTCCAGACAGGTGGATATCGGGGTCATAGGATCCGTCTGGTTTCTGGACGAGAATCGGATAATCCACCATTGCGAGCAGGGGGGCGTCGTTGATGCTGTCCCCGATCCCAATCGTTTCGATCCGTTCCTCCTGTCCGTTCATCCGTTGTTGGCGATGGTAGCAGCGCAGGAGTGCGGATGCGGCCTCCCCCTTATCGTTTTCCCCCATCAAGTGAAATAACCGTCCCCCTTTGGTCCATCGAAGGCCCCGGCTAACGATTTGCCGGCAGACTTCTTCGATGAGCGCCTGAGGGCCTTGCAGGAGAAAGGGTTCGTCGTATTCCCGCTGCTTACCCAGGATGGCGTCGGCACGTGGGAGTCCGGTCACCTGCATGATGGCTTCTACCGATAGGTCCCCAAAGCCCTGTAACGGCGTTTCAACAGCATGTTCGATTTGTTTCAGTACCTCGCGTAGCATGTGATAGGGAAGGCCTAATTCGATGACCTGGTAGGGAGACCTGGTTCGCATGCGATCCAACGGGAAGTCGAAGAGGCCCTGAGGGACAAACACCGCGCCGCCGTTTTCGACAATGAAAGGGTCACGAAGGTCGAGGCGTCGTCGAAGTGGTTCCATTTCCGCGCGCGTTTTACTCGAGACCAGCACGAGCGGAATTCCTTGCTCGCGGAGCGCAGTGAGGGCTGGTGTGGCCGCCTCGTAGGAATAGGTCGTACCGTCCAGGAGGGAGCCATCCAAATCTGAATAGACGATCAAATTGGGCATAATCTTGCGCCGTTACAAGTGATGCAAATCATCGACCGTGCCGGATTTGGATCGGGCCACCAGCCGTCGTTCCAAGAACTCTTTCGCGAGATCGGCTGCCCCGAGTCCGAATGCGATCGCTCCGGCCAGCACGATCCCTCCCCAGGTAATGCCGAATCCCACGACAACGATGTGTTGGGCAATACCCAGTTGCTCCAGCGCCATGGCGCCCGCGAGGAGTTGGAGTCCCCAGCGGGAACAGGCTGCGATGAGTCTGGCGGGAGGCAGCCCGGCGTTGACGGAGGCAATCAGGACGGCCTGGGATGCAAAGTTGGAGAGGAAGTACCCGGCCAGGAGAATCACCGTTGCCGTCACCAGATGGGGCACATAGGCCAGCAGTGACTGGGCGAACTGGTTGATCGGAGCCAGGTTCAGGGCTCCTAACGCCGCGATCGAGGCCAGCACAATCACCGTCCAATAGATGCTGCGACCGACGAGGCGAGAAGGATCGGTCTTGACTCCTCCCCGCAGGAGCGCCGCATTCATCCCCAGCCGATCACAGAGATGGTCGAATCCAATCACGCGAAACAGCCGTTCAACGAAGAAACCGAACGCCCACGCGGTGAAGAGGCCACCGAGCAGGATAATGCCCATGGCGAGCACATTGGGGAGCACGGTCAGCATATGGCGTCCGAGCAGTTTCAACGGCTCTAGAAGCGCCTGGTTAATGAAGTCATTCATGATCACCTCCTGCGTCGGTGGTCGTGTGATGCAACAGAGGCGGCGCTGCGGGTTGCAGTGCAGGCGGTTGCCAACGTTCAATCAGATAGGGCTTCATGCGTTCGAACGTGTGGCACAAGGCTTCGATCTTCTGTTCTGCCTCCGTGGATGTCAGGCCTTGGGTGGCATGGACGAACGAGGCGGTCCGACCTAAGTACAGGGGGGTCAGGGATTTCAGGAGGTGATCGCGCGGCATTACTCGCTTGTGATATGCGGTGGCTGCATCGTAGACGACCTGGACCCACAACTCATCGGGGATGCGACAGTCGGTGCCGGATGCCCCCTGGAGGTCGCGCAACTGAGTGAACGTCTTGTCGGCCAAGATCTGCCGCCAGATGGGTTCAAGATCGGTGAGGCCCTGTCGATAGTGCGACACCATCCGCTCCACGTTGACATGGACCGGTTCGACTCCGACCTCGTAGGGAAATCCAAAGAGTGGAACCGGCTGCGATCCCTCCTGACGGGACCAGAGGTCTTCATGCTGCTCCATTAAGGCAAAGAGCGCTCCCACCACTTGCATCAACATGGCTGACAGGTCGGAAGCAGGATCCTTCGGATTATGGATTTTTGCGCCGAGGAAGCTTTGGCAGACCCGTGCGCCGCTGGCGATGGCCTCCGTCGTCATCCAGATATCGATGCCGAACCGCGCCACTTCCGATTCCCAGACATGTTGGTTGAGATAGTGAGCCGCGAGTTCACCGGAAAATCCAAACTCCCCGCCGATGGGCTGGCGGATCCGTTGCCCGTACAGGGCCCTGGTGAGCGGGTAGGCGAGGCTATTCGTAATCGTGCCGTCGTATTTGTGACGCAGATAGTAGGGTGCGACGTAGTCGTATCCCTCTTCCATGATCGGGCGGAGTAACAGTTCGATCCATTCCGGTGAAATACTGCGGAGATCTGCATCGACGACTGCGCAGGCCTTGGTTTTCAGTCGTCGCGCAATCTCGAAGATCGTCCGGAAGGCACTGCCTTTTCCTGGGATGCCATGGTAGGGCGTGACAATCCGATGCAGCATACCTTGCTGCTCGCCGATGAAGAGGTATTGGAAGTCGACGGCGGTGCGGGCGACGATGGCCGGCGTCTCATCTGAAGAGCCGCCGTCGGAGTTGACCAGGACGGCCCGGCGACCAGGGAAGTGTTTGGCGAGGCCTGCACTTACGGCCCGCACGACATGCCCGACCGTGTCCGCGTTGTTGTAGCTCGGAATCCCGACGAGAATCTCTGCCGAACCGATATCCTGAAGCCGTGCTTCAGTTGGTGCAGTGAGTGGTGTGAGACCGGTGTTCATGACGCGGTGGCTGCCGGTTCAGACGTGGGGTCCCAGGCGTGATCCGCTTCGACAGCATCGACCAGGCGCTCGAAAATATCGGGCACGGCATGGGCCACACGACTCCAGTTGGAAATCATGGGGACGCCAAGCGGATCGTCGAGAAACCCATCGGTGGCCAGTTTCATACCTTTCAAAAAGACTTCGACGGCCGTTCGTTCTTCGTGTCGGTCGAACGTGAGGCTATTGATGGCCGCGTCGTTTTCGTAACGGCTGATCGCTTCCTGAGCGGCTTGCAAATACGTCGCCCGAAGGGTCTTGAGGACTCCGTCAGATAAGACGACGCCTTCGCTCGCCAGATTCCTGAAGAGCGATTTCGTGATGTCGACGCACATCTTGAGGAGGCCGGCATCGGGGTCTTGGCTTGAGAGCGCTTGGTGTTTGTGGTCATACGCATCTGCAATATCAACCTGGCAAATGCGGCGCAACGCACAGTTGCGATAGACCTCCGCGAGGACGCCGATTTCGAGACCCCAGTCACCTGGAATTCTATTGGTCCAGGCCAGGTCCCGCACCATGGCGAACTCGCCGGCCAAGGGGTAGCGAAAGCTGTCGAGAAACGTCAGGAGCGCGTGAGGCCCCACGAGCTGCTGGAGGCTTCGGATCATGGGGGTAATGAACAGGCGCGTTACCCGGCCATGGAGGCGGTCGGTGACTCGGCTGTAATAGCCTTTGCAAAATTCATAACCGAGATTCGGGTTGGCGATGGGATAGCAAAGGCGTGCCAGATACTCCCGGTTGTAGCTGGTGATGTCGCAGTCGTGGAGCGCGATGACCTGACTGTGGTTTCTGGCCAACACGTAACCGAAGGCCGTCCAACAGCCTCGTCCCTTCCCCTGCAGGCCGATGTCGAGGTTGTGATCGACCAAGAGCTTGAGGATGCCTTGGATGCGCGCGCCGTCATTCCAGATGAGGCGCACCCGCTGAGGCAGTTCGGAAAAGAATTGTTTCGCCAGGCGAAATTCTAAAGCCGAAGCGCGATCCAACGAGATGACGATTTCGTTGAGGTACGACACAGTCTTGAGGGTCTCCACAATGGCCTTCAATGCCGGGCGCCCCAATTCTGCATAGAGGGAGGGGAGGACGAGAGCGATGGGGTTCACGCGCCCATAGCGCGCTAACTCCCGCTCAAGTTGGGTGACGTTCGGCTGCCCGAGTCGGTGAAGCACCGTGACGACACCGTTTTGGTAGAAGTCTGACATTTGGGCCTCCGATGAGCGAGTCGCCTGTCGTGCCTACCAATGATATGCGGAGAGATCAGGAGCGGTCGTCGAAGACATGCGCCGCATTCACCTTAGCAGCAGCACATCCATCTCTTATATTACAACAACTGTGCAGGTGACATGCCACTAGAAAGCGCCCTAAAGTGCTGGATGTTCAGGTATCGAACCAGTGTGGGAGGTGAAGGGGATGGTGGGAAAACCCTTCACCTCCAAGATGGTTCCTCTGGTTTGTTTGGTTTCTCTTGTTTATTTGGTTGAACCAGACTAACCAGAATTGCTAGGGGCGATCGGTGGAGAGTCGTTTGGCGAGGCGATGGGCAAGTCGTACCATGCCGGCCGAGCGATCGGCTGGGTCGAGCAGCACATTCAGGAGATGCAGGTGGCTGGAATCCGCCAAGGCGGCGGTGATTCCTCGCTCGAACTCCCCTTGGGTTGCGATCCTCGTACCGACTCCGCCTCCGATCATGTCGCAGATCCGTTCATAGCGCCACTCGTGGACGTCGTTGAAGGGGCCTTCGAGAATCTCCCGTTCAGTGGAGTAGCCTCGATTGTTCAGCACGACGACGATCGGCGTCTGGCCATATCGCACGGCGGTCGAGAGTTCCGTTCCCGTCATTTGAAACGCGCCGTCGCCGACCAGCACGATCGGTCGAAGGGTGGGATCGGCAAACGAGGCGCCCACTGCTGCCGGAACGGCAAATCCCATCGAGGTGTAATAGGCCGGAGAGAGGAACTCGAATCGCCGGTGGACATGGAGATCGGCCGCTGCAAAGAGCGATTCACCGACGTCGGCGATCACGAGTGTGTGTTCATCCAGCAGACTATCGAGATGGCGGAAGAGTCCATTCAAGGTCACGGGGACGTCCGGTGCGATGGTGCCTTGCGCGACGGGGGGTGGTGCCGGCAGGGCGCGGGAAGGAAACGAAGGGAGAGGGTTGGTCACCAGTGCCCGCACGAAGTCTTGAAACCTGATCGCATCGTAGCGATGGTGCTTGATGGCCACCCGATCGGCTGTCGCGTGTATCGTGCGGCCTTCCGACAACAGGGGCGAATCGGCATCGAGATCTTCGACATCGGATAAGATCGACCCCAGGATGAGCAGGCAGTCAGATGCATTGATGAACGATTGGACTTCATCACGCGCGATGAGGCCGCCGTATACTCCGACGTAGAGTGGGTGGTCCTCACGGATGACGGATTTTCCCAGCAGGGTCGAGGCGATGGGGACATTGAGCCGTTCGACCAGACGTGTCAGATCGTCTTGCAGGCCGAATCGCCCGATCTCGGCACCAGCTAAGATAGCAGGGCGGCTGGCCGAGGCCAACATGGCGCGGACTTCGGCGATGGCTTCGTCCAGCGCGGCGAGGTCGCTCGGCTCATCGTCGAGACATAAGGGTCGTAACGGGTTTGCCAGCGGCGTATGGACGAGATCACGGGGGATTTCGATGTAGATCGGGCGGCGATAGCGCTGCAGCGCCGCAAAGGCCCGATCCATTTCTCGTTCAGCGGTTGAGGGATCATCCAGTGAGATGGCGGCCACCGTGATCTTCTCGAAGACCTCACGTTGCGTGGAAAAGTCCCGCACCATGTGGTGCATGTAGGGTGTGCGAACACGTTCTGAGAGTCCCGGTGATCCGGTGAGCAGCACCACCGGCGACCGTTCGGCATAGGCGCAGGCGATAGCGTTCACGGTATTGAGTCCGCCGACGCAGTAGGTCACACAGACCGCGCCGATGCCGTTGATGCGCGCATAGGCATCCGCAGCGAACCCCGCACAATCCTCGCGCGTTGTCCCGACATGTTGAATCGGCGAGGCGTCGATTAATTGGTAGAGGCTGAGGACATAGTCGCCGGGGATTCCGAAGATATGACGGACCCCCAACTGGTGGAGCCGATCAATCACGGCGGAACCGATGGTCGGTATTCGTTTCATCGTTGGGGTTTCCTGGTTCATGGCACGGAGCACAGCCGGTACGCCACGCAAAAGCGCAGCAAACCACAGCGCGGGTCCGCCGTCAAGCAACCAGCTGCGTGCGGAGGGACTTGACGTTCGGTTCGTGCCATTGGATAAGTAGCTATGACACTTCATGATGACAGTTCCCGTGGGCGCGTCCGGCTCTCTCGCGCACGTGCTATAGAAGAACTAGGGCATCTCTGGATCTATGCCGGTTATGTCGAGGAGGTCAGCGGCGAGCTGGTCTCAGGCGATGTAGTCGATGTCATGGCGCCGAATGGGAGATTCTACGCCAGAGGCCTCTACAATCCCGCATCCAAGATCCGCGTACGGATCCTGACTTTCGACGACGAACCCATCACGGAACAGTTTTGGAGGGGGCGACTCGCCCAGGCGGTCAGGCTGCGCCAGAAGATCGTCACCGGCACCAATGCGTATCGCCTCATCTATGGGGAAGCGGATCGATTGCCGGGCCTGATTGTGGATCGCTACGACGATGTCTTGGTCATGCAGACCCTCTCCTCCGGTATGGACCGCCGGAAAAACCTGCTGGCCGATCTCCTCTGTCAGGAATCCGGAGCCACGCGAGTGTATTTGCGCAATGATGCCAAGAGTCGCACGTTGGAGGGACTGCCGGTGGAGCGAGGGTTTCTCCGAGGGGGTGGCCCGACGACGGTCGAGATCCAGGAGGGGCCGGCTCGATTCCTCGTCGATATCGAAGGGGGACAGAAGACCGGTTGGTTTTGCGATCAGCGGGAGAATCGACTGGTGACAGCACGGTTCGCGGTCGCTGCGGAGGTGCTGGAGGTGTTTGCGCACACGGGAGCCTTTGGGATCCATGCGGCGCTCGCGGGAGCGAAGTCGGTCGAAGGGCTGGATGTGAGTGAGGAGGCCCTGGTGCTCGCGCGCAATCATGCGGTGTTAAACAAAGTGGACGATCGTTGTGTCTATCAATCGGCGGATGCGTTTGTGGAAATGCGAAAGTTGGAACGGGCTGGGCGTCGCTATGACCTGGTGTTGCTCGATCCCCCGGCGTTCGCTCGCAGCAAACAGGCCGTGCCTCGTGCCCTCGCTGGATACAAAGATGTGAATCTGCTTGGGATGCGACTCACCAAGCCGGAGGGGTTTCTGGTCACGAGTTCCTGTTCCCACCATGTGACGGAACAGGAATTGTGGACGGGCATCCGCCTGGCTGCGCGAGATGCGAAGCGGCAGGTCCGCCTGCTTGAACAGCGCGGGCAGGCTAGTGACCATCCCATCCTCGCCACCATGCCGGAAACGCGGTATTTAAAATATTTCCTGCTGCAGATTTTCTAACAGGGTGTGGAAACGGTCTGCCCACGCCATAGACCGTAGTGCGTGAAGCGCGAGATATGCGAGAAATGCGCGACGTGGACAGATTGGATTCCCATCTCGTCTCGCCCGTCCTGTGTGTCTCCTGCGGCCATTCTGCAATCACCGGTGGTGCCCCAAGACCATGACTTGTATTCCTCTGCTCCGATGAAGCCCCATCATCCACTTGAGCCATCGGTCTCCTCTCCGTTGATTCCTGCTTCCGTCACGCTGCCGGAAATCACCATCAAGTCGGTGGTGCTGTCCGTGATACTGGCCGCGGTCCTGGCGGGGGCCAATGCCTACTTGGGCCTCTTTGCCGGCATGACCGTCTCTGCCTCCATACCCGCCGCGGTCGCGTCCATGGCGATCCTTCGAGCCTTCAGACAATCGAATGTGTTGGAGAACAATATCGTGCAGACCGCGGCCTCATCCGGAGAGGCACTGGCAGCCGGTGTGATTTTCACGATTCCGGCACTGATTCTGATCGGCCATTGGGCGACTTTCGATTATTGGCAGACCGTCCAAGTCTCACTGATCGGAGGACTCTTGGGTGTCCTCTTTACGATCCCGCTCAGGCGGGCGTTGATCGTGACGGCCCAACTGCGGTTCCCGGAAGGGGTGGCCACTGCAGAGGTCTTGCGCGTCGGGGCCGCGCCATCTCCACCGGCCGCGCAGTTCAGGACCTTGCTTGCCGCAACCTGCCTGGGCGGACTCATCAAGTTCGGCGAAAGCGGGGCGCGTCTCTGGAGCGAGGCGTTAGAGGGCACCGTCACACTGGGCAGAAGTACGTTGTACGGCGGCATAAATTTATCGCCGGCGTTGTTGGCCGTGGGCTACATCATTGGTTTTCGAACGTCTGCCGTGGTGTTCCTTGGAGGATTCCTTGGCTGGCTGATTCTTGCTCCGCTCTATCAACTCACGCTTGAAACGGCACCTTCAACCGATGATCTTGCCGGCCTGAGAGCCGTCTGGAGTGGACAGATTCGGTACGTGGGTATTGGCGCGATGTTGATCGGAGGGCTTTGGACCCTCTTCGAGATTCGACAGCCAGTGCGCCAAAGCCTGGCTGCGTTAGTGACTGCATATCGGCAGCCATTCGGTCGCGCGGCTGGGAGCGGGCTGTCACGGACCGAAAGAGATGCTCCGCTGCCCTGGATCGTGGTGCCCTTCATCCTGGCTCTTGTGCCCATGGGACTTCTGTACTATCACGTGATTGGTCACGCACTCGTGGCCGTGGCGCTGACGGGGACGATGGTCATCGTGGCGTTTCTCTTTTCGGCGGTGGCTGCCTATATGGCAGGTCTGGTAGGGAGTTCGAGTAATCCGGTTTCCGGAGTGGCCATCGGGACGATCATGGTCGCGTCGGCGTTGCTCCTGGTGACGCTCGGGGCGCAGCACCCAGGGGGGCCAGCCGCAGCGTTGCTGGTCGGGGCGGTCGTCTGTTGTGCGGCGGCTATGGGGGGCGACAATCTCCAAGATCTGAAAACCGGCCATGTGGTTGGATCGACGCCCTGGAAACAGCAAATCATGCAGGTGGTCGGAGTGGTGACGGCGTCGTTGGTGATTGTGCCGGTCCTGTCTCTCCTCCAAGCGAAGTACGGAATTGGCGAGGTAAGTTCGAATCATCCTCATCCGTTAGCGGCCCCGCAAGCCACCCTGATGGCAACGCTCGCGCAAGGAGTGTTTCGGGGAGGGCTCCCCTGGTCCATGGTCGGACTCGGTGCCGTGATCGGGATTGTGGTCATCGTGGGCGATCGCTATCTGGTCGCTCGGCGCTCTGACTGGCGTCTGCCTGTCCTCGGGGTGGCGTTGGGCATGTATCTTCCCCTCAAACTGTCCGCAGCCATTTTCATGGGAGGGATACTCGCGGAAGCAGTCAGGCGGACGATGAAGCCATCGGCTCAGGAGGGGAGTCAGTCAGGTCTGCTCTGTGCCGCAGGCCTTGTCACAGGGGAAGCATTGATGGGAATTTTGTTGGCGGTGCCGGTTGCGCTCAGTTCCCTCTGGCCGGTTGTGGCTCCAGACCCGTTCCTGTTGTTTTCCCACCCTCCCTGGGGTGCGTGGCCTGGCGTGTTGGCGTTTGGCCTGGCTGCCCTATACTTGGTTCGCACTGGGATGGCTCGATCGTTAACCGATAGAGTCATGACGAATCGTCGCGAAACCGCTTGATTGAGCGTGGCTCGTGAAACGTGAAGCGTATCTCATGAATCGGATCCAGAAATACGAGCGACGATAGAGTCGCAGCAACGAATCTGCGATTGCAGCAGAAGGGGTAGTAAATCACATGGGCTAGTCGCTGGGTGGCTCGAAGTGGCCAGATGGGCGGTTCTGCCAGGGGATCGTCGACTGTTTGGCTTGTTTGACGAGGCTCCGTAAATTTACTTCGGCTGCACGGAGCAACTTTGGTTCGCCGCTCTGCATGATCGCCGTCAGCAGCACATACAGCGAACGATCCATCCGTGATCCGGCGAGAATTCGTTCTGTGATAGGATCCGGGCCTGCTGGTGGGGAATTCCCCTCTTCCTCCGGATCGTCAAATAAAGTACGAAACGAGGTTGGATGGCTAAAGAGCCAGGCCGGAGGGATTTTCATCGCGGCAGCAAGCGCCTCGAGGATCGAGGCGGAAGGATCAACCTCTTCCGCTTCAATTTCCTCTAACAGGTGCGGTTGAAGGTGCGATTCTGCCGCCAAGGCCTCTACTGAGTGGCCTCCCGAGATACGCCAGGCCTGAATCTGTTGTCCGAGCGCCATGGCCCGATGATACTGAATTGGGGGCTCTCTCCGCAACCTCGCTCGGAGGGGTTATCGCTTGATACTCCCTGAAAAACAAAGGCTTATGGGCATTTCCTCCCAGTGGAAGATGAGCGATGAAATCAGGTATAATACGCTTCGAAGTTCATTCCAGATCCAGTGAGGAGGGGTGCCATGCTAGGAACAGATATTCGCGGAATTATCGCAGAAGAAGAGGAAGTTCAGCGGCGCAAGGAAGCCTTAAAATCGCTTTTGAGCATGCGCTCCAAGCAGTTGCGGGAGTCGTTGGAGCAACGGATCAAGCGGGCCCGGACTTGTGGAGATTGGATCCATCTGTCTCAAGAAGAATGTGCTACGCTTCACAAACAAGAAAAGCTCCATCTCAAGTCTCAGTTCGACAAGCTTCAGCACGAGCAGGATCGAACCAGAGGGAAGTTGACCGCACTCAAACGAGCCAAGGCGAGGGCCCAACGTATTCGGGCTGCTGAAGCCGCCTCCGGGCGAAAACGTCGCTGAAGAGGTTCTGTTCACTGTGATGCGCTAGCGTGGCTGTCTCACTTCCTCTTCTGACGCGCTCGCAAGGGGCGCACATCCGTGAACTTCTCCTTGATAGACGTCTTCGAGCACAGGAAGGCGTCTTCGTAGTCGAAGGCGCCCATGCAGTTCGAGATCTTCTGACTCGATTTCCGGAACAGATTCTCACGATCGTCACCGCCCACGGTTATCTGTCCAAGGAAGGGCAGGGAGACCGACTGGTTCGAGTGGCCGCCTCGACGCAACAGTGCTCCTGCTCCGACCTTCAATTCTCAAAACTGTCTGATTTAGACGCACCGCAAGGCATCCTCGCTGTGGTGCGGCAACCCATATGGGACGAAGAGGAGATTTTTCAGCAGCCGACTATCTTGGGAATTTTTGGAGAGCAGTTACAAGATCCTGCCAATGTGGGGGCCATCATTCGTACGGCAGCGGCCCTGAACGTGAGTGCCCTGTGGCTTACGCCGGAATCCGCCGATGTCTATCACCCCAAGGTGGTTCGTGCAACGAGTGGTGTGTTGCACGCGCTGCCGATTTTTTTTACCAAGGATGTGTCCGGGTTGATCCGGCGGGGCTGTCGGATCTTCACAGCAGAAGTGGCAGGTGACGGGACTATTCCGATCGATGAGATTCAGGAGGCGCCACGGAAGCTTGTGTTCGCAGTCGGCAATGAAAGCCGCGGTTTGTCAGTTCAGATCTGCAGGCAGGCCACCACTCGATTTACCATCCCGCTCAGCCGCGACGTAGAATCTCTTAATGTTGCGGCAACCGTAGCCATCGCCACGTTCTACCTTGGGCGACTTCCCAAAGGGGAATAACCCGGAGCCCATTCGCTCGCACGAATGTTCCGGGCCGTAATCAATCTAAA
>JAGXAR010000073.1 GCA_018971525.1 Nitrospirota bacterium
GTTCTCGCTCCCCTCAAGGTTTCAACGTTGATGAGAAATTCCTCGGAAATGGAAGCGCTGTAGAGGCCATTCCGTTCGCCAAGATTCATTATGAGGCGAACGGCCCACACGAAGTGAGGCGTATACCTCCTCAACCTTTCGCTTGCTACGGCCTTGCTTTGCAAGGCGCGCCTCGGCGCGCCAGGGTGGATGAGAAGTCGAGGGGTTGAACAGCTTCCAGAGGACACTGCGGTTGTATCGAAACCGATTCAATGGGTACCTACTTTGATACAGCGGCAAGAGCGTAGAGCGCATAGCTAATAGCGGGGGAGAGAGAAGGACTTTCCTCGTAGCTTATGGCCATACGCCACTAGCTATAAGTCATTAGCTCCTCAAAGTGCGTTGAATGCGGAATGCGCAGCTTTGATCGTGTAGTCGATATCGCGGGTTGAATGAGCGGTCGAGAGGAAGGCGGCTTCGAATTGAGAGGGGGCCAAGTACACCCCCTGTTCCAGCATCTTGTGAAAGAATTGTCCGTATCGTTTCGTGTCCGACAGTTTTGCGGTATTCCAATCCACTACCGGTTCCGATGTAAAGAAAGCACCAAGCATCGAGCCGACTCTGGTTTGCGTGAGCGGCACGCCCGCTTTTTTTGCGGCGTCTCCAATCCCTTTGGCCAGGGCTGCTGATTTCTCTTCCAGCTTCTTGTAGACCCCGCGGGCTTTGAGCTGCTTGAGCGTTTCAATGCCGGCGGACACGGCTAACGGATTTCCCGACAAGGTCCCCGCCTGATAGACCGGCCCCGACGGCGCGATCAGATCCATGATCTCTTTTCGTCCTCCATAGGCGCCGACCGGCAATCCTCCGCCGATGATTTTCCCCAGCACCGTCAGGTCCGGAGTAATCCCGTAGAGCGCTTGTGCTCCCCCATAGGCCACCCGAAAGCCGGAGATGACTTCGTCAAAAATCAGGAGGATGTCGTTTTCTGCGGTAAGTTGCCGGAGTGACGCAAGGAATTCCGACGCCGGAGGCACGACGCCCATGTTCCCCGCGATCGGTTCCAGAATAATGCAGGCCAACGTGGCCCGATGTTCCTTGACGATCTGTTGAACCGCTCGGATGTCGTTGTACGGGACGGTCAAGGTGTGTTTCGCAAAGTCAGCCGGAACTCCAAGCGAATCCGGGATCCCCAACGTGGCCAGACCTGAGCCGGCCTTCGCCAGCAAATAATCGCTGTGGCCGTGATAGCACCCTTCAAATTTCAGAATATTATCTCGCTTCGTAAAGCCACGTGCGACACGAATCGCGCTCATGACCGCTTCGGTGCCGGAGCTGACGAGTCGGACCTTTTCCATCGATGGGAAGGCGTCGCGGATCATGCGGGCAAGAATCACTTCCAGCTCGGTCGGCGCGCCGTAACTGGTTCCGTTCGCGGCCGCCTTTTTGATTGTACTGACGACCGATGGGGCGGCGTGACCTAAAATCATCGGGCCCCATGACAGGACGTAGTCGATGTAGGTATTTCCATCCACATCGAAAAGCCGCGCGCCTTTGGCGCGCTTGATAAACCGGGGTTGGCCTCCGACGGAGCGAAAGGCACGCACCGGACTATTTACACCCCCGGGAATCAACTGCTGAGCATCGGCAAACAGCTTGGCGGAACGAGTGGTTTTCATAATGGGGGCGCACACTACCATGCGATCGAGCCTCGGTCAAGAAAGAGGAGGTCCATGCGGTGTGACACAGCGATAGGGGACAAAAAATGTCTGAAGAGATACGCTTCTCAACATTTCTTGATCCACGCTGTTTCACTGCAAGACAGGGACTTTTCGTAATCTCTTGCAAATGTGCTGATTCATGCTACCAATCTGATACGGCCCGACTCTTGCCTAATTAGTGGGTATTATTCGGGATTCTAGGAAGCAATTAAGGGATCAAGGATGAAGATTGTCTGTTCGTGGTGCCGACAAGAAGGGAAAACCGAACTGGTGGGCGAGAAGGCCCCTCTCGACGATGCTCGTGAAACGCATGGGATTTGCGTCTCTCATCGCCACGCGGTCCAAGCCCGCTGGCTGGCATCGATTCACATTGCCTCAAACTCTGGAGTTGCGACCGAATTGTCTTCTGTGCTCTTCCGCTGGACAGGCTTGCTGAACGTGACCAAGAAGATGCGTCCGTAGGACGGGCGCATCTTCTTGTCGATCTACCGGGAATTACGTTCCCATTTTCCCCTGAAATATTTTGAGCAGCTGGTCGATCCCGCCGGCTTCAATCTTGCCGTTCGGCGTCAATTTGTCGATCAAGTCGGGCAGCAAGCTAGACAGCTGAGCGCTCGCGGTATCTGGCGAGACGCCGGCTTTGTTCGCCAGTTGGCTCAGAAAATCGCTCCCGAGGCCCTGCTTGATCTGATCCGGGGTGATAGGCAGATTTTTGCCTGTGCTCACCCAGGAGTTCACAATGTCGCCGAGTCCGTTCTTCTGGAATGTTTGGACAAGACCGGCCAATCCCCCCAAGCTGCTCTTCTGTCCGAGCAAACTCGTGACAGCCTGCAACAGAGGGTTCTGTGCCGTCTGGCCACCCATCATCCCGCCGACTGCTTGTCCCAATTGATCCATGAGTCCCATAGTCGACTCCTTTCGTTGTCGGAAGTTGGAAAATGTCGACAGCGCTCTCAAGCGCGCCCAGCTATCGTGACGCGCGAACCCTGATTCCGCGTGTTTCTCCTCTCCCGCCTATCTCGCGCGACTATCCTACGGGGTCGTCCTGTTGCCCCAGATAGGCGGACCATTGGATTTCTGACGGGACGGCATCGTTTTCCCGCAGTCTGTTAGGTCCGTTTTGAGGGAGTTCGACGCCGTAATCCAGCCTCCCGAGTCGGTTCCGCATTGATTTCTGTCATCCTCCAGTGGGCCCGCTTGGCTTTTTCTCGTTCCGATACAGCGAACAGAACGTGAAATGGCGTCGCTCGTCGCGCGCCCATTCCCGCTTGTCCGATTCCCCAGGCCTCTCCCGCATCACGCAAGATCTCAAGAAAGGTTTCATACTCTTCTTCGTCGGGCAACACTTGCACAGCATTGGTGATGAGCAGGATATAGCCCTTGGCCGGCAGCCACTCCAGGTCGGCTAGACATTCCTCCAAGGCGTCCCAGTTGTGGCCGAAGTAGTCCGGAAAATCCAATGCGCGGGCAAATTCTGTCAACAGGCCATCGGTGGTCTGGCACTTGGCGCCCTTGATGGTTCTCAACGCATATCCGTTCGGTGCATGCACCAGCGATTCAGCCCGCTGCCCCGTCTTGACCATCAGCAACGTAGTCCAGGGGGCCTTCGTCGATTGGAGATAGGAGGTCAATGTCAGTGTCTGTTTCGAAGCCATAATGTTTAATTCAATGGAGTGAAGGTTCGGTAATGGTCAGCGGTGTAATAGGCCCTGCCGGTGTCTTGTTCAACGACGATCCGTTCCGCATCCCGCGAGCGGCCGCGTATTTTGGGATTCACATCGTACTCGCGATAGTGACCGCGAGGCAGTCGTCTTTCACGATTCTGAAACACCCCGCCGCCGATATATCCGGGGAGGGGCTTGCCCTCATGTTGCTGAATTGCCTCCAGCAGGTCTTTGGATTTTTGTAGGGGGTCCTTCGCGACGCGGTGCGATTGTCGATCGAGCGGCAGCGTGGCATCGTGAAGAGCCGGTCCCGGGGACTGGACTGATGGGACAGAGACAGACGGTACGGTCGGTTCAGACGTCGAGCCGGCGTTGGAGGAACCTGCGGGGCCGCTGAACAGTAGCCCACCAAGGACGACGAGTATTCCATAGACCTTCCAAGTTCGATCCATAGTTTCGCGTTCGTATCACGAGGCGAGGCAGCACAGTACGAACCCTAGCACGCACGGTCTCGGAGGATCAACGGGCGCTCGAGGCCAGGAATTGTTGCTATCGCCAATTCGCCAGCGTAGCATCTGACGTATTCAACTTGTTGAAGTGTTCTCCAGTCCGGCGTCTCCCGGTCACCGTACGGGCAGATCGGGCAGACACGATGGTCGCTCACGCAAGGACGAGCCAACGAGGTCCAGATTGGAATCCGCAGTAGACCGGTTTGAGTTTGTGACAGTCGAAGGGCTCCTGGCCTATGGGGAGATGCTGGCGCGTCGCACCGTCGGTGAGGGAATTACGTTTCCACCCACCCCCACTTCCTCCGCCGATCGACGACAGCGAGCCCGTGACGCCATCGAGAAGATCCGGGCGTTTGTCCAGTGTGTGCAAGGGGGCTTTCCCGGGGCAGAGGAGTATCGGGCTGCCCGTCGCGTGGTGATCGATGAGGGTTGCAGGGGTGATGAACTGGTGTTCTTTGCCGCCTGGAATTATCTCCTCGCAGCAGGCGAGTTGGCCCCGCTCTTCCGCGTGCCAATCGGGTCAGTGCAGAAGCCGGCGCATCGCCGGCCGGTGGCGATCGTGCCGCGCGCGCAACTGACTCCGCAGTTGGTCGAGGATCGTATCGTGCTGGACTTGGGCGAGGATCGGTTTTGGCTTTTGCCGCGCGATTTGACCGGTCGCACGCTCCTGTTCACGATGCGTCATGGTATCTCACGCGTGGAGAGCGGCACCTATCGAGTCGGGCGCCGCCTCGCGAACGTGCTGGATCCTGAGCGGGGCGTCCCCAAAGCCGACGCAGTCGGTGCGGCCCTGGCCCGGATGCTGGGCGTGGTCGGGCAACAATTGGACTTCCTGCACATTCACAACTACCTCGATCCGCGCACCTTCATCCATCTGGTGAGCCGGAGCCCCAATACGCGCCAGCTGTATGAACGGGTGGTCGCAGCGCTGATGCAGGCGCAGCCGCACCAAGCTGAGGCGCTCCCACCAGTCTGCGATCCCGCCTTAGACTCCCAGGATTTCGGATGGGTCACGGGTTTGGAGAAGAAGGTGGAAGCCGAGGAGGCTGCAAAGGCATTCGGCGTGGACGTGCAGACGGCCAAGCGCCTGATCAAACATCCCCTCTACAGCTACCCGGGCGGGCATTCTTTCTTCGATGTCTATGTCGATATTGTCGATGGCTTCCGCCGGTTGGGTCAGTCCTACCAGGGGAAGGCCGTGTGTGTGTACAGCCACAGCTCTACGCTGCGGGCGCTCATGATTTATCTCGATCCTCGTCCCTTTCGCGAAGCCTTCACCGAGTTTGGCGAATATAAGGAAGGACAGGATAACGTCGTCCTGCTGACCTACGAACAGGGACTCTTATCCGGCTATTCCACCGCTGTGGGTTTGTCGGCACGGGAACGGGCAGCGCGGGAGACCTGGGTGAAGGTCGAGCGAGAACGGAGAGACCGGATCACGCTCAAGCCCCGACAGATCAAGCGGATCGTGGCCTTGGTTTCTGGTGGCGATTTCGCCGGCGCCGGCGCCGCGTTGAAAGAACTGCGCGTGACCGGACAGCGGTTTGGCCTGGAAGTCTACTTTGTTCGCCACGGGTACTTAGGTCTGGCCAACAACTGGATCGAAGCCGTGACCGAGGGCGACACCCGCGGCATGGGCAGCCATGCAAGCAGTCCGATCGGGAGCAGCCGCTTCGAAGATTTCAAGGACGAACAGGTGCAGCAAGCCACCATGCGGCATCTTCGGCCCTATATGGAAGATGGAGCCTTGGTGGTCATTGGTGGGGACGGGAGTCTTCGCGGCGCGCGGGCGCTCTACGAAGGATTTGGGGTCCAGGCAATAGGGATTCCCGGCACGATCGACAATAATCTCGCGGGGACGACCTCCCTGGGTTTTCATTCGGCCGTGTCTCTGGCGAATCAATCCATCGAATCGCTGAAAGCCACCAGTTCCGCCATGGGCAGCGTCTTTTTCGTCGAGATCATGGGAGCGGGGTCCGGTCATCTCGCCCTCGCCTGCGCCTATCAGGCCAGAGCTGAAGGCCTCTTGGTAAACGAGCATCCGGATCCCGACGCATACATCGACGACATCATCCTGGGCACGCTCAATCGCACGTTGGGCGTCCCCAACAAAAGCCATCTGTTTGTGGTGGCGGAACAGACGCCCCATCGCCATCACCCGGATGGTGGCGTGCGCGGTCTAGTCGAGTATGTCGCCGGCACACTCACGACATGGCCGCAGTTTCAGGCACGCCCCGGTGAATTTCGCCTCGCCCCTGCGACCAAAGCCACCATCCTCGGCCATACGTTACGGGGGGCGCCCCCGACCCCCGAGGACAAGACCATCGGGCAAGATCTGGCCTATGAAGCGATTCGCCGTCTCGTCAAGGAGCCGGAGCGGGTGGTCGGGTGCATGTTGGCCTATCGCGGGCAAGGCACCATCGAGGCAATCCCGCTCCACGCTGTGGCACCGAAGCAGTTCGACTGGGAGATCTTCGCCCGAATGCACGGAAGCGAGCTGCCGTAGCGGGGCGAATGGACCGTGGCGTCTTACCGTAATGGCCGCACCCTGATTCCATCTCTACCAGGCTGCTGAAACAGTCCGCCAGCATCGTTCTCGTATCGATCCCTGGAACCGTGAAACGAGGGTCAGCCGAAGAGCTGCGGCTTTGCTTGGGACAAGGGACGTCCCAGGGCGAACAGTCTGTCTTGCCAGACTCGGGGCGGGAGGGTGAAATACCCGCCGGGGTTGGGTGGGTGAGAAGTCTGGCCTTTTTGAGCATCCTGAGGAAGTGTTCTCCTGTTGTGCCACACCTGCGGCCGCTCGAAGGGCTAGCGTGCTAAAATAGTTTTTCCGCAACCTGCTACTCATCGCATCGTCACAGGGAGACTTGATCTTGGATTAATGAGGCGGTCTGCGCCTGAAACGGCGGTTGCGTTGTGGGCTTGGAGGTCGTTTGTTAGAATGGCATCCCTGGATTTTGTCGTGAGAAGAGCGGGAAAAGCGGGCCGCGCGTAAAATGCGGGATGAGTCGGAATGTCATGCCTCGCCCGCCTTATCTGTCTCGCGCGGTGCACATCCAGATTGACCAATGACCAGTGTCAGTATTGTCTATGCGTAAAGCCAAAATCGTGTGCACCATCGGCCCCGCCAGCGATTCACCCACCGTGCTGGATCAGTTAATTGAGGCCGGCATGGACGCGGCGCGAATCAACTTTTCTCATGGGACCCACGAATCGCATGCGCGGGCGGTCAAGGCCATTCGCGAAGCAGCAGATCGTCGGCACGCGGCGGTGGCGATCATCCAGGACCTGCAAGGGCCGAGGATCCGTGTTGGAGAAGTCGATCAGGGCGGGCTCGATCTGGTTGCCGGCCAGACGGTGAGGCTCGTGACGACTCTGCTCCGGTCCGGCGGTCAACTCGGTGCACAGTCTATCGCTTCATCCGGCATGCGTGAGATTCCGGTGACGTACCAATACCTGGTGCGGGATGTCCAGCCGGGCGCCCGCATCCTGATCGACGATGGGTTAATCGAGCTAATGGCTGATCGGATTATCGGCGGCGCCGTCGAATGCGGAGTCGTAATCGGGGGACGACTCACCTCGCACAAGGGCATGAACTTGCCGGATACTCGCATCAGCGCTCCGACCCTGACAGACAAAGATCGGGACGATCTCCGGTTCGGCATCGCGCAGAGGGTGGACTATGTAGCCCTCTCGTTTGTCAGAGGTCCCGATGACGTGGTGGCCGCAAGGAAGTTATTGGCCGACTGGGGCGGCGATGTGCCGATTATTGCGAAGATCGAAAGGCCGGAAGCGGTTCAGTGCTTGGACGGAATTCTTGATCAGGCAGACGGTGTGATGGTGGCGCGGGGCGATCTGGGAGTGGAGATGGGGCCGGAGGCGGTTCCACTCTTACAGAAGCGCATTATTGCCGAAGCCAACCGTCGCCGCCGACTCGTGATCACGGCCACTCAGATGTTGGAGTCCATGACGCACCATACGCGTCCGACAAGGGCCGAAGCGTCGGATGTGGCGAATGCCGTGTTCGATGGGACCGATGCCGTCATGCTATCCGCAGAGACGGCGATCGGTCAGCATCCGGTTGAAACAGTGCGTGTCATGGACCGGATCGTTCGAGCCGCAGAAGTAGGGCCCCGATCGTGCTATACGCGCTCGTCCGACGCGCCACGGGGGGAAGGCTCCTTCCCGGAAGCTATTTGCCATTCAGCCTCTTCGGCAGCCTCAGTCATCGGGGCGAGCGTCATTGTGGCATTTAGCGAACGGGGTACAACGGCGCGTTTGCTGTCGAAACAGCGTCCCGACGCGCCAATTATTGCATTGACTCCATTTGAGGTCGTGCGGCAGCGGATGGCGCTGTACTGGGGTGTCATCCCTCACACGATGCGGCAGATTGAGCACACCGATGAGCGGATCGATGAAGCAGAACGCCGCCTGAAGACCGAGGGACTGGCGACGACGGGACAGCGGATCGTGATACTGTCGGGGACCAGGATTGGTCAGCCCGGGGAGACCAATTTCATGAAGTTACACAAAGTCGGGTGAACTGAAGCAACTGAGCAGGCCCTGTGTCCGCACCGCGCCAGCGGACTGACAGTTCCCTTGCCGGACGCGCGCAAAAGAGGCGTACCCGGTTTCCTCAGGAGGAGTATAGATTGGAAGAAGAGTGCAGATGATGGCACCCAACGTTGTGGGGCGATCAGTGTTTTTTCTGTGTCAGTTGCTTGCCCTGCTGTTGTCAGCCGGAAACGCGCTCGCGCAGACCGGATCCCTCAATCAATCTCCTGCGGAGGTGGTGAAACGATATCTGGCGCTCGACTATAAGGGGGCTCGGCTCGATGCGTTGTCGGTCGATACGGTCGCGTCCTACACGAGTTGGCATGAGGAGCCGACGTGGGGGCATGTGGTCGTGACGCGGGGCTTTGTGGTGGCGGAGCAGTATCGCCAATGGGAGGTCATCGACAGGCTGGAGGTCGTCATTCCGGTCACCTTTCAGGTCATCGGCTCTGTGTATCTGGAAACCGCCGGTTTCGTCCAGGAGGCTCGTACAGAAGAAGTTCGATTTCGCGTGAAAGCCGTCAGGAATCGATGGAGGATTATCGAGCCGATGCTTCCCCCTCACGTAGGGCAGAAACGGATGGTGAATGTCGTGCGTGAAGCTTGGATCAAGGAAACAGACCAGGCGAAGCGAGACCGGCTTGGGGCGTTGCAGGACGAGTTACGAAAGGTAAAATGATGGGAAAGACCTCTGTCGAGTTGTTGATTTTTGATCTGGACGGAACGCTCATCGAGTCCAAGTGGGATATTGCCACGTCGGTGAACCTCACGTTGGCCGAGCTAGGACTGCCGCAGCGCCCACTCGAAGAAATCTTCGGGTTTGTGGGGGATGGGGTCAAGCAATTGCTGCGCTTGTCGGTCGGCGAGGGAAGCCGGGTCACCTTCGAGGAGGCCTTGCAGGTGTTCAGGGGCCAGTACTTGACCCATTGCCTCGATCGCACCACGTTCTATCCAGGCATTGGAGAGATGCTGACCCATTTCTCAGGCAAGCGGAAGGCTGTGGCCACCAACAAGTCGATCGAATACACGAACGTGATTCTTCAAGGGCTGGGGGCGAATCATTTTCAGTATGTCGTCGGAGGCGATCACGGGTTTGGATTGAAACCGGAACCGGGTATGCTGTTGCATGTGATGGAACAATTGAATGTGCCGAAAGAACACACCGTGCTCGTCGGGGACAGTACCAATGATATCAACGGCGGGCATAACGCCGGAATTCGTGTCTGTGCGGTCGGGTACGGGATGGGGAATCGTGCCAAGATGGAGGCCTGTCGACCGGACTGGTTTATCGAACGACCTGAACAACTCATGGAGCTCTTTATATGACGACTCAAGCGTCGCTGGTATCTCGTCCGAAGAAAAGAGCCTCTAGCGTAAGGCTTATGGCCGATAATCTGCCCCTCGAACAAGTACAGGATGATCTTTATCCCCGCCATATGCCATTCGCTATTAGCTCCGTCCTCCCACGAGATACGTTTCACGCTTCACGCTTCACGGTTCTGATCGTCGCACTGGCCCTCAGCCTTAGCCTCAACCTCGATCTGCCTCTTGCGGCATCGTTCGGTCTGGCGGACCGTGTGGTGGAACAGAAACTGGCGAACGGGTTGACCGTGCTCATGGTCGAGCGGCATCAGACACCGGTGGTCTCCCTCAACATGACCTTCGGGGTCGGGGGGGTAAACGAACAGGTCGGGCAAACCGGCCTGGCGCATCTCTACGAACATATGGCATTCAAGGGCACGAGGACGGTGGGGACGAAGAATTACGAGAAAGAGCGCCCCATTCTCGAAGAGTTGTTTCGAGTGGGGACCGAGTTGGAGCAGCGGCAACGGGAACTCGCACAGAGGAGCTTGGAGAGACCAGCCAGCCCCGAGGATCGCGCAGCCATCGACGCGCTGCAGAAACGATTCACGGAATTACAGGAACAGGCAGCGCAGTTCGTGGCGGCCAATGAGATGGCCTTACTTTACCAACGCCACGGGGGGGTCGGGCTCAATGCATCGACCGGCAAGGATCTGACCCGCTATATGATCAGCCTCCCGGCGAATCGTTTGCCTCTGTGGGCTGCCCTCGAAGCCGATCGCATGGCGCATCCGGTCCTCCGCGAATTCTACAAAGAGCGCGGAGTGGTTATGGAGGAGCGACGGATGCGGAATGACGACAGCCCCAACGGGCTATTGTTTGAAACCTTCACCTCGGCAGCCTTCCGGGCGCATCCCTATAGCATTCCGACGATCGGCTGGGAGTCGGACATCCTGTCGCTCACCCCGGCTGACACCGAAGCCTTCTTCAAGGCCCATTACGGTCCCGGCAATGCGACGATTGCCATCGTGGGCGACATTAATCCGAAGGACGTCATGACCTTGATCGAGCAGACGTTCGGCAGGATACCGGCCGCGCCTCCACAGCCTCCGATCGTCACCGTCGAGCCGTCTCAACGAGGGGAGCGCCGCGTGGAAGTGGAGTTCGATGCCGAACCGTCGGTGGCCATCGGGTTTCACAAGCCGGCGTTGGGCCATCCCGATGACTATGTTTTAGATGTAATCGACGCGGTGCTGAGCGAGGGACTTACCTCCCGGCTCTATACAACTCTGGTCCGCGAGAAACGGATCGCTGCCTCGGTAAACTCCGATTCGAATTATCCGGGGGTCCGCTCCCCGAATCTGTTCGTGCTCAATGCCACGCCGCTCGCGCCTCATACGACGGCAGAAGTCGAGGGGGCCATTTATGCCGAGCTCGAACGGCTCAAGACGGAACCGGTCTCCGCCAAGGAGCTCGAGAAAGTGTTGAACAATCTCGATGCCGACTTGGTGCGAGCCCTCCGATCCAACGGAGGCCTTGCTTCTCAGTTAGCGCTTTATCAGACGGTGGCGGGAGACTGGCGCTATGCGTTAAAGGCCAGGGATAAAATTGCGGCCGTGACGCCGGCGGATATTCAGCGTGTGGCGGCTGAGTATTTCACGAAGTCGAACCGAACGGTGGCCACGTTGGTGAAGAAGGCCGGCGAGAAGAAAGTCGCTGCGGCGCCCAAGCAAGAGGTGGCGCGATGAAGGGGACGGGGGACGTGAAGCGTGAAACGCGAAATGTAAAACGATGGAGTGTCGTGCTGTGCTCGATGATCATGGCGGTCGCCGTCCCGGGACCGGCTGCCTGGGCCGGGGATCTCGTCTTGGGCGATCCGCGGCAGATGACGTTCAAGCCGGTTGAGTTTACTCCGCCAGAACCGGATCGCGTGGTGCTCGAGAACGGGATGGTCGTCTATCTACTTGAGGACCACGAGCTGCCCTTGATCAGCATGACTGCGACCATGCGAACGGGCAGCTGGCTCGATCCGGCAGATAAGATCGGCCTGGCTTCGTTGACCGGTTCCATCATGCGGACAGGCGGGGGCGGCGGTCTGTCGTCCGAACAGGTGGACGAGGAACTCGAACAGTTCGCCGGGGATGTGGGCATTTCGATCGGACGGCAATCCGGTTCCGCGTCCCTCGATGTTCTCAGCAAGGACTTGAAGCGGGGGCTCCAGATTTTCGCGGGACTGATTCGGACGCCCGCCTTTGAGCCGGCGCGGGTTGAACTGGCCAAGCTGCAGGCTATTGAAGGGATTCGCCGCAGGCAAGACAATCCGGGCTCGATCGTCGGACGCGAGTTCGTGAAGCTTCTGTACGGAGCGGATCATCCGACGGCGCGTGAAAGCAGCATCGAGTCCGTCACTCGCATTACCAGAGACGATCTGGTCGACTTTCACCGGAAGACCATTCATCCGAACGGCATGATGCTGGGGGTGACGGGAGATTTCGACAAGCCCGCGATGCTGGCCCTGCTGCGCGAAGTATTTGGCGATTGGAAGCAAGGCGAGGTACCGGTGCTGACGATTGCCGATGTGCCCCAGAGCCTTATGGCGAAGCCCGTCGTACGGTTCGTGAACAAGGGTACCTCGCAAACGCATCTCCGCGTCGGTCATCTGACGATCAAAGAAAACGATCCGGATTATGTCGCCTTAGCGATCGCGAACGACATTCTGGGGGGCAGTTCCTTTCGCAGCCGTCTCTTCAACGACGTTCGGACCAAGCGGGGCTTGGCCTACTCGGTCGGGAGCCGGTTGAACACCGGGGTGCACGATCAAGGCGTCTGGCTGATGCGTGCAGAGACGAAGCTGCCGTCGACGCAAGAGGTCATCGCCCGGTTTGTCGCGAATATGGAACGGATGCGGACGGAGTTGGTGACAGACAGCGAGCTGGCAGAAGCGAAAGAGGCCTATGTGAACTCGTTTGTGTTCTCCTTCGCCAGTTCGTCGGCGATCGTGGGACGGTTGATTGAATTGGAATATGACGGGCTTCCCAAGGATTTTCTCCAGCAATTGCGTGCCCGCGTGATCGCATTGACGAAGGAAGAAATCCTGGCGGCGTCGAAGAAACATTTCCACCCCGAGCGACTGACCATTGTCGCCGTCGGGTCCGGCGAGGCCCTGCCGAAGTTGCTGTCTGGATTTGGGGAGGTAAAAGAAATAAAGTTGGCTCCGGAGAGCTGAGAGAAGAGTGAGCGGGTGGCCCGCTGATCTCCTGTGCTCGCGCAACGCGCGGCCTGAGAAGGCCCTCGTTGGACGCGCGCAGTGGGAGATCAACAGGCCGCCGGCCCCAGGGAATAAAGCCTCCGAAGCTTTGGGTGAGGAAGTAGAGAGAATGGACGTATGGTCGAGTCCAAGTTGACCGCCGAAGGCGTATGCATGCCGCTCGAAGACGATTTCTGTGACATCATCAAGAAGGCCCGCATCGGGCAGGCCTGGTCCGTGGAGGATGTGGCGCGTATCACCGGCCTTCCGGGGGCCGATATCACCGCACTCGAACGAGGCGATCGGCCGCGCGATCGGGCGGAAGTGCGCGCCCTCGCCACCACGTTAGGGCTGCGCCCCGGTCCGTTGGAACAGATCGTTCTAGAAAAGTGGGTTCCTCAACCGATTCCCTCGATCCGGGGAATCGAAACCATACAGGGCGAGATCAACGGCTATGCTGTCAACGGCTATATCGTGCACGATTCCGGTGAGGCGCTCCTTGTCGATACGGCGTACAACGCTCCGGCCATGATCGCCTGGGTCGAATCCCATCGAGTCCGGCTGACCGGCATCTGTCTGACGCATGGGCATGCGGACCACGCCGACGGGATTCAAGAAATCCTGGCACGATGGCAAGTTCCGGTCTATCTGGGGGCTGACGATGTCAGTCTCCTGCACTGGAAGCCCTCGGAGGATCGTCTTACTGTCCCGAACGACGGACGTGCCATCTCGGTCGGGCGTCTCAGGGTCCATTGCCTCGCCACGCCAGGCCATACGCCTGGCGGTGTCTGCTATCGGGTCGATGCCGAGTCACAGCCCGCCTGTTTCGTTGGTGACACCCTGTTTGCCGGATCGATTGGAAAATCCCTTCCCCGCAGCCTCTTCACGACCCATCTGGACTCCGTGCGGCAGCGCGTGTTGAAATTGCCTCACGACTGTATCCTACTGCCGGGTCACGGACCGGCCACGACGGTTCGTGAAGAACTCGATCATAACCCCTTCGCCGCGGATCATTGAAGAAGGCCTCATGAATCTTGACCAGCGGAACGACGACCGGCCGATCCGCAGCGGAGAGCTGCCGGTTGCGACGGGGCCGTCTGATGACCTCAGTGATCTCTCCACGGACGAGGAATTTGAGGAGACCCCCTTCTCGAAATGGACCCTCCCCATCAGCCTCTTTGTGGCAACGGTCTTTACCACCCTGTGGGCCGGAGCCTATCAGGCCTATAACGGACCGATCCATGGACCGGTGAACTTTCTACTCGAACACCCCGAGACGCTCTGGCGCGGGATTCCCTTCGCCGCCACGCTACTGGGGATTCTAGTAACCCATGAGTGTGGGCACTACGTCCTCTCCCGCATCCACAGCGTCCCGGCATCGCTGCCGTTGTTCATCCCGGGCCCTCCGTATTTCATCGGCACATTCGGGGCTATCATCCGCCTGCGCGGGCCGATTGTGAATCGGCGCGCGCTGTTCGACATCGGCGTGGCTGGTCCGCTAGCCGGTTTTGTCGTTGCGGTGGTGGCACTGGTCATCGGGCTGAATCTGTCAACGGTGGTGGATCGGACGGCGACCTACGGATTGCAGTTGGGCGAACCGTTGCTCTTGCAGTTCATCTCCTGGCTGGTCGTCGGATCCCTCCCTCCTCAGGCCGACATCGTCTTGCACCCCATCGGTTTCGCCGCCTGGTTCGGTCTATTTGTGACGTCGCTGAATCTCATTCCCATCGGCCAACTCGACGGCGGGCATGTGGCGTACGCTCTGTGGGGTTCACGCCAACGCACGATGGCGTTTGCCATGGTGCCGCTGTTGATCGTGCTGGGATTCGTGGGCTGGCCCGGTTGGCTCCTCTGGGCCTTCATGGCAGGACTGTGGGGTTTCGGGCATCCGCCGGTGCGCGATCCTCACGTGTCACTGGGACGAGGGCGGATCGTTGTCGGATGGATTGCCCTCGCCATATTTGTGCTGACGTTCGCTCCTGTTCCTTTCTCATTCCACTAGTCTACCTAGCAGGATGCTGAAAAAGTCCGCCATCGTTGTTCTCGCCTCGAAAGCCTCCTCCATGTAGCCTAGAGGCTACGCCTCCGGTGCTTTCATCGGCTGCGGCCTTGCCTTGGGGCAAGGCGCGTCTCGGCGCGCCAGGGCTGGGCGGGTGAGAAGTCTGTCCTTTATGACCATTCTGTGCAGTCTTCTCCACCGAGTGAGCCACATTCAGCGGTCTGGATCAATCCGGAGATTATCTTGTCCGATCGTGCGTCCGGCCCTACAGTGTGCCTATGGCATCTATAGTGATCTCGACCCTGTCGTGTCCTAAGTGTCAGGCCGACCAGCCGGACGGGGCGACAGAATGCATGAAGTGCGGGATCATCTTTGCGAAGTATCGGGCGCTTGCCCCGCTGCAGCGACAGCCTGTGCTGCGGGATCACTCGCGCTGCGTGGCCCTTGCCAAAGAGTGGCTCGTTGACTCAGATACGTCGACCGATTCGATGACATTCGCTGGCCGGGTCGCGGTGCTTCTCTTGCTGCTCTGGTGGGGCCGCACGTTCATTTTCACGCCGCTCGAAACGAATTACACAGGGGAATCGTTTCTCCATCTGATCAATCTGCCGTTCCACGAAGCGGGCCATCTTCTATTTATCCCGCTGGGACGCTTCATGATGATTCTGGGCGGGAGTCTCGGTCAGATCCTGATGCCGCTCGTCTGCCTCGCTACCTTTCTCGTTAAGACGCGCGATCCCTTCGGCGCGTCAGTGGCTCTCTGGTGGACAGCGGAAAGCTTCATGGATATCGCCCCCTATATCAATGATGCGCGCGCGCTGGATCTCATGCTGCTCGGTGGGGTGACTGGGAAGGAAACGGACGGGCATGACTGGAACAATATTCTGACCATGCTGGGCTGGCTTGAGTATGACCATCTCCTGGCTCACCTCGCCTACAATCTCGGCATTCTCCTGATGCTGGCTTCGTTTGCCTGGGGCGGGCTGCTTCTCCTGAAGCACTACCGCCGGCTCTCGCCGTAACCCTCCTTGCACGACCGCAGATACTCTCTTACGATAGGCGTTAACTGGATCAGGAGGTTCCCGCATGCGAAGCCTGCAGGCAGCTCGTGCTTCTCTCGTCGTGGTCGGCATTGTGGCATTGACCAGTCAGGCGTTCGCAGCCGATTCCACTGCCTCCTCTCGATTTACATTGGTGTTGAACGGTGCAGCAGTCAAGGACAACAGCACCGGTCTGATCTGGGAACAGGAGCCGGATCGGGAGCACGATGTGTGGGGCGCGTCGGTGGCTCGCTGTGCGACGAAAGAAGTCGGCGGGCAGAAGGGATGGCGCGCACCGTCCGTGGACGAACTCAAGACCTTGATCGACGCGTCTCAGCACGATCCCGCTCTGCCGGCGGGCCATCCCTTTTCCAACATCAAGTCGGAGATTTATTGGACAGCTACGCCGCATCCCACCGACGACATAGTGGCCTGGCAAGTCAGCTTCTTCAGCGGTGAACCGGTGACCGACCAGAAATCCGGCACGCGCCGCATGTGGTGCGTGCTCGGGGAGCCTCGCAAGTAACTCGATTATCTTTCACCAAGAGAGCAAACCTCTTTAGGATCCAGTTCGACTCCCGCACCTCTCCCGTCAAGTCGAATTGCACTACAAAGCCGCTTTCCTGCATCTAGGTAATCATCCTGCACAGCCTTGCCTCTCAGGCGCGTAATTTCCGCGCTCTTTATGAGCTTCTACCATTAATTTTTATATCGTCTTAACACTCTCTCGGTCCGGCTTAACACCGTTCTGACACGAAGCTTGATAAGTTTCTTGACACGACAAGGGACGCGTCACGAGATGCTGAGTCTCAGACGGTCAGAGAAAAGTGAGGGAGTCTCGATGACAATGATTGCACTGGGCATACTGTTAGTGATGGTCGGGCTGCTGTGGGTGATAGTCATAGACATCATGCGGGCAGAGCACCAGGCCAATAGACTGAGCTCACGATTGCAGGAGAAGCCGCTCCCGGAGGCAGCACACTGCGAGTCCAGGGCAGTCTAATGGGAAGACGCAAGGCGCATAGGAAGGAAAGTCAGAGATCATGATCCAGATGGTGTGGTGGCTTAGCAGGATATTGTTGTTTGTGGCAGGGATGATGACGGCCCCGGTTTTTGCCTAAAACGTCGTCGAGGTGAGAGGGGCAAGGCGAGTGATTAATGAATTCGTCAATCGGACGAGGGAGGACGTCATCATGTCGGTACGCAGTCTCATCTTGGGTCGCGAACAGTACAGGAGATAAATGCATGCGGCGTTGCATGACTTACAGCAGAGGCTGGGACAGTGTCACAACGGCCACAGCGGCGTGCGGGTTGTTGTAACAGCCGGTCCGGCACAGTCGCCAGATTGTCGAATCAGAAGAAAATTGTTCCAGAAGCTCCGCGGTTTTTACACCGTTTTTACTTCCTGCGGTCTACTATGAATGCGGACAAGTAGAGAAAGACGTATGGACAACATTTCCTTTGCCGTCGATTGAGGGGTATGCACATGGATCTCATCTATCTGGCTATCGCAGTGATATTTTTTCTGCTGTCCGGCTGGCTCATCTCGGCGCTGGAGCGACTGTAAGGGGGGTACGGCCATGAATGCGATGTACGTGCTCGGCGGAATTCTGTCATTGGGATTATTGGTCTACCTCATGGTCGCGTTGCTGAAACCGGAGTGGTTCTGATGACGATCAATGGACTGGTTCAAATCGGACTCTACTTTGTCGTGCTGATCGCGCTGGTCAAGCCGCTGGGATGGTATATGGCGCGGGTGTACGAAGGCCAAGCCTGTGGGCTCGACCGGGTTGTGGGCCCTCTTGAGCGGCTTGTGTATCGCCTGTGCGGAGTGCGTCAAACCGAGGAGATGGACTGGAAGAAGTACGGGATCGCCATGCTGTTATTCAACGCGATGGGGCTGGTCGCACTGTATGCGTTGCAGCGACTTCAAGGATACCTGCCGCTGAACCCAGCGGGTTTGGGAGCTGTCACGACCGATCTTGCCTTCAACACGGCTGCGAGCTTCGTGACCAATACCAATTGGCAGGCGTACGGAGGAGAAACAACGCTG
>JAGXAR010000074.1 GCA_018971525.1 Nitrospirota bacterium
TGCAGGAGCCAATGTACGGCAATTGCTCGGGCGACCTGGCGAAGTCTGGGGCGCCGAATCGGGGACGGATAAACTCATCGTGGTACGAACACTCCGGATGCAGGACTCGAAAAGCGCACAGTCCGCAACATTCAATCCGTCTTACGGACAATGATGAATGCCTCCATCGAGGACGGCCTGATCGCCGCCAATCCTGCCGCGAAGCCGGCGCGTGGCCTGAAGTTGACCCGGTCCAAAGCGACCGAGCAAGAAGAAATCAACGCCCTGACGGAGGGCCCGGCAATTGTTCTTGGCGATAGCCTACGGTGAAGCCCCGCGCTTCTATCCGCTCCTATTCGTCCTGGCGTGTCTCTAAAGCGGACAAATCCTGGCGCTGGGCACGGATTCTTCTTTGGACCTCAAAACAGCCCCTGTCCAAATCTCAAGTGGGGCACAACAGACCTGGCATATCAATCTGTCTCATGCCCAATCTCTTTTCTGATTGTTGCAAGGCACCAAACCGCGAGCGCCCTGTAAAGCAGAACTGTTGGTCAGAGGCCCAGCCCATAGAGTCCACAGTGAATGCCGGCCTAAACAAGGGCCGCACCCGTCGCGCAGACAGATGCGGCTCATTGAACGGATTCAGCTTTTCAGACAGCCGAGTGTAATCCCCCCCCCCGCGAGCTTCTTGTCGTCGCCGGCCGCGAGTCCGCACTTGCCGGGTTCAATCACGACTTTCTTGAGGACACAGGTGAACTTGAGCCTCATCATATCTGCGTAATCACCGACCACTGTCGTGCCGGAGTTCGCGTCAGTCGATCGAAGAACCTTGCGCTTGACGGCACCCTCACTTCTGTGGTCAGGTTCTCCCATGACGTTTCCCTCTGATGGCCACAATTCGGGCCGAACCGTTGATCCTTCTGCCGGTCATAGGGATGTCTGTTTGCTATGACCCGGCCCGTTATCTCGAAAAGCAGCCTACTGCACCGACGCCGAATCGTCTGGTTCGCTTTGACCATGACGATTGCCATGGACACGATCGTCCAGCTTTGCTGGAAATTCGCCGTCGAACAGGTTCCGGACACCATTGACCTCTGGCATACTGTCGCCGCGATCCTCCATGAACCGTTATTCATTGTCGCGCTGCTGGTCTTTTTCCTCCAGTTCTTCAATTGGATGATCGTCCTCGCCCATGCCGATCTCAGTTTCGCGCAACCAATCACGGCCCTAAGCTATGTCACCGTCAGCGGCGCGTCGATGGCGATGTTTCACGAACACCTTTCCCCTCTGCGTATGGTCGGCCTTCTCATGATCCTGGTGGGCGTCTGGATCATCAGCCGTACCAACCTTCGGACTGCCGGGTTGTTCCCGGCCCGAGGCGAGGAACAATCGCAGCCAGAGGTCCCTCGATGAGTCTTCGCTGGATGGGTCTCACCTTCGTGACGATGGCCGTCCTCTTCGAGGCGGTGGGGCAACTCGCCTTCAAACATGGTGCGGAGGGCGCACATGCAGACGTGAGCAGATGGGGCCCGTTTCGCCGCCTCTGGCGCAATAGATCCGTCGCCATTGGGATCGCCTGCTTTGTCGCCCAGGCTGTCCTGTGGACGATGGCCCTCCGCCTCCTCGATGTCAGCATCGCTTTCCCTGCCAGCAGCCTGTGTTTCGTCTTCGTGGCCTTGCTGTCCAAGTTCTGGCTGCAGGAACAGGTCGGTTTGGAGCGATGGATCGGCTTAGGTTTTATTCTGGGCGGCGTGGTATTGATAGGCTTGAGTTGAGAAAACCGGCTGAGACCCTCTCCGTTCGTGAAGGGCCTTGGACTAGGGGGTCTTCTCAGGTCACGCGGCACGTCGCTACATCAAACCTTGGAGGGTCGTGGATGGTACAGGTGGTCAAGCAACGCAGCGTGGAATCTCAATTCACCTTTGTCAGCGGAAGCAATGATGTGCAAAGCCCAAATATCTGAATAGGGTGGATTTCATTCAATCCCTGCAACCGGTATGGTGTCGTTGAGGTTGTTACTCCCTCCTGTGCCACTACGGTACATGATCATGCCGGAGATGAACCCTGATATGTTCCCAACCCAGGATCAGGTTTCATGATTCTTATTTCGATGAAGCAGCTCATATAGTATTGGCAAGACCACCAGAATCAAAACTGCCGAGGTCAGCATGCCCCCCACCACGACGCGGGCGAGCGGCTGTTGGGACTGGGCCCCGATGCCGGTGGCAACCGCAGCAGGCAGGAGGCCGATCGCCGCCGCCAATGAGGTCATCAAGACCGGGCGCATCCGTACTTCGGCGCTTTGCATGATGGCGGTCCTCACATCGTGTCCTTCCCCGACATGATCGCGAATGCGGCTCACGAGAATGAGCCCGCCCTGCACGGCCACGCCAAAGAGAGAAATGAACCCCACGGCGGCGGAGATGCTGAAGGAGGTCCCCGTGACGGCGAGCGCCAACACCCCTCCCACGAGGGCAAACGGTACGGCAATCAGGACCAACAGCGCATCGCGGATGGAATTGAAGACAAAATATACCAGGAACAGGATCAGCAGGAGCGTCACGGGCACGATGACAGCGAGCCGTCGTTTTTCATCCTGCAGCTGGTCAAATTCTCCATGCCACTCGATGCGATAGCCCTCAGGCAACGTGACGTGTGCGGCGATCCGTTGCTGCGCGTCTGTGACCGTCCCTTCCAGATCACGTCCCCGCACGCTGAACTTGATGGGGATGTACCGCTCGTTGTTCTCCCGGTACACGATGAAGGCACCAGTCTGCTCCGTGATCGTGGCCAACTGCTTGAGCGGGATCCTGGCTCCCTCCAGCGTACTGACCTGGATATTGCCAATCGCGTCAGCGTCCCGACGATACTCCTGTTTGAACCGGACGACGAGATCGAACCACTTTTCTCCTTCGTACACCTGCGTGACGGCCTGGCCACCGATGGCCGCCTGCACCACGCTGTTGACGTCGCCCACCTTGAGTCCGTAGCGCGCGCACGCCTGACGATCCACCTCGATAATGAGATTCGGTTGGCCGAGCAGATGGAGTACCCCCAGGTCTTTCACCCCAGGCACCTGCTCCATCACCTGCTTGATCTGGGCCGCCTGGGCTTCTAACAGGTGCAGATCGCTCCCAAAGAGCTTGATGGCATTCTCACCTTTCACACCAGACATGGCTTCTTGCACGTTATCCTGGATCGCCTGAGAAAAATTGAACGTCACCCCGGGGATCGCCGAGAGTTCCCGCTCGATTTCATCGATCAAGTCCCGCTTGGTCGAGAGGGTCTTCCGCCACTCCGCTTTGTTCTTGAGGTTCACCAGGAATTCCGCGTTGAAGAAACTGGTGGGATCCGTGCCGTCGTCGGGACGACCCAGTTGAGACGCCACACTGACCACCTCGGGGAACTGTTTGAAGATCCCGCGGACCTGTGTCACCAGGCGGCTGGCTTCCTCAAATGAAATATCGACCGGCATGGTCGTCCGCACCCAGATATTCCCTTCCTCCAAGGCCGGCATGAATTCTCCGCCGATGAGCGGTACCAGGCCCAGCGTGAACACCAGTACCGCGATGGCCAGGCCGATCACCACCCGTGGACGATCGAGCGCCCACTCCAGCACCGCGAGGTACCGCCGCTTGATGACTGCCACAATCTTCGTGTCCCTCTCTTGAATGGGCCCGGTCAGCAGAAACGAGCAGAGGGCCGGAGCCAGCGTGAAGGCCATGAGTAACGCCCCGGTCAACGCCAATCCATAGGTGAGCGACATGGGCGCGAAGATCTTCCCCGGGACTCCGGTCATCGTAAACAACGGCACGAAAGCGACGATGATGATGGCCGTCGCAAAGAAGATGGGGCGGCCCACTTCGCGGGCCGCCCTCGTGATATGCATCGGCACGGTGAGGCCGGGGTTCCGCTTGTGAGCCAGATGGGAGAAAATACTTTCGACCATGATGAGCGTCGAATCCACAATGATGCCGAAATCGATGGCGCCGAGTGAGATCAGGTTGGCTGAGTCCCCCCGCGCCACGAGCAGGCAGAAGGTGAACAACAGGGCAACGGGAACTGTGAGGGCGACGATCATCGCCGTCCGAAAATGTCCCAAGAACACATAGAGGATGATCGAGACGAGCAGAATGCCGGCGATGAGAATATCCACGACCGTCTCGATGGTCGTGTGGATCAGCACGGTCCGGTCATAGAATGTCTTGATGGCCACGCCCTGCGGCAATTTCTGGCTATTGAGTTCGTCCACCTTCCGCTGTACCTGCTCCAGCACCGGTAACGCCTTGGCGCCTCGCTGCAAAAGCACGACCCCCTCCACCACGTCATCCCGATCATCGATCCCCACTTTGCCCAGCCGGACGCGATACCCCATGCTGGTCTCTCCGAGATTCCTGACCAACACGGGGGTGCCGGCTTTTTCGGCGACCACCGCAGTGGTGATATCGTCCAGGTTTTTGATCAACCCCATCCCACGAATGTTAAAATTTTGCCCGCCCTGCGTGAGATAATTGCCTCCTACGTCTGTGTTGTTCTTGGCCAGCGCGTCCATGACTTGGTCGAGCGTGATGTCGTAACTGATCAACTGCCCGGGATCCAACTCGACGTGGTACTCCTTCGTCGTGCCCCCGAACGTCGAGACATCGATGATTCCCGGTATGCGCTTAAACTCTCGACGGATCTGCCAATCCTGCACTGTCTTGAGATCGGTGAGCGTCTTCTTCTCACCGATCAGCTCATACCGATAGATTTCCGCGATCGCTGACCAGGGAGAGATCGTCGGCTGTATGTTCTGGGGGAGCGGAATCATCTGGAGCCGATTGAGGACTTCCTGACGATCCCGGAAATAGTCCGTGCCAAAATCGAAATAGACTTTGATGTCGCTCAACCCAAAGATCGAGAGGGAGCGGATGTCCGTCAGGCCTGGCATGCCCTGGAGCCCGATCTCGATCGGGAGGGTAATGGCGCGCTCGATCTGTTCCGAGGACCAGCCAGGATACTGCGTGATGACCTCGATCATGGGCGGGGAGGGGTCGGGGTACGCCACGACATCGAGAATGTGAAACGCGTAGAGCCCGCTGCACATCAGCACCAGTCCGGCCATACAGACAAAGAGTCGCTGATGAAGCGAAAACTGGATCAAACGTTCAAGCATTGATGCTCCTCCTCACCGGATAGCGCTACGGAGACAGAACCTCCCGACATTGGAATCGAGTGGTATGGGTGCAGATCGAACGAGGAAGGATCAGATGCGGAACGAACACAACCATTGGTAGATGGGATCTTGCGATCGCGCAACGAGCAAGCGTGAGAACAGCACCGGCAACAACTGCGGCATCGTCAGGGGAGGCATCTGCCCCGAAAGGGACCCACTAGTCCGAACGACAGGGTCGAACTTCACGCGACCTTCATCACCATCCGAATCAACGATGACAGCAGCACTCGTGTGCGGAATCCCGACATCATCGGTCAGGTCAAAGGAATCGGCCCAGGCAAGTCCACCGACCAGCATCCAAATGCATAGGACGATGATCACGTTGAGCGGAAGAGGCGGGGTGTGTAGGCAACCGCGCAAGCCCATCATCTCCAAGACTCCGACGGCAGGGCGGCTAGATGACCACATAGGCAGGTCCATAGAGCTGGCATGTGAAATCGAACCATCGACCCGTGGTTGACGAATGTACATAGGCTGTTTGTACAGGGCTCGCGGTCACGAAATATTTCCTCATTGTGGCATGACCTACGGTCTTGGAGAATTCCAGCAGCTCTACGATTTCTCTCGATTGTCACAATTTCCAGCGACCGTTAGTGCAACTTCAGCACAGGCGTTCCGGAATCTTCTGTATGCCACTTCGCCTGACTCTCGATGTGTTCGAGGGCTTCACATGCCCTAACGGCCGAGACAAGAAACTCACATGTACACGTATACAGTTTCTCGGACAGGCCAGTATTGAATAATTGTTCTTTCTGAGTCAATCCCTGTACCAGATGGTTTCTCCGCCCCCGGCTTTCGTAAGGACTAGCGAATAGCTTTTGAGCTGAGTTCCGTATTGATCTTCATATGGCCGTTGTGCTTTCCTCGTACGTGGTGTTCATCCCCTTAAGGTTCTTACCGTCTGGACTAGCCAACGAGTGCCATCGATGATACAGCATTGGATGGTGTCGTGCTGATCTTTTGGGTAGGGATTCTTACGATACAAGCCCTATTATTTGCCCCGAGTCCAGCCGATGCAGAAGATGTCTATGGTCCCTCGAAACCACAGCAAGTCGTCCCATCTGCTCAGGACAATGGGGATGGGGGCGAAGTCTCGCCGAAAGAACTCGCAGATGATCTGGGCCATCCAGCGGAACACGCACTGAAGTCTCTGCCGACTAAATCAGACTATACGGTCATCCCGCTACCAGCATTCGCCTATAATCGGAATGAAGGGTACTGGGCTGGCGGGCTCACGACAATTCTGAAAGCCAATTCCAAAGGGCATGTCGAAGATATTTGGGCGCCGCAGTATATTTATAACCAGAAGGTTGGACATGGCGGATCACTGAATTATTTCGGTTATCCCTCTGATACAGAGCAATACCATGCGCTGGTCTGGTACGCTCAAAAAATCGATCAGGGTGTCGACTTAGGGTATAAGAATCTTAGCGCAGGAGGAGGACGATACATTCTCGCTGCCGATTTCGCTGCGTTTAAAAACCCTTTCGCCAGATTCTTTGGCTTCGGGAGTGGAACGACCGAAGCACAGGAAACCAACTTTACCTCGCGAGAACTACTCGTCAAACTGACCGCCGGCATCAATCTCACGCCGGATCTCGTACTTATGTTGACTGAGCGGTATCACAACGTAAGGGTGGATGACGGAGTTGTTACTTCTCTTCCAAGCACTGCTCAGCAATTTCCTACAATACCAGGTATCCAGGGCGCCCAAGTCTTGGGCCATGGTCTTACATTGCGTTATGATACAAGAGACGCACAGCTCATGCCGACGAAGGGGAGCTACGTGAACGTCTTGGCCGAATTTAATCAGAACTTGACTCCGGGTGACGAAAACCGGTGGGGGCACATGGCACTCGATGCTCGCCACTTGATTCCCCATTCATCGGACCAGATGGTCTTTGTCTCACGCTTTTTGTTCAATGGCGTCTTCGGACAAATAGAGAACACGGGCACAAGCCTCGGCGTGCCTTTCTATGAGCAACCTACGCTAGGCGGTGAAGATACCCTTCGAGCGTTCGGGCGTGGCCGGTACACCGGAAGCTGGGCCGTCCTTGCCAATCTAGAAGAGCGAGTGACTGTGCTCAATAAAACGATGTTCGACCATGATATCCACCTTGAAATTGCCCCGTTTCTCGATATGGGGCGTGTTGGACAAAGCGGCGTAAAGGCCGCGCATCTGTTCTTCAAGGATATCCAATTCAATCCGGGCGCTGGTATTCGATTGCTGGCCAAGCCAACCGTCGTCGGTCGGCTCGACGTGGCCTATGGGCGTGATGGGGCAAACGTGTTTGTGGGATTAGATTATCCGTTTTAAAGAATGGCGTGATGATGACTCGCGGCGATATAGATCTCTCCTATCGGCAAGTGCTGAAGAAAGCCGGACGGGTTTTCGCAGGAGTCATACTGCTAGGCGGACAATCTGCTTGTTCGGTTCCGCTTTTAAATGCGTCCGCCTCTGGTTATACAAATACTGTTCGTAGCCTCTTGCAGGAGGGGCATGATGCAAACGAAGGATTTCCCCTCGTGGGAACGCGCCCCCTCATGCTCGCTGCGGCGCACGGGCATGCTGAAACCGTCCGAGTGCTTCTCGATGCTGGCGCTGACGTGAATGCGGAAGATCTCACAGGGTGGACAGCGCTGCATGCGGGGGCATTCAATGGAGATGCTTCGATTGTAGCTCTGTTACTAGAGCGCGGCGCTCTTTCATCGAGGGCGCATTGGTTTCTTGAAAGCCCATTGCATATTGCGGAAAAGTTGGGCCATAAGGACCTTCTTGAATTGTTACGAAGGGCCCCACCGACCGCAGCAGACAATGTCCCTCCTACTGAACACGGCAGCCCATCCCGATAACCGTTAGCCAAACCTTATGCTCGTAATTGACTCATAAAAGGTGAGGTTCCCCTGATTTTGTGGACACCGACTAGGAATAAGCCGAATGCGATTGACTCAGATTGCGGCTGGTACAACCACAGGGGGCAGGTCAGTGAGCGCGAGAGCCAGAATACTGGCCATCACTGTGTCGGTCACATGGCGATAGAATTCTTTTTTTGAAAACCGTTCAATGTCAGGGGAGAAATCGATTGGAGCACCATAGATCACCCTCACGGGATGAAAAGAAACGCGACGGACACCTATCGGAAGCGCTTCGAATGTCCCGGATATGTAAGCGGGCACCACGAGGCATTTGGTTCTCGCGACCAGCATAGCGAGCCCTAGTTTCCCTTCCCCTAGTGCGCCGGTCTCGGTGCGCGCCCCCTCGGGAAATATGACAACCGCTGTACCCTCTGCAATAGAAGCTTCCGCGCGACGTAATCCTTCACGATCGAAACCATCCTGCCGGATTGGAATCCAGCCGAGGCGCTGCACTAGAGAATTGACTACAGGTAGAGGAAACAGATTATGCCGCCCAATGAAGGCCAACTGGCGCGCGACTCCACATCCGAGAAAGGGGATGTCGAGGATGCTGGCATGGTTTGCTGCTATGACTAATCTTCCTTGAGTAGGAATATTTTCCTGTCCTGTAAGGCGAAGTTGAAAACAGAGTCTTCCAATCCCTCTAAAGAGGCCCCAGAGCATCCAATATGTTGTAGTCGTCAGTAAACTGGTCATTGACCGGCTGGGAGGTTTTGCGCCACCTGCCATGTTAGCACTTAGCCGCAAACTGGATTGCTTCGGGGGCAGGGGCAGAGGTGCTTAATCTGAAGAACTCCTTTAGGTGAGTGACTACAGCCTGGCGCTGCCGGTCGACTGTGATCACGTGGTAGCAATCATCCAGGCGGACGATTTGCTTCTGCATCGAGGCGATTTCGTCATAGACGAACTGCCCGTTTCGGGGTCCTGTCATGTCATCATCGGTCGCTTGCAGGATAACGGTTGGGGCAGAAACGTTGTCTAAGTGTCCCTTGACGCGATTCATGAGCCGATCAATTTCGCTCAAGGTACGGAGTGGGAAGAGCGGGTACCCTTTTGAGGCGGCCGATGACAGGTCCGACCCGTTTCCGGCCACCTCACTTCTGTGTCCCTCCCACCACAAACTGACCCATTCGTGAAACACAGCGGATCGAGTGTATGAGGCACGAATGGACGTCTGAATCATGGAATCCTTCACCCCATAGGGAGGGCCATCCACGTGAAACAACAGATGTTGCAGGCTCTCGGGCACCAGTTTGAGCAGCGTTGACAGGAAGGCATCGCCATAGCGTGGCATATTCCACCCGTCATAGAAGAAGGTCGGAGACAGCACGCCAACTCCATCCACCGCCACTCTGGTTGAGGCCTCGAGCGAAAGCAGCGCGCCGGCACTCAACCCCGCCACATATACGCGCTCATAGCGCTCTCGAGCATAGGCTAACTGCTTGCAGACATGGTTGCACCACTGCTGCTCGTTGGTTTTCACCAGATCACGCAGGCTCGTGCAATGTCCTGGCAAGGTCGTGACGTAGACATCCCCTCCACGTCGAGCCAGGCCCCGCGCCAGATATCGCATCTCGACCGGCGTGCCGGTCACTCCATGAATCAAATAGACGAGTGCGTTCCTATCGTTCTGGAAGAGGAGATCCGTCGCCTGGCGATCCACCATTTCGGATAAGCGGTCATGGCCGTTCAATGTCTTTATGGTCATTTGCTGTCCTTGCAAGAGGTAAACAAGCGGTCCAGGAGTTCTATCCCCAGATCGATCTCGGCGGTGGTAATGTCCAATGACGGCGCCAGCGTAAACACATTTTTATAATGTCCGCCGATATCCAACACCAGGCCCATCGGACCGCGGGATGAGGGAATGCCGCCGGCCAATCCTGCTTCAAAGATCCGGTCTGCGAGGACTTTGTCCGGGGTGAAGCGGTCTGATTTGGTCACTTCAATACGAAGGGCTAATCCCAATCCGGATACATCTCCGATCGTCTCATGACGTTTCTTGAGTGTTTCGAGCTGCCGCAGAAAATACGCACCGGATTCCATCACCTTCTTCTCGTAATGTTGCTGTTCAATCCATAAGAGGGTCGCGAGCGTCGCAGCGGTCCCCAGCGGATTTGACGCAAAGGTGGAATGTGTGGACCCTGGTGGGAACTTCGCCGGTGAAATGAGTGCCTCTTGCGCCCAGAGTCCCGAGATGGGATTCATGCCGTTCGTCATGGCCTTGCCGAAGACCACGATATCGGGCTGGACCCCGAAATGTTCGAGCGCCCAGAATTTGCCGGTCCGGAAAAACCCCATCTGGATTTCATCGTCGACCAGGAGGATCTTTCGTTCCCTCAGAATCTTTTGCAGTCGTGAGAAGTACTCCGGCGGTGGGATGATGTACCCTCCTGTGGCTTGCACCGGTTCCACATAGAAGGCGACAAACTCCGGCTCGTTGGCCTTTGCATCCCAAAAGGAGTTGTACTCGGTCTCGAAGAGACGCTCGACTTGATTGACGCAATAATAGTCACAGGAGTCCAGCGTCTTCCCGTAGGGGCAGCGGTAACAGTAGGGGAAGGGCACGAAGTGCGCGCGATTGGAGAAGTGGCCGAAGCGCCGTCGGTAGCGATAGCTCGACGTGATTTCTGATGCGCCTAACGTGCGTCCGTGATACCCGCCCATGAAGGCCATGAACAAACTCTTGCCGGTGGCATTACGCACAAGCTTCATGGAATCCTCGATCGCCTGCGCCCCTCCCACGTTGAACTGGATCCGTCCCTCCAGACCAAACGCCCGCAGGCATTCAAGGGCCAGCTTCTCGGCCACCAGCACTTTCTCTTCATGGAGATATTGGCAGGCGAGTTGCGGGAGCCGGTCCAACTGGGCCTTTAATGCATCGATGATGGTCTGGTTGCGATAACCGAAATTGACCGCCGAGTACCACATTTGCAAGTCGAGATAGGGTTTATCCTCGCGGTCGTAGAGGAAGCTCCCCTCGCAGTTTTGGAAGAATTTCGGCACAGGCGAGTAGTGGACGGTGTCCCCATGCGAGCAGTATTTCGCCTCTTTCTCGCGGAGCGACTCTTCGCTGAGATGGACCATTGGGAGAGGTTTCATGCGATGCGGGCCTCCTTTACGAAGAGACGTTCGGCCACCTCGGCCAGCGTCTCGAATGGTATGCATGGGATGCCAGTCCGCTCGCACCAATCCCGGAGCGTCCCCTTGGCAAATACAGTCTGCATTTTTGCTGACACGCACTGATCTGAACGGCCGTCTCCAATGTATACGGGGCGCGATGACCGGAGGTCTGCTGGAAGGGTCAGCGCACATTTACATGTTCCCGCGCCGCTTTCACAATCTTTCTCCGCGAAGGGGAAGCTGAGTGTCGGACGTCCGTTGTCATCCCAACGAAGGTGGTTGGAGAACACAGGAAGATGTAAAAGCCCATGCCGGCGCAGGACCGCTTCGACAAGGAGGTCAATGCCGTCGCTCACAATGGTGAGCGGCACTCCGTGTTCAGAACAACGACGGTCCAGCGTGAGAATGCCTTCGTCGATCGGAAGATCAGAGGCAAATTCGATGAGCGTGTCTCGATCCGCCTGGATGAGCTCGATTTGACGCGCGAGACACTCCTGACTCGTGATCTCGCCCCTCACCCATCGTGCCTCCCATTCTCGCCATGCCGGGAGAGCGAAGGCTTCAAGCACGGCATCGGTGGCATCGAGACAGGTGATCGTTCCGTCGAAATCGCAGTAGACCTCCGTCGGCCTGACCTTCAGAAGACGTCGCACATCGGCTTGGCTCTGTGGTTGGTTATGAATCGCGGGGCTCCTTTCGTTACTGAACGGCGTTCACCTGCTATGCTCCGGCTGCGCTTGCAAGACTAAGGCAGACAAGGCTGAACCCCCGCCCCGGGAATAACGTCCAAATGAGCGGGGTCAACCGGCTGTAGAGGTCATCTTTCGGAACGAAACCATCCGTATTGAGGAGACAGTTGTCGCTGAACGTTTCAAGATTATGCATGGAGATCAGGATTACTCTGGTTGCCTCCGAGCGGCGTTTGATCTGCTGGGCCGCTTCGTGACCATTCATGGTCGGCATGACCAGATCCATCACCACAAGGTCGGGATTGAGAAGGAGTACCTGTTCAATCCCTTCCTTTCCCGAGGTCGCCTGGCCCACGACGTGAATTCCAGGTTGTTTGCTAAGCCACTGTGACGCTCGATTGAGGAAGAGCGGATTGTCGTCAACCAATAGAACCCGGAGAAGCGGATGCTGACCACTGGCCTTCTGTGAAGAGTTGATGTGTGCCATCGCGATATAGCTAAACTATAACACTCGACAGATGGCGTGCGATTAAGAGAGCTACGGTATGGGAGGGGGGAGACTACGGGGAATAGTGCCGGATACTACGGAGGCTCACGAGAGCCGGCAGAGAGCTTTGGGTGTTATTGACCGGGTTTGATAAGCCCAGCGCGAAGCGCCAATTTCACGAGGCCTGGGACGTCGCGTATGTTCAGACGTTCCATGAGTTCAGCACGGTGGGTTTCAACGGTTCGCGGGCTCAGGTCCAGCCGCTGGGCGATCTCTTTGTTTGCATACCCCTCGGCAATCAATTGGAGGATTTCCTTCTGCCGGGAACTTAGAGAGGCGAGCGGTCCCTGGTCGCCTTCTTTCCTTTGTCGATACGCTTCGACGGCATACTTCGCTACAGTAGGAGTGAGATAGGTGTCTCCTCGCATCACGGTTCTGATCGCTAACTCGAGCTCCATCCGATCCGCATCCTTGAGCAGATAACCGGCTGCGCCGGAATCCAGCGCCTGCTGAAAGTACTCCTCACCCGCATGCATCGACAGCATGATTACACGGGTGGCCGGACACTCCTTTTTCATGCGGATGACCGCTTCGAGGCCGTTCAGCCCTGGCATCGTAATGTCCATGAACACAATATCCGGCTGAATAGTTTTTGACAGCTCCAATGCCTTACGTCCATCGCCGACTTCCCCTACCACCTCAACGTCGTCGAGTTTCTCCAGTAGGGACCGGATCCCTTGGCGGACCAACGCATGGTCGTCTGCGAGTAAGACACGAATTGCCATCAGGAGATCCTCTCCTCTGACGCCACCAGCTGCGGGTTGAGTTCGACGAGAGGAAGGCGAGCCGTGAGCCGCGTTCCTGTCTTCGGGGAGGATGTGATCGTTATCTCCCCCCCAACCAATCGGGCTCGCTCTTCCATGCCAAGTAAACCGATGCTGAATCCGGTCCTGGCGCGAGTCTTTGCCTTCTCGACGTTGAACCCCTTGCCGTTATCCTCAATGGTCAGCACAAGGCGGTCTCCCTGCCGCTCCAGTGTCACTTGCACATGCGTCGCCTCGGCATATCGGGCGACATTGGTTAATGCTTCCTGAACAATTCGAAAGCAGGTGATCGCAACGTCGGGCGGCAGGTGGTTATTTATTTCATGTGCCGAATATTCCGTTTCCCATCCGGCTCGTTCCCCTTGGCGCTTGATATACCACTTGAGTGCGGGCGCCAACCCTAATTCGTCGAGCAAGGAGGGACGTAAATCCAATGCCAGACTTCTGACTTGCTGGATAACCTGATCCAAAAGTTTCAGACTATCTGTCAGAAGAGAAGCCGTGGGGCCGGACTCCAGCACACTGTCCGCCTCGCGCAATTCCAATTTCATCGCGGTCAACGACTGCCCGATTTCATCATGAAGATCGTGGGCGATCCGTCGTCGCTCCGTTTCCTGCACATTCATCAAACGGTGCGATAGTTCTCGCAGACGCTCGTTGGACTCGACCAATGCCTTCGTCCGTTCCTGAACGCGAAGTTCCAGTTCGTCATGAGTCCGCCGGAGGGCATCTTGTGCCTGTTGGCGTTCCGCGATTTCCCGAGAGATCTGCCATGCGATCCAGATCAGAATCGTGATTTCCATCATGACACCGACTGTGAAATAGAGAACGGCGTTCTTGCCTTTTTGGTCAGCATGGCGGTCCCGCGCAATCAAGCGCACTTTTTCCAGCGTCTGCATGTCCTCGATGAGTGCGCGGATGGAGTCCATGAGTTCCTTGCTTTCATCCATGTACGATTCCATCTGAGCCGCCTGGTACGGTACGTCCTTGCGCAAGGCGAGCATGGCATTCAATTGCACCAGTTTTTTGTCAATCAAGGCGTTCAACATTTCGATATTGCGTGGCTGTTCAGCAGGGTCCTGAGGATTAACCTGAATGATGGTCGAGAGTCTCTCCCTATCGTGACTCAGCACGACCAATCCTTTCTTGTAAGGTTCCAGGAATCGCTCTTTCGCAGTCATGACATAGCCGCGCAGCCCGATCTCGATATCCTGAACATCGGACAGCACGACCTGGAGACGTCCCAAGACTTCCTGAGAATGGGCCACCCAATCAACCGTTTCATCGAATTCTCGTATGCTCTGGTAGGCAGCAAGACCGATCATCAGAAGTATGGCCCCCACCAGCCAAAATCCGATTTGGATCTTGCGTGAGAACGCTCGTCCTGATCGGTCGGTCTGGGGCTGAGGTTCATCGGAAGGAATTGGCATGCATGACCTCTGGATGATGCCGCCAGGCGTCATCCTTTTCCTGGAGATTATGTTTCAGTATATCGGGACCGCTGCATTCTATCCAGGGCCAAACGGAAGACTATCACAGTGGAGCGAAACCATCGCCTGCACAGACACGGGGGTTGTTTGCACTTAATGCAATGGGATCGAGAGCGGTGCTCATTCTTGATCCGCCGCTTGCATGAGCATAGAGCCGCGCCACAGTGGAATTCGAAATGCCGGTTTCGGCTGCAATCTTTCGCAAACTCTCCCCTTTCTGTTGCCGTCGTTGTACCAGTTTGGTCAAGGGATCGAGTGGCATGGTGCAGGTCCCTCCCTCTGTCTAGTCCGTCCCGGCCTTGGGTTGATCGGCTCTGGTTCTTTCCGTGGGGACTGGTCCCGCTCTGCATCGGCTTGCTGCCCCGAGGAAAGCGAACGTGGGAGTTCAGTCAGAGCGACAAGTCTATGATCCAGCCTCCGCCGCGCCATCATGTTTCCTTCCCAAATCGAACTGACTCTCTTCGCCGACGGGGGAAGCGGGCAGTGTCCCTCTTCTCTCTCCCTATCAAATCAAAAGCGGATACCAACTCCTACGAACAAATTATCGTATCCGGGGTTGGTTCCTTTTTCAGGAATAAAATTAATATCAAAATGTGACCCATTGGAATTGTGCTGATAGCCGGCAGAAATGAAATACTGATTGATGTCATACCTCAATGAAAGGCCAAGGTCATATGTCTGCTTCGTCTGACCAGGATGGACAGACCCATCCGATGTATTTTCGCCAATACGCTCCGTCGCATATGCGAGACCCCCATTCACCAGTATTTCATAATTGCCAAATCGGTACCCCAGAATCACTCCTCCAGCCACTAGAGGAACGCTCACCCCGTCAAGGAGCGCTCCTTTTACGTAGGGACCGATCTCAACTACGCCATCCCCAATGGTTGTGACGGGGAATAGCCTGTCGGCAAATATCTGCGCCGTCATTTTTATTGTCCGTGGAACCCCTTCATCATTGTCGAGGCTTGTTCCATTTAACACTCCTCCTCCGAGGCGAAACTCTAAGTCCGTGTGGGCATTATCGGGATTCGGTTGCGCTATGGCAGTTTGGCTGAATGCTAGTGACGCCACTATAATCATCCATGCGGCGTTTACGAAGATTCGACGCACCAGGTCGAGTAATAGACACGAACCTGTCGCACCCCTTACACCAGACACAGCTTGATGTAGTTTGGAATATCTAGCCGCCGACACAGAAAACGACTGGAAGTCCGTAGCGTCCAGCAACTGTTGCGCTCCCTCAAGATTTGGATAACTATTGTACGTCAAGAGGGATAATAGAGTTTGCAATAAAACCTGAAGGGAGAGAAAAAGGTGCCAGTTGAGCTGCTGCCGGTTTAGTTGACACCACCCTACGCTAATTCCGCCTGCCGTTCGAACTCCATCGGACTGAGATAGCCTAACGTCGAGTGCCGCCGCCTGGGATTATAGAAGCGCTCGATGTAATCGAACACGTCGGCTTTGGCCTGGTCTCGCGTGCGGTACGTCTTGGCCGCCGTGCGTTCGGTCTTCAGCGAGGAGACGAAGCGCTCCATCGCGGCATTGTCCCAGACGTTGCCGGCTCGGCTCATGCTACCGGTGACGCCGTGGTCAGCCAAACGTCGCTGGAAGGACTCACGGGTGTATTGGCTGCCCCGATCGGAGTGATGTAACACGGCCTCGGGCTGGCCTCGCCGCCAGATCGCCATCACGAGTGCATCGGTGACCAGTGGCGTGGTCATCGTCGCATGCATAGACCAGCCGACCACCCGTCGCGAGAAGAGATCCACCACCGCCGCGACGTAGAGCCAGCCTTCGGCGGTCCAGAGGGAGGTGAAGTCAGCGACCCATTTGCAGGTGGCCGACGCGGCGGTGAACGTCCGGTCGAGCACATTCGGCGCCACGGCGTTTGTCGACCGCACGCCGGTGTCCGACGGCACCCGCCGCCGTCTGGGGCGTGCGCGCAACGCCGCCTGTCGCATGAGTCGCTCGATCCGATGTCGACCGCAGGAAACCCCGTCCGCCAACCGATCGTGCCAGACGCGCCGCGCCCCGTAGGTCCGGTCGCTGGCAAGGCGGCTGGCTCGCCCCCTCGTCAGCAGCGGTTCGTTGGCCCTCGCCCGGGCACTCGGCGACCGGGTCCGCCAGGCATAGAAGCCGGCGCGCGAGACCCCGAACGCCTCGCACAACCATCCCCTCGGCCAGACTCCTCGGTGTGTCGCGATAAAGGCAAACTTCACAGCGCCTCCTTCGCGAAGTAGGCCGCGGCTTTTTGTAAGATGTCGCGCTCCGCCTTTAACGTAAGGACTTCACGGCGGAGCCGTGCGAGTTCCGCCGGCTCAGGCTTCATCTGCCCCTGGCCCGGAAAAGCCTGCTGTGCATCGGCCGTAGACTCCCGCACCCATCGGCGCAACACCGTCCCATGCACACCCAAATCCCGCGCGGCTTGCGCCACCGTCACCCTGCGTTCCTGGATCAGCTTTACCGCCTCCACCTTGAACTCTCGCGTAAACTTGCGTCGCTCCATGACTCACCTCCGGTTTCCTTCATACACCTAACTCGGTGTCTTTGAAACCGGCAGCAGCCCAATTTCCACGATCTTCGTCATACGTTCGCGACGAGGATGGTGCAGGCCGGGATAGACCTGTATAAGGTGCAGCGGCTCCTGGGGTATAAGTCGCCCATCATGACGCAGCGCTATGCCCATCACTATCCGGAAAGTCTTCGTGAAGGGGGGTGGATGCGTTGGAGGCAGGACGGTTGGTTAGCACATATCTAGCACAATCTCATATTCGATCTCGCGAGGTTTCTCCAAGCCACTGAAAATATGGAGCCGGCGATCCGGATTGAACGGACGACCTGCGGTTTACGAAACCGCTGCTCTACCAACTGAGCTACGCCGGCCCTCGCGCAAGACTTCACAACTTACACGGGTTTTTTCCCAGCCTCAAGGGGTTTTTCTTCAACGACAGATGA
>JAGXAR010000184.1 GCA_018971525.1 Nitrospirota bacterium
TATCTCTACTACGCTGACCCTTGCGCGCTATTTGATCTTTGCAAGCGCCGCTACTCTCGTCATGTTGCATTGCTGCACGACTACGGCCTTTACGAATTTACAATCCTGGTAAGAAAGCTCCCATGAAAAAGCCGCTGATTATCTTCGGTGCTGGCGACATTGCCCAGTTGGCTCATTTCTACTTCTGTACTGACTCTAATTACGAAGTCGTGGCCTTCACAGTTGATGCGGCTTACCTGACCGTGGCGGAATTCTGCGGGCTACCTGTTGTGTCTCTCGATGAGCTGCCAAGCCGATATTTGCCCGATACACATGAAATGTTTATCGCGCTGAGCTATTCCAAGCTCAACGAAATTCGCAAAGAAAAATATCTCGCGGCAAAGGCCCTGGGCTATCGGCTCGCCACCTATATCAGTTCGCACGCGACCGTCCTGAACGAAGGCAGGATCGGCGACAACTGCTTTATCTTGGAAGACAATACGATTCAACCCTTTGTCACCATCGGCAACAACGTCACCTTGTGGAGCGGCAACCACATTGGCCACCACTCAACCATTCACGACCACTGCTTCATTGCATCGCATGTCGTCATTTCTGGTGGTGTCGAAATCGAGGAATCCTGCTTTATCGGTGTAAACGCCACGTTGCGGGACCATATCAAGGTGGGCCCTAAATGCGTGATTGGTGCCGGGGCATTGCTTCTTGCCGACGCCGAGCCGGAAGGGGTTTACTTCGGCCAGGCAACTGAGCGCGCTAAAGTGCCAAGCAGCAGGCTGAGAAAGATCTAGACCTTCCATTTAATGCGCTGGAAAAAGCTCGGCCAACTCTACAATCCACAATCGGTACATCCGAAACTCTCCAGCCATGCCGCAAACCCCCTCGCGATATTTCTGGAAGGGGATGTGTACCGAGTCTTCTTTAGCGGGCGCGATGAGCAGAATCGTTCATCAGTGGGATTTGTGGATGTGAACATCACAAAGCGCAGAGTCATGTATATCCATAACAAGCCCGTATTTGAGCATGGGCCCGAAAACAGTTTCTACTCCCATGGAGTCAGTATCGGTAACTGTTACGAGGCAGATGGGGGCCGTTATATTCTGTTTATGGGGTGGCAGTGTCCGAAAGCCGGACACTGGCGAGGTGATATAGGCCGGCTGCGATTGGAAGATAACTTTTCCATGGAGCTTGATAGCGTCAATCCCTTTATGGGTTCAGATGCCACGGACCTCGTTAGCTTGTCTTATCCCTGGGTATTGCGAGAACGCGATCAATATCGGATGTGGTATGGATCAACTGTCACGTGGGACGCAGGCAATGGTGAAATGCTTCACGTGATCAATCACGCCACATCGGTGAATGGCCACGAATGGAATCGACTCGGGTTGGCCATTCCCTACGCAATCGGGGTGGCTCAGGCGTTTTCGCACCCTACAGTGGTGGTTGATCCAGATGGTTATCACATGTGGTTCTCCTACCGAAGCGGTAAGCCGGGCCAGAAATACAGGATTGGCTATGCACACAGCACGTTGGGAGACAACTGGGACTTACGCCTCGCCGATGCCGGTATTGATGCCTCCGGGTCTGGCTGGGACTCCGAAATGATCGAATACCCCTTCGTGTTCGACCACAAAGGTCAGCGCTTCATGCTTTACAATGGAAATGCCCACGGACGAACGGGGTTCGGATTGGCAGCTCTTGAGTCATGAGGAATCGGGCGTTCCTCCAGTGCATGGAAGCAGGTGTGCCGGCAGGTCTCTTGTAACTGGCGGATCAGTCATATGGTCGTCTGTTCACGAGCAAAAGTAATCGTTCTATCGAAGAGAGAAAATAAATGAGCAAGAAACCCATTCCCTTCGGCTGGCCGTATATGACCGGCAAAGAGCTGTATTACATTGCCGAGGCGCATTTCAACGGAACGCTTTCCGGTGACGGCCCCTTCACCAAGAAGTGTCATGTCTGGCTTCAAGAGCGTGTCGGATGTTCCAAGGCTTTGCTAACACATTCATGCACGGCGGCCCTGGAGATGGCTGCGATATTGTTAGATATCAAGCCTGGCGATGAAATCATCATGCCGTCATTCACATTCGTCTCGACTGCGAATGCGTTTGTCCTGCGAGGAGGCGTACCCGTTTTTGTAGATATTCGGGAAGACACCCTCAATCTAAACGAGCAACTGATTGAGTCTGCCATCACGCCGCGCACTCGAGCAATCGTTCCGGTCCATTACGCGGGGGTGGCATGCGAAATGGACGAGATCATGGCGATTGCCAAGCGGCATGGACTCAAAGTTGTGGAAGATGCAGCTCAAGGGGTGATGGCAAGTTACAAAGGCCACGCACTCGGTAGCATCGGGGATCTTGGCGCGTATAGTTTTCATCAGACCAAGAATCTCATTTCCGGCGAAGGTGGGGCATTGCTGGTAAATGATCCGGCTATGGCAATGCGCGCCGAAATCATTCGTGAGAAAGGGACAGATCGTAGCCGGTTCTACAGGAACGAGGTGGATAAGTACACTTGGCAAGAGCCTGGTTCATCCTTCTTGCCAGGCGAACTCATCGCGGCGTTTCTATGGGCTCAGCTTGAGGAGGCTGAATGGATTACCCATCAGCGGTTGATAGCGTGGCAACGTTATCACGACTTGGTGAAGCCGCTGGAAGCTAGGGGGATTCTTCGTCGGCCGATTGTGCCGGAAGGATGTCAGCACAATGCCCATATGTACTATGTTCTGTTGGAACCAACCTCTGATCGCCATGCAGTTCTTGATGAGCTTAACCGTAGTGATGTCAACGCAGTTTTTCACTATGTGCCTCTTCACTCATCTCCGGCCGGACAACGGTATGGTCGAGCACATGGGAGGCTTCCCATAACCAATTCAAATTCAGAGCGCCTGATTCGCTTGCCGTTGTTTGTTGGTTTGACTGAGGAACAGCAGCAGGAAGTTGTGTTGGTTCTGGAGCGAACGCTTGAGAAGCAAATGACTAAACCGATCTTTTCGAGAGGATAACCTCGGCCTTGTGGTGCCCCCAAGGCATCAGGTCTCGGTTGGTAAGCTAATAAATCGTTGGAGGAACAGTGTGAATTTGTCGAAGGACTCGTTCGATGCGGCCTTACTCCCGGGGGTACGGGAGCGATTAGCTGAGGCGTACCGCTCACTACGCCAGAGTGAACAAGACGTGTTCCAGAGCGTCCTTGACGACAACGGAGTGTTCCTTGAAGGGGTAGCGGACGTCCGGAATTGTCCGATGTGTGCCACGCCATCTCACGACGCATCGCTGGTTTATTTGGTCCACGGCATGCACATCGTGCAATGCGTGCAATGCGACTTAGTTTACAGCAGAGAAGTAATCAACCGGGATACGGACACCTCCCGCTATAGGCGGAGCAATGCCATGGATGCCCACATGGCTCTGCATACTAATCGTGCTTATGGCGAACTGGAATCAGCCAAGGCGCGCTACATCGTTACGTGTCTCAGAGAGGCCAGTGATGGAAGCAACGTCACCCTGCTGGACATCGG
>JAGXAR010000018.1 GCA_018971525.1 Nitrospirota bacterium
GATGGTCCATCGCCCAGCCGACCACGAGGCGCGAGTACAGATCAAGGATCACGGCCAGGTAGAGCCAGCCCTCGGTGGTCCACACGTCGGTGAGGTCCCCGGCCCAGACCCGATTCGGAGACTCGACCGTGAACTGGCGATTGAGGGTGTTCGCCGCTACGGGGAACCGATGCTGGGATTGGGTGGTGGCACGCCACTTTTTCACGGTCTTGGCCCGAATGCCGTCCTGGCGCATCAGCCGGGCGACGCGATGCTCGCCGACACAGTGTCCCTGCTTAAGCAGGGCGTCCCAGATGCTGGGACTGCCGTAGGTCTCGCGGGACTCTCGATGGATCACCCGGATGGCTGAGAGCACGGTCCGGGCAGACACCGAGCGGGGACTTTCAGGCCGTGAGCGCCACACGTAAGAGCCCGCCGCCGAGACGGCAAGGGCGCGGCACATCAGCCGGATCGGATAGCGACGGTCGTGCTCCTGGATCGCCCGGTATCTCATTTGGATTCCCTCGCGAAGAACGCCGCCGCACGTCTTAAAAAATCCCGTACCTTCCGCAGCGTCTCGTTTTCTCGTGTGAGCCGTGTCAGCTCGTCCTGCTCGGCCCGCACCGCCGGGCACATGCGGCCCTGGGATTCCACGTGTCGCTGCTCGCTCCTCCAGCGATACAGCACATGATCCGAAATTCCGAGCTCCCGCGCCACCTGGGCCACCGGCCGGCCCGACTCCTGCGTGAGCCGGACCGCCTCGGACTTGAATGGGTCGGTCAATTGACGTCGCGTGGTGTCTGGCATGCTGACCGCCGATTTGATGATTCTCCCACTTATGGAGGTGTCTATGAAATCAGGGGAGGGTCAGAGTGCAACCAACCACCGCCACTACCTAACCAGTGTTCCTGGGATCTTTTCAAATTGTTCTGGGTGTAGTGGCAACTCAGCCTCCCGCCCTCTTTGACGAGAAGGTGATTTGCAAATCCGTGATAGACTCCCGGAAATGCCTGAACAATTGAGTGATGCGGAGCCACATCAAGGGCTCGATTGTGGAATCGGCGCATTTCTCTTCTTAGCCACAGCGGCAATCGTCGTATGGCAGAACTCGCGACTCGGAGTCCTTTGGGATCTCAGTTTTATCCTGGAGTACTCACATCGGATCTCTGTCGGTGACGTACCGTATCGCGACTTTCCGTTCCCCTATGCGCCGCTCACATTTCTAGCCCAGGCGGGAATCATCAAGTTAACCGGCCCCGTGTTCTGGCACCACACCGTCTACTGCGCTGTTGTCGGCGGGCTGGGAACAGTCTTGACATGGCGCATTCTGCTAAATCAGTTGCGCGACGCGATCTCTTCGGCTCGTCTGGTCGCGTTTCTGCTGGCCGTCCCTCTCACGATCCTTGGAATCTACTCTATCTATCCCCATCCGTTTTACGATCCTGACTGCACCTTCGTGATTCTGATTTGCATTCTGTTGTTGCAGCGCTTGGAACAGTTGCGCTTTCCTGCGCTTCCCTCATTTTTTACCGGCGCGCTATTAGTCGTGCCGTTGTTTTTTAAGCAGAATACTGGCATTGCATTTCTCGCTAGCGCAATGCTCGCCCTCGCGGGGCTGATCGTTATCGAAAGAGGGCGCCAGCGGCCGATCGGCAGTTATCTACTGTTGATTGCGGGCGCGGCCCTGGCTCTGGCTTTTGCGCTGCTGCTGATTCACTTCGTTGCTGGTCTCGGTAACTATCACCAATGGACCTTCCGTTTCGCGGCCGCGCGCCGGTTTCCTCCTTTCAAGGACATGATAGCGATCTATCGGGATCCTGCGTTGCTTTGGTGGTTCGTCGCATTCGCGGCCGGGGTGTTGGTGTTGTGGCTAGCGCGACCCCGAAGTCGTTTGCTGGTGGTGGTTGCCGGAGCCTTGATGTCTGCTCCGTTCATCTGGTCGATGATCTACCTACTGTTGGATCAGGACAGATCAGGGAGGGCGGAACGGTTGGTAGCGGTTTGGCCTCTTCTTTTGATCGTTTCTTTGATGCTTGCGCTTTTGACGTTGCGCCGACATTCGGGCGTGGCGCTAATCCTGCCCTTTATCCTGATCGGCACCGTCCATGGAGCATTTCTTTCTCAGCAACTCTGGGGATCGACTTATGCTCTTTGGCCGCTGCTGATGCTCTTACTAGCCGGCAACTTCACCGCGCTCGTCGGACTATTGAGGCAGCGATTCGATCGGGCATTGATTCCTCTGAGCACGCTACTGACGCTTTCACTGCTGGTGTCGGGTGCGTTTTATTTGCACTCGAATGCGCGGCTGGCCTATGCCGATCTTTCAAAAGGCAACTTGCACCATTCAGGGTTACCGGCACTCCAGGGCCTTTCGGTGCGCGGCTCGTGGATTCCAGAATTCGAAGAATTAGTAAGGTACGCCGATAGAAACATCCCGCGTGAAGATGGAATACTGATGCTTCCTGGCGAGGATCTTTTTTACTACGCGACGGGAAGACGACCACGCTTCCCGGTGCTGATGTTCGACCATACGATTAATCCCTACAGTCCCGAAGAGATCGTTGTGCAGGTGCACGCGCGTGATATTCGCTGGCTGATAATCAAGGATGCCATTCAACTCCAAGGACAGCCGCTAGAGAAGAAGGAGCATCTATTCGAGTTATTGCGTCAGGAGTTCAAGCGGGTCGACAGTCTAAGCAATTACGAAATCTATAGCCGAATGATGCCGGGTGAGAAAGACAACGAGCAAGACGATGACCGCGATCAGAATGATGGGGATTCCAGTTCGCCGTGATCCTTGACGAGCACAAATGACGGGCCGATAGCCTTTCAAGAAATGTGGTTTCGGTTGTTTCAGTCGGTTCTGACCAGTCATATGAGAGTTACTGTGGAAGCCAAATCATGAGAGTTTCCAGGGATTACGTACTCATGAGTACGGTCTCTCCTTGAGTCCATTTTCATTTTGTGGTACATGACACAGCCACAAAGCTGCGATCCAGCGGCCACTATCCCAACACGGTAAAGTCAGAAGCCCTTCAATATGCCTCGGCTGTTTATTGAACATCGGATAGCACCGCGTGGCATGGTGAAAGGCGGGCTTGCTTCATTTATTTCACCGCTAGATCGCGAATTCTCAGAAGGAGATGCAGTCCTCCTCAATGTCTCTCTCAAGGGGTGTCAACTGCACTCTGAACAGATGCTCCCGATGGATCAGCCTTATCAGCTTATTGTTTATGTTCCACCCCATCCAAGTCCTATTCTGATACACACGGCTATAACGCGGTGGAGTCGAGGCTATCTCCACGGGATTAGCTTTCTCGACCTTGCGCCATCGTCCGAGCTCAAGCTCAAAGAGGTAGTCCAGCAAATTCCTGTCACACCTTGGGTACTGAGCAGCTTTCAGTTCGGGATGTGGTCCAGCCGCTCATTCCTTTAATACGCTCACAACCTTGCTTCACCAGTGACTCATGCTTAGATTCCCGCCGTGGGTCTTAGGCCCCATGTTGGACCGCTCACTTGACAGTTACTTGACAATCCAGCCTAAACAGACACCCGAGGGGTGGTAATTGGTGTTCAAAACGTTGGGGTAGAAACGCGGTAAGCGCCTTGATAGGAGCGGGGAACGTGAGGTGGTGCCGAAGGCGGGATTTGAACCCGCACACCCTTGCGGGCGCTAGACCCTGAATCTAGTGCGTCTGCCAGTTTCGCCACTTCGGCATATCGATGTGAAAGGCGGATTATCCTGAATTATTGAGGTCCCCGTCAAGCAAGCGGCTTAAATTACTTAAGTTGCGACTCGCGTGAGGCCCACAGTCCGGCCGCCGCGATGTCGCGCTGGTCGCCGCTGATCACGATCCGTTCGCGGACGAGCCCGGCGGCGGCGAGCAACGGAGCCGCCGGGCTCCACGGCGCCTCATCGGCGATCAAGACATCAAACCGGACGCGACTGAACAGGGGATCGCTCAGTACTCGCGATGCGGTAGTGACCACGAGCCGCCGATTCTGAATGAAGGCCTGGCGGTTTGTGTCTTCCTCGGCTGCGAGCAATTCCCGGATCTTCTTCGTCCCACCCAGCCGGACAATCTCTTCTTTTAATTCGTCAAACTCCGGCCGCATGTCTTTCGGCACAGCGGCCTCCGGCACGAGTTCATCGATGCGCGCCTTGGCGACATCGAGTTCCCCCCTTAGTTCAACACACTGGCTCTCATACAGTTCAAGATATTGATGCAGAGACTCGACGTTTTTCCCGACGGCCTGCAGGCTGAGTCGTCGCAAGAGCGGGAGGTTCTCATACTCACCCAGAGTGGCATTCACCTCTTTGATCTTGGCCTGTAGGTCGGTGACCTGCGTCAGCAATCGCCATTCCAGGAGGCGCACTTCATCGAGATCCTTTTGCTTCTGCCCCTTGTACGCCAGTACGGGCGTCAGTTCTCTGAATCGATCGTACTTGCGCCGGAGCGCGGCCTTTTCTGCACGCGATTTGGCATAGAACTGGTGCATCTGCGCTTCGAACCCCAGCTCCTGAATCCCGATGCCCTCGATCTGCTGGGCCAAAGCCATCTCATAGCGACTCACCCAGGTCTTATACATGAGCCCCACGGCTTTCATGGCTCGCGCGATACTTCCGACGAGTGCATCCGCCGCCTGGTGATCAGGACAGACCACCAGGATGAGCTTATTCGCGCGAATCAGTTCGATCGCCAGCACGGCCAATCGCTGTCGTCGCACCGAAAGCTCGTCCGACCAGACGGTCGTAAGGATTGAGGAGCCGGCGCCTGCCCCGGAAAGTTCCCCCGCTCCCGTCGGTGCCTCGAGGAGGGGAGCCAAGCGGTCTGCCGGACCGAGGCGATAGGCATCGGGCTGCGCGAGCATGTCACGCAGCCTCTTGGCCGACGTGGCCAGAAACCCAGCCCGATCGGGAACCACAGTCGCGTTAGCACAGGACTGTCCGATGGCATCGAATGTCTGCACGAACACCACATTGCCTTGTCCGCCTAACACGATGCCTTCGGTTGGCTCCATGTCGTCCGGAGGGATAATCGAGATAGGGGTGTCATGTTCGAGGAACGAGCCGGGCGGGAGCGTCAGCTCATACAGATGAAGCGTGCCGATGCTGTGCTTAAGTCCGCATGTGACATGAAGAATTGGCTGATCGAGCTCGGCGCCGCTCACCCGTTTCTGTTCGGATTCAAGCCGGAGCGCCCATGTTTCGAGAAGGTCTCGTGCGGTCATAAGGTCCTTGGAAGGTTGCCCTCGTATAGCGGTCGCCATAATACGGTCGGCCCATTACACCTGTCCAGCCTGTCTTAGGGTACCCTCCAATTTATGATCGCCCCGCGACCGTAACCAAGGGAACATCTTCCGCATATTGCGAATTGACTTTTTGCTGGCCCCCCAGTATCCTCTTTTCCTTTCCAACAGAAGGAGTTAGGTGTATGAAGGTCATTCTACAAGAAACGATGGACGGGGTCGGACATCTCGGCGATCTGCTCGATGTCAAAGCCGGGTATGCACGGAACTTTCTGCTCCCGCGCAAAAAAGCGGTGCTGGCCGATAGTCGCAGCATCAAGGCCTTTGAGCATATCAAGCGTGTAGCCGGCGAACGGGCGAAAAAAGAAAAGCTGGAGATCGAAACCCACGCCAAGAGCATCTCAGCCGTTTCCCTCACGGTGCAGGCCCAGGTCGGCAAGGACGACAAGATGTTCGGGTCGGTCACGGTCAAAGACATTGCAGAAGAATTGGCGGAAAAGGGATTTACGGTGGATCGGCGCAAGATCCAGCTGGACCACCCGATCAAGGAACTCGGCACCTTCACTGTGCCGATCAAGCTGCCACGGGACGTGACCGCAACCGTGATGATCCACGTCGTGAAGAAACAGGAAGCCGAAACGGCCCCCGCCGAGGCCTAACGATGGAACGAGCTGTGATGAAAGATGCGGTAGGTTCTTTAGACGCACTGAAGGCCACAGACCCGGATGTCTATGCCGCGATCGCGGCCGAGGAAGAGCGACAGCATGACAAACTGCTTCTGATCGCCTCGGAGAACTTCGCCAGCCCCGCCGTCCTGGCCGCTCAGGGATCCCTCCTGACCAATAAGTACGCCGAAGGGTACCCGGGAAAACGGTACTACGGCGGGTGCCAGTATGTGGACATCGTGGAGAATCTCGCCATCGAGCGGTGTAAGCAGATTTTCGGCGCGGAGCATGTGAACGTGCAACCGCACTCTGGGTCCCAGGCCAACATGGCGGCCTACCTGTCCGTGCTGAAAGCCGGCGACACCATCCTGGGCATGGACCTCGCCCAAGGCGGTCACCTCACCCACGGCAGCAAGGTCAATTTTTCAGGGATCCTGTTCCGTGCGTTCTCCTACGGCGTGGACCGTGAGACTGAAACCATCAACTATGATGCGGTGCAGAAATTGGCGGAGGAATGCCGGCCACGCATGCTCGTCGTGGGCGCCAGTGCCTATGCGCGCACCCTGGATTTTCCACGATTCCAACAGATCGCCAAGTCAGTCGGCGCCTATCTGATGGTCGACATCGCCCACATCGCTGGTCTGATCGCTGCGGGGCTCCATCCGAATCCTGTTCCCTACGCCGATTTTGTCACCACCACGACCCACAAGACCCTGCGTGGACCTCGTGGTGGCGTCGTGATGTGCAAGGCTGAGCATGCCAAAGCGGTCGACAAATTTATCTTCCCGGGGATGCAAGGCGGCCCCTTGATGCATGTGATCGCGGCCAAGGCCGTCGCCTTCAAGGAAGCCCTCTCACCGGCTTTCACACGGTACCAACAGCAGGTCATCGCCAATGCGAAGGTGCTCGCCCAAGGACTCCTCGACCGTGGCTACAAGATTGTGTCGGGCGGCACGGATACTCATCTCATGCTGGTGAATCTGACCAACAAAGGCCTTACCGGCAAGGAAGCAGACGCAGCCTTGGACGCCGCCGGCATCATTGTGAATAAGAACGCCGTGCCCTACGACGAGAAACCGCCGGCCGTGGCCAGTGGCATTCGACTCGGAACTCCGATTGTCTCCACCCGTGGGATGCGGGAAGCAGAGATGAAAGAGATTGTGGACTTGATCGACCGGGTACTGCAGCAGCGGCAAGACCCCACGGCCCTCGAGGAAGTTCGCACTCAGGCCAAAGCGCTCTGCAGCCGCTTTCCGATCTTTCACACCTACTAAACGCGTCAGACGGGGCAGGATCACCGCCTGTGAAATGTCCGTTCTGCGATGAACTCGAAGACAAGGTCGTAGACTCGCGCATGGCGAAGGAGGGCGAGGTTATTCGCCGCCGGCGCGAATGCCTCGGCTGCAAGCGTCGTTACACCACCTACGAACGCGTCGAAGAAATCCTCCCCATGGTCGTGAAAAAGGACGGCCGCCGGGAGTCGTTCGACCGTACCAAGATTCTCGCCGGTCTCAAGAAGGCCTGCGAAAAACGGCCCATCAGTACCGCCACTATCGAAGCGGTGACGGATCGCATCGAGAAACGCATTCAGGAAATGGGTGAAACCGAAATCGAAAGCCGGATCGTAGGCGAAGAATTGATGAAAGAGCTTCATCAACTGGATCAGGTCGCATATGTTCGCTTTGCGTCTGTCTACCGCGAGTTCAAAGACATTGACCAGTTCATGGACGAGCTGAGAACGTTGGCCCAGCAACGCCGCGAGCGGTGAAGGCCGCGGGACCCGTCCTCTCTCCTCATCGTTCTCTCCATGTCCTTCCGCGTTGGTCGGTCAACAACATCGTGCAATTTCTCAGCGAGTAGGCGTCAATATGCCGACAATCCAGGCCAAGTCTCACAGGCGACCACGCAAGACCGGAGCGCCCAGCGGCACACACGTCGCGATCATCGGCGCAGGCCGCGGCGGCACGGCGCTCATGGAAATCTTTGCGACAGACCCGCTGGTGCAAATCGTGGGCGTGGCCGAAGTCCAGAAAAGCGCCCCCGGCATTGCACTGGCAAAACGGCTGGGCATCCCCGTGACCCGCGATTACCGGCGACTCTTAGACCTCGAACGCGTGGATCTCATCATCGACGTGTCGGGCAATGCCAAAGTTTGGGAGTTGCTCCAAGACTTCCACCGGATGGGCGTCACGATCATCGGCGGGGCAAGCGCCAAATTCATGTGGGAACTCATCGAGGCCCGCATCCGCGCCACGGCAGAGATCGAGAAAACCTTGAATAAATACCAATCGCTCTATCGACTGTATGTCAAGGAGACGGGTGTGGCAGTGACGGAGGAACGGACACGTATTGCCTGCGAAATGCACGACGGCCTCGTGCAGAGTTTAGCCGGGGTGAATTTCAAACTGGATCTGAGCCAGCAACTGATTCGGAAGGATCCGAAAGCCAGTCTGGCCACCTTGCGCGAGAGCAAAGCCCAACTGAAGCTGGCCATCCAGGAGGCGCGGCAAGTCATTTTTAATCTCCGCCCGCTTCACTACGATAAGATGGAGCTGCTCCCAGCCCTCACCAACTATCTCACCTCGTACGAGACCCAGTATCACATCAAGACAGAGTTCCGCGTATCCGGCGATGAACAGATCCTGTTTCCGCGCACCAAGATCTTCCTGTTTCGCATCGTGCAAGAAGCCCTCAGCAACGTGCAGAAACACGCGAAAGCGACTCAGGTAACCGTGGGACTGGACATCGACTTCGAACGCCTTCGGGTCACCATCGGGGATAACGGCGTGGGATTCGATATGGACACCGTGCTGCGTGACCCGGACAAATGGGATCACTTCGGGATTCGCGGGATCCTGGAGCGGGCTCGACTCGTGGGCGGTGAAGGCAAGATCGAGTCTAAGAAAGGGCGTGGCACGACGATCGTCGTCGACATCCCGCTGGTGAAAAAGGAGACGACACCCCATGGAGAAGATTAAGGTACTCATCGCAGACGACCATCGAGTCGTACGCGAAGGACTGGCCGCAATCCTCAAGACGAAAGACGACATCCTTATCGTGGGCGAGGCCCAGGATGGCATGGAAGCCGTCGAGAAGGTGAAGACGTTGGTCCCCGACGTGGTGCTGATGGACGTGAGCATGCCCCGGATGGGCGGCGTCGAAGCGACCAGACAGATCAAGCGCGAGTTCCCTCACATCGGAATCGTGGCCTTGACCATGTATGACGAGCAACAATACATCTTCGATTTGGTGCGCGCCGGCGCCACCGGATATCTCTTGAAAGATTCCGAGTCCTCTCAGATCGTCGCCGCGATTCGGGCGATCTACAAGGGTGAGTCACTGATCCATCCATCCGTAGCGAGCAAGATCTTAGCGGAGTTTTCCTTGATGTCGCAGAAGAAGGGGAAAAAGCCTGGGTGGGTCGAGCACGATCTGACGGAACGAGAGATCACGGTCTTACGCTTGGTCGCAGATGGCAAGACGAACAAGGAAATTGCCAATAACTTGGACCTGAGCGAAAAGACCGTCAAGAACCACGTGCGGAATATCTTTCATAAGCTCCAGGTTTATGATCGTACGCAGGCCGCAATCCTTGCCATTCGGAAAGGACTCATCGAGTTGGATCCCCGGCCTTAGTTGTAGTTATTGTGGCCACCAAGTGGAAACGTCCTGGCGGCGGCAAGCGTCTTGCCGCTCTTCCTAACCAGGCCGATCATCACCCCTTCCATGTCAGCCACCAACAGATCGTGAACCATTTCTTTCAACCCTTGCTGCCATCGCGGTGATCGATTCCTTGTTCAGTTATGCTGACTCGTCAAGATTGGGGCGGGAATTACGATCAGATAATCCCTGAAAAGTCACAGGTGTCATGTTTTTACAACATGACTTCATAGCACTACACTTGAACATACATATTGTATTATCAATATGTTATGATGCTTTCTCATGGAATTAACTGCTGGCACACGAGTTGCTGATACCCCCATATAACATTGAGGTGACTTTGTGAGGGTTCAACAAACTTTAGCGAATGCGGTGAGTTGTGCAGGGGTTGGGCTCCATTCCGGACAGCCCGTTACCCTCACCCTCAGGCCTGCTCCACCAAATACCGGCGTGGTCTTCGTAAACAGGAACGGCCACAACGGAGCATCCCTTGCCGCCTCCGTCGAACATTTGGTGGCTACGGAACTTTGCACCGCGATAAGCGGCAACGGGTTTCAGGTCAAGACGATTGAACACATCCTGGCCGCATTGGCCGGACTCGATGTCGATAATGTGTATGTGGAGGTTGATGCCGGCGAGGCTCCCGTTATGGACGGCAGCGCGGCACACTTCGTTCGGTTGGTCAGGTCAGCCGGAATTGTTCCCCAGAGCCGGCGGCAACCCTATCTGAAAATCACACGGCCTCTCGAAGTGATGGATGGAGCTCGTCGAGTTCGCATCGAACCGTCCTCGACCACCAAGATCACCTATTCCATCCACTACAATCATCCGCTGATCCAGACTCAAACCTACCACTATGAGCACTCGGTCCATGCGTTTGAGCGCGAGATCGCCGATGCCAGGACATTCGGCTTCTTGCAGGAAGTGGAAACCCTCTGGGCCCGCGGGCTTGGCCAGGGCGGCAGCCTGGACAATACGATCATCCTCTCTCAAGACGGTATTCTCAATGAATCAGGACTTCGCTTTGCCAATGAATTCGTACGGCACAAGATCCTGGACCTGATCGGAGACTTTTCGTTACTCGGCGTACCCTTTATCGGGCACTTGATTGCCGAGCGCTCGGGGCATGCAATGCACACGCGCCTCGTTCAACAGATTCTCAACCACCCCGATAGCTGGGTGTTGCTCAATACCGACGAAACAGTCGCCTCGTCTGAGCCTCGTTCTGCCATGGCCGCACCACGATCCGCATCGCTGGTGGCCCTCCAAGCCTCCTAACACTCTTCCTGTCGAATGAAACTCTGCGTGTAGTTTTGCCTACACAAGCGAGATGAATCGTGACGTGCGGGTAACTGCGATGTGATTTAACGCCGGGAGCAAGTAGCCTTGCTCCCGGCGCTAGAATCGAGGCGGGGACTACTTCTTCTTCTTCTTTGCTGCTTTCTTCGTCGCCAAGACTCTCACCCCCCTTCGTGTATTTTGAGGTCTAACTGGCCCAGGCACACTACACTGCGTGGATCAGGGCGTCTTCCAATGCCTCGAACGTGTTCGGGCCCACTTTCCGGAACCGCTTGTCTCGCTTCAAGGAGGTGGCCACAGAGGTCAACGGCGTTTTCCCCTTGATCTGGAGCCCCCCCTCAACCAATCGCTGCACAAGCTCTTTCGCATGCATCGGGCGATTCGCCTCGCGAAGCATTTCGTACGCGGCTTCCGACACGCTTTTGCCGGAATACTTACTCCGCCCCATGAGGATTTCCCTCGACTGGTCGGTGACATCCGTGTTCGGTCGCTGCCGAGCACCTTTTTCGTCGGAATAGAATTGACTGGAGAGACTGGCGAGCTTGGCTTTGTCGGCTTCGACGCGATAGAGCGTTTCCGCCAACTCCAAGTACTTCTTGATCGTGGCGATTTCGTCGTCCAAACGACGACGTTTCTTTTCGAGTTCTTGCAGCCGGTTCTTGTAAGCGATGATTCGCTGTTCAAGACCAACCAATATATCGGTGAGTTCTTCCATGGACTTGCCCCAGATGAAGCATGCTTGCTTTATAGCATTGCTTGCGTAGCAAGTCAATACTTATAGTTGTAATTGTAGCTTGCATAGCATGATCGCTTTAATACGAATCTATGCTTGCTCGGAATGCCACCCTTTCGGTCTATAAGCTATAAGAGTGAGAAGCAATCCGATCAGATCTTGGCCGCACTGAGCGACATTACTTCCCGTTCGAAAGATCTCTTCGCTCAACATTATAGGAACACAGCCTCGTGCTATGATGCCGTCTCATGTCCCTACCAGATGAACAGGATGTCCTCCTCGGCACACTCATCTCGGTCGCCACTGACGCAGCCCGTCAGGCCGGAGCCGTTCTAGTGGAATGCACGCGCACCGGTTTTCGCATTGAACATAAGCAGATCATCAACCTTGTCACCGACGCCGACCATCAGGCGGAGCAACGCATCATCGACGTCATCCACGAGGCCTTCCCGACCCATCGTGTCCTTGCCGAGGAACGTGGGCTGACGGAGCAACCTCTATCCCGCTACAAATGGGTGATCGATCCGCTTGACGGCACGACCAACTTCGCCCACGGGTTCCCCGCCTACTGTGTGTCCATCGGGGTGGAATGCGACGGACGCGGGATTATCGGGGTGATCTATGACCCGACAAGGGACGAACTCTTCACCGCGCAAATCGGACAGGGAGCTCGCTTGAACGGAGTTCCCATTTCCGTGTCCACAACGGACCATCTCGATCACGCACTCCTCGTGACCGGATTTGCGTACGACATTCGCGAGACCCCAAACAATAACTTGAACCACTTCGTACGGTTCGCATTGAAGGTGCAGGGATTGCGTCGAACCGGAACGGCAGCCCTGGATCTTTGCTATGTCGCGGCCGGCCGGTTCGATGGGTTTTGGGAAGTGAAACTGAACCCTTGGGACATGGCAGCGGGAGTCGTCATCCTCCGCGAAGCTGGCGGCAGGGTGACGGACTTCGCGGGTAATCCTCACTCGATCTACGGGCAACAACTGGTCGCGAGTAACGGGCCTATCCATCAGTCCATGCTCGACGTACTCCAAGAAGACGTATCCCCCTCGTAAGGCCGCAGTCCCGCTACGCTCTCACCAAACCGATCAGATGACCGAACAAGTCCAGACCAGCCTCAGGGGCCTTCTGGAAGATATACAGAGAGAATGGCGATGAGGTATGATTCCCCTCTTACAAGAGGGAAGGAGATTGGCTGTATGGCACGTTCAACACCTCCATCGGGACCAGTAGGCGGAAACCCACCCCAAACGGCAGGAACCAAATCGAGCACCTGGGATGTGGAACTACTTCGGGTGCTGGTGAGCCGAAAGGGAACACAAGTCGATGCACAATGGGCGATTCATCCCCAACTGAAACAGGATCTTCTGCCGCAGGAATGGCAAGAGGTGACCGACCTCATGGCCAAGGTGACCGGCATCGTCGGCACGAGGTTTTCGCAGGTGCTCACTCAGGCTGACCCCGAACCATCCAGCAACGCGTAGTAGGATGCTGAAACGTCCGCGGGCGCCACTAACCGTGACGCGTAAAGCGCGAGACATGCGAGAACGGCGCGAGCTAGACAGACTGGTTCCCGCTTCGCCCTTCCCGCCAGCCTCGCGCGGCTATCTTACCCGGTATTCTCCTGCTGTCAAAGACATGCAGATCATCGAATTTCTGCTGCGCGAGGTATAGCTTTTCCGCAGCCTGCTAGACCCCCTATCAGACTGCCTCAGCGTGCCACGCGTTTTGCTCCACCGCTGTTGTCATCCGCGACGAGAAGGAGACCACCATGGAGACCTACTATCATCCACACGATCTCGGCAAGTTCGCCGAAATGGGAAAGGGCAACAAGGAACTCTGGGAGAAATTCATGGCCTACTACAGCGCCGTCTTCGCCGAAGGGGCTCTGACGGAACGAGAAAAGGCCCTCATCGCCCTCGCCGTCGCCCACGCAGTCCAATGCCCCTATTGCATCGATGCCTACACGCAGGCTTCCCTTGAAAAAGGGTCGAACATCGAAGAAATGACGGAAGCCGTCCACGTCGCCTGCGCCATCCGAGGCGGCGCCTCGCTCGTGCATGGCATCCAGATGCGCAACGTCGCCGACAAACTGTCGATGTGATGAGAACAGTGTCTCGTTCAGCCAGCAAGCTGTTGAAACCCAATTAGGACCGAAGAAAGCATAGGTGCAGGCGATAGGGACGGACCTTGCACTGCCCGCAGGCTGTTCAAAAAGCCCGTCCAGCAAGGCCGTAGTGAGCAAAGAGTCGATGCGTACTCTCTGCTGTACGTTGAGACTCTGAACGGCACGAGAACAAAGCTGGCGGACTTTTTGAACAAACTGCTAGAGGTAGGGGTTTTCGGGAACAGCGAGGGTGAAGTACTTTCCGCGCTCTTCGTAGAGAATCCGTGCAACCGTCAAGGCACTGAGTGCCTGATCAATTTCTCCGTCGGTGTTCCCGCTCGTTTCAGGTCGGCTGGCCAACAGGGTGCGAATCTGATCCGCGCTCTTGGCCGCTTCGTTACAGACCTCGATGATCCCCGCCGCAGGCCAATCGTAGCGCCGCCGTATTGGTGCCTCCGGGTTCCGACCATCGTATACGGTCACATAGCCCATCGTCTTCGAGTAATAGAGAAACGGCCGATCGCTCGAGGCAGCCCGTCTCTGCCACTCCTGCACCAGGTCGACCAATTCTTGGTAGACATGCGGGTCGACGTTCCAATTGTCCAGCTCATACTCGAAATCGTAGGCGACCTTCTTCAAGTCCACCTGCCGAGCATCGTAGACATACTCGTACGCTGTCCCCGGACCGGTGATGCGGACACCATAATCGTGTGGTTTGGTGTAGTAGGGACTGAAGCGCTCCAGCCAGAACTTCCCGGTCGACTCCGGTGGCTGCAGATGGAACAAAGACGGAATCAGGTCGATCTGGCGACGGTAATCCTCGTTCGTTTCTCCGGGAAACCCGAGCAAGATATTCCAGGACACCACGACATGATAGTAGTAGCTCCACTTGAGGCAGATAATATTCTGCATCGGTGTCACGCCCTTATCCATCGCCTGCAACTGATTGAGGCTCAGGCTCTCCAACCCCGGCTGCATGCACTTCACGCCCCCGACGGCGAGCGTTCGAATCTGGCTCTTATGCAGGTTGCTTTTGGTTTCGATGAACACGTCGAGGTCACAATGGTCAGCCGCAAACCGACCGAAGAGGTTCTCCACATATTTCATGTCGATAATGTTGTCCACTAAGCGAAATCGCGCTGTATCGTATCGGCTGGAGAGATAGGCCATCTCCCGAGCTACTTGCTCGGACGATTTGGCCCGAAACTTCATGCTTTGTGCGTTCAATCCACAAAACGTACAGTGATGTTTTTCCCCCCACCAACAACCCCGCGAACCTTCGTAGAGGAGGATCCGATCGAGCCCCTGCTCCGCCTCGCCCAGCTCAGCAAGAAGATGATAGTAATCGTCATAGTCGGGTGGACCGGTCTTCACAAAGTCCGAGAAGAGTGACTTGTTCGGAGTGAAGGCGATCGCCGCTCCATCTCGATAGGCCACGCCGCTGGGAACGACCCTGATCTTTCCCTCGAGGAGGTATCGAACCAATTCTGGGAACACCTCTTCCCCTTCCCCCACCACCACATGATCGATGAAGGGAAAGGCCCGGAAGTATTCCAGCCCCATCTCGCCGTCGTAGTTCGCTCCACCGAAGACGATCGTCACGTCGGGATAGAGATCCTTGATGAGTTTCGCCATCGTCAGGCTAGCGACGTTTTGATCGAACGTAGAGGTGAAGCCGACTATCTTGTACTGCCCCCAGTCGATCGCGGTCAGAACCCAGGTCAAGAACTGTGGCGCCGTCCTCGTCGCCATATCTTCGAAGAACGAGGCCGGATACCCGCTCTCCTTGGCGACTTGCTCAAACACCGGTTTGAATAGGCGGGGGTACTCAGCTCGCTTCGGATTGTCGCGGAATAAGAGGTATGAAAAAAGCCATTCACCAAACAGCGCCCGTTTCTCGCAGATCATTTCATAGAGGGGCACGCCGATCTTGTGGGCGAAACGCACGTTCAGATGATGGCAGTCGACGGGGATCCCCTTTGACTTGAGCAGCGCGGAGAGCGTACCCAGTTGGATCGAGGGATACTTCGAGAAGCTGAACGGCATATTGACGAGCGCCACCCGGGCCTTATCGCTCATCTGCTGCCTCGTGGGTCCATGATACAACCATCTGACTCGCGGTTAACTGGCAGTCGCGCGAAACAGTTCAAATTCCCGATCGGCTTTGGCTGCCATGTAAAAGTCACTCTCCGTCAGGCCATTGATCTTGTGCGTCCAGATCTCGACCTTGCACTTGCCCCAGGCGAGATAGAGATCGGGATGGTGGCCTTCCGCTTCTGCCACGGCACCCACCTTGTTCACGTAAGCCAAGGCCTGGGAAAAATCCTTGAACGTATACAAGCGCTCAAGATGGCCGGCCTGATTCAGCGACCACCCGCGCGCTAGCTCTTTCAGCAGAGCCTGCACACGATCCGCTGGGACTGGAGGTACACCGCCGCGGCAGGGGATACATTTGTTATCAGCAAGGCTCATGGCACTACCTCCGGGTATGGAAATCAACTCCGCGTGCCGATCCTGTCTAGGACGGGTATTCTAAAGGGGCTTCGAGCGGAAGGGCAAGGTGGGGGAACCAGGGGATGAAGTGGTTACTCAGCCTCATCAACTGCGCCCCCCGAGCGGGCCAGGTCCTCCATCTTGATCTTCTCAGGGTTGAATTTGGCCGTTGCGATCGCCATCCGGTCGAAGGCCTCATCAAATGAGAGGGGAGAAGCATCCTTTGGCCGGAACCGAATCGGATTTACCCGGGCGACCACGAAGCTCTTGAGGTATGGACTCGTCAGGCCTTTCGCTTTGAGCGCCTCAACCTGCTCGACAATCTGGTCGTCCAGCGCCAGCACGATTTTCGCCCGTTCACGCCGCACGACTATCGCCGCATCAAGCGGCTTCTTCAAGAATGCATCCACTCGCTTCAACACCGGATGGTAGGCTCCGCCGCTGAATCTCGGTCGCTCTTCATAGCACAGGCCCAGCGTAATGAAGGCCGGCTCCTCGAACTCCAAGGCATAGGTCTCTTCCGTCGCATCATCGAGCCGCGCCAGTTCCTTATACATGCGGATAACTTCGAGGGATTTCTCGCGCAGATTGTGCGCCTTCTCGGTGTTCATCGCGAGAATCTGATAAGCCGCAGTCGCTTCCGGCACCACAATCGCAACGATACTCTTCGCCCCCAGCGTCTTCATCGCCGAGAGCCGATGGTTGCCATTGGGAGTCCAGTATTTCGCACCCTGGTCACCCTTTGGCGCGCGCACCGCAATGATCGGATCGAGAAACCGTCCGATCTTGCCGATCACGAGTTCTAACTTACGAACGTGCGTGTCGGAAAGATTACGCTGAAAGGGGGTCGGCTCAACGAGTTCGATCGGCAGGGCAGCCAGCACCAGCCAGCGTCCGCCATAGGGCTCCCGATAGATCGAGAGGACCTTCCCGGCATCACCCTCGATCGCTCGATGGAGTTCGGCGACCTCTGCCGGAGGAGCCGCGGCTAGAAGTTCGATCGCGGCCAAACCGGTAGACGCATGAACAGGTTGGCGCCGACGTCGCACATTGCCGGCGGCACGAAGGACTTTGGGTTGCTTCCCAGGCATCGCTCAGTATGGTAGGGAAGGAGAGGACGAAAAGAAAGCCCCCGATCCTCATCCAACTACAAATGCCATGAGCCATCCGTCAATCAGTGAGCCGAGCCTGAAATCAGCCGCACATAAACATAAGATCGGCTGGTTCACGGCCTCCTGCGTGCTCGTAAGCAACGTCATAGGCGGGGGTATTTTCACCACGACGGGATTCATGGCGCGGGACCTCGGCGATCCGATGCTGATTCTCCTGTTGTGGTTCGTCGGAGCGCTTTTTGCTCTCGGTGGGGCCATGGTCTATGGAGAGTTGGGGGCCGCCCTCCCTCATGCGGGAGGGGATTACGTCTACCTGCGAGAGGCCTATGGGCCGCTGGTGGCCTTTCTCAGTGGATGGACGTCGTTCACAATTGGATTCGGAGCCGCTCTTGCAGCATCAGCCGTAAGCTTTGCCTCCTATGCCCTGCGTGTCATCCCCCTCACTGACGAGACCGGATGGCTGGCAAGGGGACTCGCGCTCAGCCTGTTATGGTCGGTCACGCTGGTGCATTGTGGAGGAATTGGAACCGGCGGACGCATGCAACGGCTGCTCACGACCATCAAGGTCTTCGCCATCTGTGGCTTCATTCTCGGTGGTCTGCTGTACGGATCAGGCCACTGGGCACATCTCACAACCCCAGCCCATGAATCACACCCCTCGCTCGGCACCGCGGCCATCGCCCTCCTGTTCGTGATGTATAGCTACCTGGGTTGGAATGTTGCGAGCTATATCGCCGGAGAAATTGCTGACCCGCAACGTTCCTTGCCCAGGATTATGGTGGGGGGAATCGCCTCTGTGGCCGGGCTTTACCTGCTGCTGAACGTAGTCTATCTCTATGCGCTGCCGATTGCGAGCTTAGCCGAAGAACCACTCTTGCCGGTTGCGGAAAAAGCGGCGGCGGCCTTGTGGGGGCCTGCAAGCGCGAAGTTCGTGGCTGCGCTGCTCTGCCTCGCGATCGCCGGAGCCGTCAGCGCGATGGTGTGGGCCGGCCCACGTGTCTATTGGGCGATGGCCCATGACGGCGTCATCAGCCCTTGGCTTGCACAGCTTCATGCAGGGAGCGGCGTGCCGGTTCACGCGATCCTGCTCCAAAGCGCCTGGGCCTCCCTGCTCATTCTCAGCGGCACGTTCGAACAACTGATCGTATACAGCGGCCTCGTGCTTGCCCTCTTCATGGCCCTGACCCTCTCAACCATCTTTCACTTTCACCGCAATCTGGCCACCGTCCCACACTTCTATCAAGCCCCCTTCTATCCGTTCTTGCCGGCCACTTTAATCACCGGAGCCCTCGCGCTCGTGATCTATAGCCTGCTCCAGCGACCGGTTGAATCGCTCTTCGGCGCCGCCACGGTCTTGAGCGGCATCCCGCTCTATATCGTATGGCGTCGATCACACTCGTCGGCATCGTAGCCCGGGAACTGATCGTGGGTGAACTCACGCGCAGGGCTCATCTGACGATGGCGGGTGCCCTTTCCCAGACGATTCCGGACAGTCTGTCGAGAGTGCCTTGGAATCGTCTTCGACAGAAGGGATACGGCCCGAAGGAAACGCCGTCTTTAGCCGCAGAAAGTGCTTTTCATAGAGATGCCAACTCAAAAAGGCGAGGAGGTACGAGAAGCCTATCGCCATGAAAAGGTAAAGGAGTTGTCTCGGCATGATCGATCCTGCGCTAGATGGAGCACTTCGACCTTGTACATCAAACCCAAACTTTTCAAACCAGCGGTTCAAGTGACCGTGAAACAGATAGAGAGCAAAGCTGTACTTGCCGAACGAGCGCAGGATGGTGCTGTGCGTAAAGCGGGCTCCAATGCCATCTAGGTTGCCTGTCATGGTGCCGACAAGGAGGGCACCCGAGCATGCGGCAATCAGCGACAGTTCTACCGCGAGAGCCAGGGTGTAGTTGGGACGCTCGATGAATCGCAGCATGACCTCGATGGCCACAAATGGCAGGACCGTAGCGATCACGATAGGGAGCACGAATGGCCGCAGGGCGTTGAGACCTGTTGGTGTTCGAGCCACTGTCGCAATCAGGGCACCGACCGCAAGAGAATCCATCCGTCCAAAGGTCACCGTGAATACGGCCGTCCAGCTCAATCCGACGGCGGTCATCCCCAGACGCGTAACTAAACTCAACAGGAAGAATGCTCCACAGAGCCACTGCAACTGTCGTTCTGACAGGAGGAGCACAAATAATGGCCATACGAGGTAGAATTGCTCCTCAATCGCAATAGACCAGAAACCGCCTGTGCCTAGCGGAGTGGCAGTCGAAAAATCACCCGTCCGAGCCACCAGCCAGTTGGTCATGTGAAACCAGACCCACCACCAATGATCTCGTAGAACCTCGGCTTCTCTTGTCCATCCGGGATCGCCGACAAGTGGGTACAGTATCAACAATCCGGCCACAAAGGCGTAGTATAACGGAAATACCCGCAACATCCGGCGAGCATAAAAGTTTTTGAAGTACTGCTTGCGGCCTTTGGCATCCAGGAGAATGCTCGTGATGAGAAACCCTGATAGGACAAAAAAGAGATCAACGCCTGCCCATCCATAACGCGCAAATGTATACAAGGGCTTATCCCAGGTCGCAACAGGCGGCATCAGGGTGAAATGGAACAACATCACCATGAGAATAGCGATGCCTCGCAAACCGTCGAGACCTGGATGTCGTCTGCTCTCTTGCTCGGAGGAAATTTCGCTCATCGAGAAGGCAGTCCTCTTGCATCGTCATGCTAGGCAAGTATAAACGATTTGGAAGTTTGGAAGAGACATGAATAGAACGGGATCTTCCTTGCGTTTCAGCTTATTGCGCGTCGCGCCGGTCTTGCTTCCCCTGGCCATTATTGTTGTGACGGGAATTCAGGGGCTGGATTTCGGGAATCATTGGGATGAGAAGGGCTATCAACTCGCCCCTCTTAAAACCATGCTGTCTCTCCGGGCACCGCTCCCGGGTCACTACGGATACCCTTCCTTTGATTACTGGGTTAGCAGTGCCGCGTTGCTACCGGACATTGTGACAGTCTGGGGGGAGAGCACCGATCGACGCAGTAAATTGCAAGCTGTCGTGGGGAGCCAATCATTCCTTCTGCGCGTTCGAGGGGTCTTTCTCGTCATCGCAGCCATGTCCATCTTATGGGTCTATCTGTTGGTACTGAAATGGCGGGCGTCCTGGCAGGAGGCCCTTTTGGCAGCGTGCTTTCTCGCCTTCTCATGGGAAGTCGCCTATCACATTCGATGGATTGCGACCGATGGAATTCTGATGCAGTTTGGCGCCCTCACCCTTCTGTGCACAATGGTCGCCTATCTCAACCCGGACGGCGCCCGGTGGCTCTATTTGGCTGCGGGTACCGCTGGCCTTGGAATGGGGACAAAGTATCCTGGGGGCTTATTACTGGTACCTGTCATGGTAGCGGGATTTTTGCGATACAAAGATCTGGCATGTAATCGCCTCATTCTACGCCTATCGGTATTTTTCGGGATCGCCCTCGTCATCTTCCTGATTTCGACACCGGCAGTGATTCTTCGGCCGGTCGAAGTCTTGAGAGGCATTCTTTACGAAGTCCGGCACTACGCTTCTGGACATGCCGGTCATACGGTGTCACCTGGCGCAGAACACGGATGGAGGATGCTGGTCTATTTAAGCACCAGCGTCTTCTCGCATTTTCCCATAATCGCATTGATTGTGTTCGGATTGTCTCTCATTGGTGGTATCGCGTTGATTCGTGAAGACCGGGCCATGGCAACGGTGGTCCTCTCCTTTCCTCTTCTCTACTTCATCTACTTCAGCATTCAGAGAGCAATGGTGGCAAGAAATCTTCTTGTGTTGGTGCCGTTCCTCGCAGTTCTTGCCGCCCGCGGCGTTGGAACCGTATGGAAGTGGACACTGGCCATACCGTCACAGGAGCGTCGCGCATCAGGTTTTGCTCGGGGAATCCTCTGTGCGGGCGTCATCATGACCCTGTCCGTCAATATCGGCTGGCTGGTCTATGCTGCCGGGACCATAGTTGACCGGCATAGTGATCGTTTTGCTGGCAACGCCATAAAACACATCGAGCAAGAATATTGGAACCGATTTTATCTATCCCCGCTTGTTAGAGTTCACCTGGAGCAACTCGCACAGGACATGCCGACCAATGTTACACCGGAGGCTGGCGCGGCCGATCGGATACTGCTTTACGCCAGTGAAGGGTTACCTCATTGGCAGGATTGGCCCGCCAACAGACCGGACCTCACAGAGCGCTGGTTCGGCCCCTACGAAGTCAACTTTAACATCTATCCCAATTGGTGGGGCGATGATCGAATTATTGAGATGACTAGCCAGCGTGCAGCCGAGCTGGGGATTCTGCCCTGCTGTAAAGCGAGACAGATACGATTCTCGGCACCTCCTGCACACTCAGGTGTTCGGGTGAGAGAAGCTCGGTCCTCGCTTATCCCATCGACCTGGGCAATTCCAGATGTAGACCCCTGCGTGCTAGTTTCGCGTACGGAGGCCGAGGCGGTAATGGGTCCGCTTCGGGAAGAGCCCCGCCCTGGAGGGACAGCAGCCGATGGAACAGCTTGCATGTACGTAGCCGAACGCTCTATCGTTTCGACCGTCGGAATCATCAGCACGCGGTCGTTTGATGACAGAAGTTCCGAGTCTGGGAACATCCCACTCTCTACCACCTCTCACGAAATGTTCCTTGTCCGAAACAACGCCTTTCAAGACGTAAGGTTGCTCGCAAGAGGACGCGACGTCGCCCTTATGATTCATGTTGCGGCTCGGGGCTCCTCCGACACAGAGAGAGCTGCAATTGCGAGATTCCTGGCAACTACGGCACTCGACCGTCTTACTGGGATCTCCTCGTAATATTTTTCAACTGGCCACCAGAGTTCATCATTTTACCCCGTCTGCGGTCTAAGATATTTCGCGTTTATACACAGACGGATCGACTCCTGTCCGACATTGAGGGAGGAACCTTCCGTCATGAGGGGTATAGATTTCAAATTAATCCTGACAACCTCAACGCCATTTTTAGACACGGCACGGGCGACCTTGCACTAGGTGGGAGGTCGCCCGTGTGTGGCGCTTAGGACGCCGGGTCAGCTGTGTAATTGTTTCGGCCCACCAAAAAATGAGACCCGCGCAACAGCACGGGCATTGGACACCTGATCGGGGGAGAATGAATTCATCCCCGGTGCTTGTGTTCCTCGCGCTAACGCCAAGTTCTCCATGATGTGATCCGGTTGAGATCCCGTTGGTCTTCGGTGCCGTTACGGCACAGCCAGTGGAGAACCGGCTAGCACGACCGATCAGAAGCCCGCCCTTGAGTCGGCGGGCCTGTGTGGTCAGGTGGAGTCAGGTCATCCATCGCTGCCCTCCTCTCTTGAGAAAGTTGGCGGGGGAACCTGTTGACAGCCGCGCGCCCTGTCCAGTCCCCCGGATCGAGTGAATGAATGGGCCGTGAATTCCTATTACGCCCATTAGAAAATCGTGTCAATGGGGAAAATGCATTTTCCAGACGATGGCTCGTCCAGCATAAAACATACCAACCAGGTCAACATCTTGGAACAGCCAATACCAGCGAAGAGGTTGCGGAACAAAGGAGCAGTAGGGGAGAGTTTGACCCCAACGCAGCAGCGAGATCGTCTCTACATCACATAGTCCACATCGAGAAAAAAATGAGGGAACGGCGTCACGGCCGCTCCCCCTCGTTACCCCAACCAAGGTGCCGTTTATTGCCCTATTCCCTGGGCCCTCCGCTTTGCCTTTTCGATCTCTTCCGTCATCTTACCTTCGGCTTGGCTCTTGTGCTGAGCTGCCGTGTCTTCCATCTTCTTTTCTGCGGCCGATTTCACATCGCTCGCACTCTGGCTTGCGCCGGAGGAGGACTCTGTGGCCGATCGTTTCGTATTGGCCAATTCCTGTTCCAGTTTTTGCTGCATATCCCCTGGTTGAGGCTGACCTTGAGCGGAGCAGAGGGTCGCCATCCCGATGAGGCTGACCAGGCTGATCATTAGGACTCGAAACGCATGGCTCATTTGTCGACTCCCTTGGTTACGCATATTGACCAACGCTAGCATTAATCTGCAGTCTACCCAACGTGGATGCTTCGTGCAATCCGCCTGTGGGGTGCACTGACATGACCTGACAGGGTTGGCCCAGCTTCATGTCCGCAACTCTTGCTGCGACCGACTCGTTACACAATCTTCAACGAATCGAAGTTGACCCCTTTGGGAGCAGGCGGTGTCTTCAGTTTCATCTCTTCCAACGCGTCAACGACACGATCGGCGACCACGAGATTTCGATACCATTTCCGATTGGCGGGTACGATGTACCAGGGCGCATGCTCCGTGCTGGTGGCCGAGAGTACCGCTTCAAACGCCGCCATGTAGTCGGCCCAGCGCTTCCGTTCTTCCAGATCTCCCTCGCTGAACTTCCAACGTTTCTCCGGATCGCGGATGCGCGCTTCCAACCGCGCCTTCTGCTCGTCTTTGGAGATGTGCAGAAAGAATTTGAGGATGGTGGTCCCGTTCTCAGCCAGCAATTCTTCAAACTCCTTGATCTGATTTAATCGTCGGGCCGCCACTTTGGCTGAAATCATCTTGTGGACCCGAGTGATAAGCACGTCTTCGTAGTGCGACCGGTTGAAGATTCCAATCTGTCCTTTGGCCGGCACCTCGTGATGGACACGCCAGAGAAAGTCATGGGCGACTTCGCTATTGGAAGGGGCCTTGAAGGTCGCTACCTTGCAGCCCTGCGGATTCACACCGGACATGACGTGCTTGATCGTCCCGTCCTTGCCGCTGGTATCCATCCCCTGCAACACGATGAGCACCGCGCGGTCGCCGTTCGCATAGAGGCGCTCCTGCAGCTCCTCAAGTCTGCCGATCAACTGAACCGTGACGGCCTTCGCCTTCTCTTTGCCTTGATCCGTTTTCTTATACTCACCGGTATCGTCGGGATCACACTTATCCAACTTGAGTTGTGAGTCCGGCTTAACGCGATACGCTTTCATGTCGGTGCCTCCTTCGCTCCCTCGGGCTCCTGTCCGAGGCGGTATTCTACTCCATTCGTTCCAGCTAGGCAGCCGCGAGCAAGTGGCAAAGACAGTCCAGATCCCTTCGTCGATTTCTTCCAGGCCGACATACTCCCCGGCACAGACGAGCGAGACATTGATCCAGCTCTTGTTCCAGCGAATGCCGCCGTTCGCGCTAACATAGCGCACCTCGAAACGATCCGGATATTCGAGCGGCGGCAATTTGCTCGGCATCTCACGTCGAGACGGTCATAGACTGACGCAGGAGTCTCTTGATCGAGCGCTTCATGGGGACGTTCCAGATTGTATTCTTCGCGGAAGCGGTCGAACCTGCGTTGTGGTGTCGCAAGGTTGCCAGCCGCTGGCCGTGTCGCCTCTGCCTTCAGGGTACGATGCCTACGCTCATGTCGACCGTTCTGCTGCGGTTTACCGGTCTCGATCAGCTCCGGCAAGACGCCCAGCCGTACCCACCAAGCCGACAAGCTCGAGAGCCGGGCCAGGGTGGTCGTGGCAAACGGCACGTCATTGTCGGTGCGGATACGCTGGGGCAATCCATACTCCTTGAACAGGCGGATAAACACCGGTTTCGCCTCTGCCACAGCGGTGGACGACAGGGCTGGGCAGCCGAGCAAGTAGCGACCGAAGCCGTCGGTGGCGGTGAGCGGAGAGCAATACCCCCATCACCCGTTTTACACTGCCCCCTGAAGTCTGCGCACCAGACATCTGGGCGCCAACATCTGCGTGCTGGGTTTACCGGGATGGCCAATGTGCCGACGCCATGGCTTCTTGGGCGCCAGCCCATGACGACTCAGGATGTCGCACACTGTGGAACGGTCGGTAAGTATCCACCGCGGATAGCGTTTGTGCAGCAAGGGCAGCAGTTTCTTCGCGCCCCAGGAGGGATGCCGGTGCCGGACCTCGATGAGGGCCTCGACCATCTCGGGCGCGGTCTCATTCGGTGAATGCCGGGGACGGCGCGAGCCTTCCTCCAGGCCGGCAGGACCGCAACGGATGTACCGCTCAATCCATTTATGCCCGGTCTTGCGGCTCACGCCATACAGTTCACAGAGCTCAGTGATCGATAACGACTCGCGAAGATAATCGGCAATGAACTGGGTTCGCTGGTCCGTCGGTGACGTGTGACTCCAGGGCATGGGCACCTCCTTCGGTGCCCGTCAGTGTGATACAACCTGTTACCCGTGTCCCCAGACTAAACTGTCACCTATGTGTCTGGACCGTACCCAGCGCCTCCAACTGGTACGGAGAACAATCATCGGGCGGCTATTCGCTGACGGCAGCGCTCCTAGCCGAAATGGTGCTGACGTTCATGTTTCTCTTTATCATTCTGGGAGCCGCTGACAGCCGTGCTCCGCCCGGGCTTCACGCCCATCGCGATCGGCCTTGGTCTCACGCTGATTCACTTGATCGGAATCTCGATCACGAATCTCTCCGTCAACCCCGCGCGCAGCAGCGGTCCCGCGCTCTTCGTGGGAGGGTGGGCACTCGGACAACTTTGGCTCTTTTGGATCGCCCCGATGATTGGAGCCGCATTGGCAGGACCGGTCTATCCCCTCATCGCCGGCGGCCGAAAACGATAGGGCCGGCATTCTCTACGGCAAAGAAGGGAAGGAGGGAGAGGAAAGACTACGGCAGTTTCGGGGCGTCTTGGGCGCAGCGAAATCCGACGTTTGGATCATGCTCGGTGGGATCGCCTTTCGTCCGAAAGGAGGACCGGAGCCGATACGGATTATTGATATACGAACCGCCCCGCTGCACCTTCGCGGCGCCCTCGACCGGTCCGCGCGGATTGATGGCAGGATTCTTCGTGTAGAATTCTTCGTCGTACCAGTCGGTTGTCCATTCATAGAGATTACCTGCCAGATCGTGGACGCCATAGGGGCTTTTCCCCTTGTCGCGATTGCCGATGGGCGAAACCGTATCGGCCCCTTCTTTCAACCCGAAGACCGCGTGAGCCGCAGTCGGGGGATCGTTCCCCCATGGATAGACCCTTCCATCCGTACCCCGAGCGGCTTTTTCCCACTCCGCCTCAGTCGGCAATCGCTTCCCAGCCCAAAGACAATAGCCCATCGCCTCCATCCAGTTCACCCATCGAACCGGACGATCCGAATGGACAACGGGCGTCTCCTTGTCGGCGAAACCCCACGGCGGTTCACTCTGAATCGCCTCGACAAACTTCGCAAACCGGACATTCGTCACTTCGAACTTGTCCATATAAAAGCTGTCGAGGAAAACTCGATGGATCGGCTGCTCGTCGTCATCGCCCTTGTCGCTCCCCATCGTGAACTCACCGGCGGGAACCAGCACCATGGGAGCCCCGTCTTTTCCAGTGATCTCAGCAGGAGGCTGGACGGTGCTAGCTGGTTTTGATGCCGGTCCTCCATTAGTCGAATGCTGAGGTTTAGCGGGAAGTTTCGTGTCACCCTCTGTCGCCCGTGGTTTTTGTGGCGCAGGTGTTGGAGGTGAACCTGTCTCCGGTTTCGCAGGAGACGCTTCCTTTCCTGCATTCTCGGCCGGAGCTCCGGTGATTGGTCCTTTGGCTGGTTGCTTCGTGTCACTTTCCTGGGCGCGGGGTTTGGATGGGCCCGGTGCGGGCAAGGGCGCAGGGGACGGGGAAGCTGGAACCGTAGGAGCCGACGCCGGAGCCATTTCTGTTTTAGGAACAACAGGCTCAGTCGCCAGCGCCGACGGAGCGGCCATCAATCTGGCCAACACAAACCCCGCAAGAGCAATCGTCCCAATCTGTCTCACCCAGATCATGTCAGATCATATTCCCCTATTTGATGGAATACTCAGCCATGCGAGACCAACGGTCACCTGACCAGGGTACCGAAAATGACGAGGATAAATCCAGGGCGGAGATCCGATTCTCAAGCTATTTGATTCTACCCAAAATGCATAGGCTGGAGCCTACAGTCGAGAGGATCCCTCCCACTGGAGAAACGAGAGTTGTCAGAACAATGAAACTGGAGGGTATTTTCCGCCGGCGACACGAAGAAACTCGGGATTTAAGAGAGTCCGCCGGCGGGGTTTGTCCCGTCGCCCGGAACCATTAGAGTGGCTCCGGGTAGAGCGAGCTTGGTTTGGTGGAGGCGCCGGGAGTTGAACCCGGGTCCGAAGACCTTCAGCGCAACGGATCTACATGTGTAGCCGATCGTTTTAATTTCGCAGCCACCCACGCCCATCGGCTGGCTTAGACTGGCCACTAGCCCAGTATTGTCTCGTCCTCAGCCGCTGAGCACCGGCTTTGGACCAGCCCGCTGTATCGCGCTCCGACCACCCCCGCGGGCCTCAGGTGGAGGAACGTCGCAGTTATTTAAGCTGCGAGTGCCAGTTCTTGATTGGCAGTTACATTTTCCCGGAGGATTTACGAGACCCCGAGAGCTCGACATGCACCGCTGACCTTAGTATCCCCGTCGATTCCGGTCGCCCCCCTTTATATGAAATGTCACACGTACTACGTGAGAGGCGGAGATCGCGCAAAGGATTCATTCGGCTATCAACCCTTTGACGATTCACTTTTCACGTCTCACGTGCAAACACGAGATAGTCATCATACAGCACAGACCAAGGGGATGCCAGGGATGATTTCTACTGAAACGGCTCCGTTCAAACTCGACCCGGGCGAGAAGCCCGCGACCTGTGAACCGTTCCTATTCACCTCGCCGCTCGACCGGAAACTTCCGTTCCCGCCAGGCGTCGAGGCCTCCTTCGAGCGGACGGACGCGATGGACTCCCTTTTTCTTCAGAAGAAACGCGGTGCGGGCGCTGGAGACTTCGTTCGGGCAGGAGCAGTAGAGGATAATGTCACGATCACGAGGAATCTCGTGGTGGCGATGCTCGATCTCTTCCATCAGGAAATTCAGGGCCCCGGGGATCATATCGGGATCCAGGTCCAGGGCCATTGGATGCCGGACGTCGACGATTGTGATCAGATCACCGGCGTCCATGCGCTGCTTCAGTTCATCCACGGTGATCTTCGCCATATGGAGATCTCGTAGGAACTTATGGCGATGGAAGAACTTGAACCCGATGAATCCCGCCAGGCCGATCCCGATGATCGTGAAGAGCCAGCCTCCGGTTTGGTCAAAGAGCAACGCGAGTTGCTCGAGTTGATTGCTGAAGAGCGCGCCAACTCCGGCGCACAGCCCCGCCCAGATCAGCGCCCCGACTGTATCGTAGAAGAGAAACGTCGCGGCACCCATGCCCACAATTCCAGCCAATGGAGGTGCCACAGTGCTGAATCCCGGGATGAACTTTGCCAACAACAGGGCGCGCGGTCCGTGCCGGTGGAAGAGATTCTCCGTGTCCCTCACGCAGGAGTCCGGTTCGAGGGACAGCCGGCACAAGAAGCCCAACACCTTCCCGCCCTTCACGCGACCCAGGTGGTACCAGGCTAGGTCAGGGGGCAGCGACGCGGCAAGAGGAACCAGAAGAGCGGTCACGACGCTCATTTTGCCGGCCCCCACGAGTGCGCCCGCGGCGATCAACAACGGGATGGCCGGTATCGGCAGGCCCACCTGCTCGACAAACACAACCCAGAACAGGACCGAGGCGCCATGGTCGACAAGAAATTGCAAGGCATTCATGCAACAATCCCGTTCATGTCACGCGCTCTTGAAGCGCGTCACCTTGGCAAACACGATCGCCACGAAGGGGAGGGCGAGGCCCAGGAGCAATTGCACGATCAGGAGCGAACCCAGTTGGCTGTAGTCGGCAGGCGTTTGAATGGTACCGGAGGCCTGATCACGGATTTCCCGCGTGACAACATAGATTTCGTTCAGGTATTTGGTACCGAGCTGGCTTAACGACAAAGCTAGATTCGTAAACGACGCCATCACGGCAAAGAAGGTGGCTTTCAGGTTCACAGGGGCGCTGTTCGCAATCCAGGCCAGCATGGGAATCATAGAAATCTGACCGAGGGGGGATTCTAACGCCGTATCGATCAGCGCAATGAATCGTGCATCGACAACACCGCCCGTGATTCTCGCCGTCCATTCGTGCAACCCATAGAACATGCTCGCGATTGGGAGGGTCAGAATGGTTCCGATTACCGTGAGAAACCCGACAACATACGCGATAGACCGCTCGGCCATGAAGCGGCGAAAGACGAACATGCCCACCAAGGTTAACGTGCTGCCGATCAGCGAGAGGACGGAGAGAAACTGCTGATCGAACTTCAGCTGGTCGATCATCCACCAGGTCGTCCCAGGCCCGGTCCCCGGAATCGCGCGGAAGATAAAGACTACGATCGCTGTCCCAACCAGGGTGAATCGCTTGTCCGGCTCCAGCTCCCGCACAAGCCGGGCCATCAAGAACACAACGATGGCCATCGATCCGACAAAGACGATCTCTTCGCTATACGAGAAGCCGCCGAAACCGACGGTCAGCGTGAACAGGACAAAGGCGAGGCTCCCGGCCAAAATCCACCAGTTGGGCTTCGTCGGCTTATGTGATTCATCACGCAGATTCACCATCTGCTCAGCTTGCTCACGAGAAAAGCCTTGCTGGAGCAGTTTGCTTTTTTGTCGCCGATGCAGCATCCAGGCCATACCAACACCGAGAACTGACACGAACGGGATGATCAACGCCATGAGATAGACCTGCTTGTAGAGCCGAACGATCTCGGCTTGCGGGAGGCCTTCGACCCCTGTGAACACATACACGTTGATCATCGCCACCAGAATCCCGCCACCGACAATCGCCACGCGGCCGAGCGTCTGCATCGTGGTATGCATGAGCTTTCGAGTCGGTTCGTCGAACGGCTGCCCGCGATCATCCACGCGCGGCACAGCTTCGACCGTCATCGCATCCGCCACCGCATCCTGGATAACATACCCGATAGGGGCGAGGAGTGCGCTCATCACAAACCACACCTCGGCCGACAGAATGGCAGTCATCGTCTCTCGTTGACCAATCAGTGCAGCCATGATGGCCAGACTGGCGGCCAGCAGCCCGGCTCCGAGGCCCACGAGCCAGCCTTTCCAGCGCCACAAGAGATCGACGAGATGTCCGATCGGCATCTTGAGTGCCCAGGGAATGCCGGCCCAAAATCCAAGCGCAGCAAGGAAGGAGGCGGAGAGGCCGAGGTAGTCCTTGACGAAGAAGGTTCCGACGATCCCGGTGAGACCCGAGATGCCGTAGGCCATGTAGACCATGAGCGGCGGCAGATAGGAGAGCCGCATCTCACGGCCGAGGGAAAGAATGTTGCGGTCGACCCACTGCACGAAAGGTCTGAGCATCGCTATGACGGCACCTTGCTGGGCTGACGACGCTCGACCAGCGCCCGCAGCTGCACGCGCATCTCGTCAACAGGCAAACGCGTCCGATCTCCATGCCCCGCCAGCACCCATTCGAATCGGTAGTCGAGAAGCTTCTGGATGGAATCCAGCAACACGCGCTTCCTCCAGACCAGCTGGCTCGGAGCACGAAGCATCTGTTGCCTCGAGTCCCACCATAGATGGTCGCCGGTGAACAGGAATTGCTCCTTATACAGAAGCGCCATGCTGCCGGCCGTGTGGCCAGGCACAGGAATGACCTGAAACTGTGGCATGACCTGTATGCTATCGGCCTCCTCAATGACCCATTCCGCATCCGGAGCTGCGTCGAAGTCCGCCCGATGGATTATCCGTTTCGCCCCGAAACGCGCGGCGTACCTCTCCGCATCCGCCACATCGTCTTTATGCGTCAGGAAGATGTACGCGATGCCGCCCTTTCGTTCGAAGGCCTCGACGAGATGTGTGAGATAGCGTGGTGAATCGACGAGCCAGTTGCCGTCCGGATGCTCGATGAAGAAACTATTCGCACCGAAGGACTTCTCTGAATTGAAGCCACAGTAAGAGACGCCGCCCTCCAGATGGAGCGGATAGCTCGCCATGGCTTCTTTCATCCGCGATGTGTCGCTGTGCTCGGTGCCGATCGAGCCGACCGGACAGGCAAGGAGCGCTTGATAGGCCTGATGCATCTGTCTCTCATCGGCCGGCTGTCGGGTGACGGCTGAGAAATCACCGACCTCCTCGAAACTCGTCGGCGCCAACTGCCGGCAGGTATCGCAGTTGATGCAGGTCCCATCGACGTAGAAGTCACCGACGACATTGGAATCAAGTCGCTTCTTCTGGTCGGCCATGGCGACACCTCTATACCTTCACGCCCTGAACTTTCTTGGCTTCCCTCGCACGATCGGCCGCTCGCCAGAGATACCAGGCTGCGGCGGTGCGGTAGGGTTTCCAGCGCTCGCCATATCGTAGCACGTCTTTCGGCGTCGGCATCGAACGCCGACCGTAGGCGATGCGGAACCCGTTGCGTACGCCGAAGTCGTCAACCGGCAGGACATCCGGTCGCCCCAGCTGGAAGATCAGCAGCATCTCGACAGTCCAACGGCCAACCCCACGGACCGCTATCAGCCGTTCGATGATCGCCTCGTCGTCGAGCGTCCGAACGATGGCGCCCGTCGGCACTGTCCCGTCGAGCGTCTTCGCAGCCAGATCGCGAAGCGCCGCTATCTTGGCTCGTGAAAAACCGGCTCCGCGAATCGCGTCCTCATCCATCGCAAGCAGATCCGCTGGTTGAGGGAAACGTCGCGCAGGAAATAAGTCAACGAACCGGCGCAGGATACTCTCCGCAGCTTTTTCGTGCAGCTGTTGATAGGCAATCGCTCGTGCCAACGATTCAAACGGCGACCGCTTCGATTGGGGAGTCAAGAAGAAGGGACCCACTTCACGGATCAACCGGCGCATCACCTGGTCCGACTTGGCTAGATGCTTCGTCTCTGAACTGTGCCCGGTCATCTGATCCCATCCACTCTTTGCACAGGCGCTACCCCTGGCTGATGATGGCGTCGGCTTCGATTTCAACCAGCATGTCCGGATCGATCAAACGCTTCACTTCCACCATCGTCGTCGCGGGTCTAATGGCGCCGAAGATCTCACCGTGCGCACGGCCCACTTCCTGCCATTGGTCGATGTTCGCCATGTAGATTCTGGTCCGCACCACATCGCCGAGCGAGGCGCCGGCTTGCTGCAGCGCTGTTTCGATCGTCTTCAATGCCTGAATCGTTTGGGCATAGGGATCGCCCTTGCCTACCAGGCCAGAGGGGGTCATGGCCGTCGAGCCGGAGACGGATATCAAAGCACCGACCCGGACCGCCCGTGAATAGCCGATCTTGCCTTCCCAAGGACCACCAGTGGACACATTCTGCCGTCCCATCTCTTTCCTCCCACATGACAATGCCGCCGCCGGCGTGGATGTTCTGGCCCGTCAACCAACGGGCTTCCTCACTGACGACGAACGCCACCACATCGGCAATATCCTTCGGAAGACCCAGCCGTTTCAAGGGCGACATCTGGATCCCGAATTGCCGCTATTGCTCAGTCAGCACCCCCGTGTCCGTAATACCAGGCGAGACCGTATTGACCGTGATCCCTCGGGAGGCCAATTCGTGAGCTAAGCCCTTCGTATACTGTTCGAGCGCGGCTTTGCTGCCGAGATGCGCCGCCGAACAGGAAAACTCATATGGGTCCCCTCGGTAGAAATGTTCACGATGCGGCCGCCCTCTTTGAGAGCCTTCGCCGCTTCCTGCATCGCAAAGTAGGGACCCTTGTCGTTCAAGGCGATGATCTGATCGAAATCAGCCTCGGCCGTCTCCATGAGGAGCTTCGGTATGAACCGCCCGGCATTGTTGACGAGAATATCGAGTCGGCCGAATTGCTTCACCGTTTCGACCACAAGGCGGCGCACCTCTGCGACCCGGCTCATGTCAGATTGGACAGCAACGGCTTTCCCGCCCTTGGCCTGAATGCCCGTGACGACCTGCTGAGCTTTCTCCGCACTCGTTCCGTAATTCACCACGACGATCGCTCCGTCTTCGGCCAAACGCTCCGCGATCGCCCGCCCGATCCCGCTGGACGACCCGGTGACGATCGCGACCTTTCCACTGAGTGATGCCATGTTATGCCCTGTGCCTCTCTATATGAGATTGTTGCGACGCTCGGTGCTCATGTCCTGCTTCGCCATCAAACCATCGGGCAACGACGAGCGCCCTTCCTTGGAGCAGGCCCCTTCCTCAATCTCCTATCTAGCAGTTAAGCGTGATCGACTCTACCCCTGAAGAGCGACGCGATTCACTCCCTATCGGAGAAGGGAGGACGGCTGCTCCCAGGTTGCTGAATACACCAATTCTGAGAGGGGCTTCCGGACTCTTGGTTGAGCTTCCCGTGCACGCAGATGCTCCGACAGCAGGGCAGGGTCACCCGCATAACCGACCGCGATCATGGCCACCGGTTCATAGCCCTCCGCGATCTGACAATCCGCTCGCGCCTGGTCGATTCGAAAGCCCGCCATCTGATGAGCGGCCAGCCCCAACGCCGTTGCTTGTAGCACGAGATTCTCTGCTGCCATGCCCGTGTCATGGAGCGAGTGGCGGTTCGGCAAACCATCTTCGAACAGCAGTTTTGCCACGGACAAGAGCAACACCGGTACACGATACACCCACTTCTGATTGCCTTCGAGCAGGCAGTTGAACAGCCGATCGTATTCGGTCTTTCTCTCTTTCGTGGCGACCAGGAATCGCCAGGGCTGTTCGTTGTTCGATGACGGCGCCCAGCGAGCGGCCTCGAACAGGCTGCGCAGCTTTTCAGGCTCGACCTGCCGCTCGTCAAAGGCGCGTGGACTCCAACGCCGACGCAACAGGTCGTGGATCGGATATGGATGTCAGCCGGTTTGTCCATGGCCGCGCTATCCTTTTCCGCTGTCCTTCACTTGATCTTTATCGGACGACCAGCCGCCTCCGAGCGCCTTGTACAGTTGGACCACTGACACCAGATGGAGGCGACGGGTGGCGGCGAGTGACAATTCTGCGTCGAAGAGACTTCGCTGTGCAATGAGGACATCCAGATAGTTTGCGAGTCCACCTTTGTATCGGAGGCTGGCGAGATGCAAGGCCGACTGCAGAGCATTGACCTGCCTCTCCTGCGCGGCAGCCTGCTCACGGGCTGTGCTGACCCCCACCAAAGCGTCTTCAACCTCCCTGAAGGCAACGAGGATCGTCTGCTCGTATTGGGCTATGGCCTGGATGGCTTGGGCTTCGGCCGCTTTCTGCTGGAAGCCCAAAATCTGTGCATTGAACAATGGTCCGGTCAAGCTTGGGCCTGCAACACCGAAAAAGGTCTCGTTGGCCACAAGTCTGGTCAATTGTGGACTGGCTATACCCAGAATGCCGGTGATGCTGAGCTTGGGAAACCGGTCTGCCTTGGCCATTCCGATCCTGGCAGTTGCTGCAACCAATTGTTGCTCAGCCTGCACGACATCCGGACGGCGCTGGAGCAGTTCGGAAGGAAGACCGGCCGGCACGACCGGCGGCATCATCTGTTCGGTGAGCAACCGCCCTCTGGCGATTTGGCTGGGATTTCTCCCGAGCAGCACGCTGAGCTCGTTTTCTTTCTGGACAATCTGGCGTTTCAGCTCTGCAATCCGCGCTGCGGCATTTTCCTTTTCCGCCTCGAATTGATCGACGTCCAGCCTGTTGATCACCCCCTGCCGGAGCCGTGCCTGACCAATTCTGACCGACTCTTCCCAGGCCAGTAACGTGCGTTTAGCGATGTCCAACTGCATGTCGAATTGCCGAAGATCGAAATAGGCCTGTGCCACTCCGCCCACGATTTGCACGATGAGGGCTCGTCGGTTCTCTTCGCGAGCCAGCAAGTCACCTAGAGCCGCCTCATTGGATCGGCGGATACGTCCCCAGATATCAATTTCCCATGCGAGATTCCCCTGCACATAGTAATTGAACGGGTTGGGGAACCCGGGGAAGGCAACATTCTTCGTGTTGCCGAAGGCCGGCGCGTTGACCGTTGCGTTCATCTGAGGGGCAAAGTCGGTTTTGGCGATAAGCGCTCGCGCGGCGAACTCATCAACTGTCGCGACGCTCCGCTTAAGATCCTTGTTCTCTTCCAGCGCAACACGGATCAACTTTTGGAGCTCCTCGTCGTGATAGAGTTCCCACCACGGCGCATTGGCGAGGGATGGCAAATCTTTCTGTTCCTCCTCCATGCGAAAGGAGTCGGAGGTGGAAATGTCGGGGCGAGAATAGTCCGGCCCCATGGCACAGGACATCAACAGCACCGAGAGCGCTGTCAGGGCGAGGCCACGCATATCAATGTTCTCCTTCCGCTGTTAACTGAGCCGGTATCGCGCGTGCTTTCCCTGTGCCGTCACCCGGACCTGAACCAGCACCTCGTCCGCTGAGCTTCCGAACCACCACAAAGAACAATGGCACAAAGAAGATGGCTAAAAATGTCGCCGCCAACATGCCACCGAACACGCCGGTGCCGATGGAATTGCGGCTGGCTGCGCCAGCGCCGGTGGCTAAGACCAACGGCACAACGCCAAGAATAAAGGCCATCGAGGTCATCACGATCGGCCGAAATCGAATACTGGCTGCTTCCTTCGCGGCATCGGCCAAGGAATATCCGGCTTCATAGCGTTTATTGGCGAACTCGACGATCAGAATGGCATTCTTGGCGGAGAGCCCGATCAGCGTAACCAATCCGATTTGGAAATAAATGTCATTGGACATTCCGGACAACCATACGGCAGACAAGGCCCCAAACATCCCGAAGGGGACGGCGAGGAGCACGGCAAAGGGTACGGCCCAACTCTCATACTGCGCGGCGAGCACGAGGAAGACCATCAGCAAGCCGAAGCCGAAGGCAAAGACCGATTGTTGCCCAACCATCCGCTCCTGGTAGGAAATCCCGCTCCAGTCGACTCCATAACCTTTGGGAACTAACACATCTTTGGCCACCCGATCCAGTGCTTCGAGTACCTGACCGGAACTGTACCCAGGAGCCGCCGCCCCCAGGACTAGGGCCGTGTTGTATCCGTTGAAGTGAGTAACCGGGTCCGGTCCGCTGGTGAATTCTGTCGTCACGACTGTATCGAGGGGAATCATGGTGGAGCTCTGTCCGTCCATGGCACGCACATAAATCTTGGCGACATCCTCAGGCGTGGACCGATATTGCGCCTCGGCTTCCGTCTGCACTCGATACACACGGCCAAACTTTAAAAAGTCGTTCACATAGAGATTGCCGAAATAGGCCTGGAGCGTGTCGAAGACTTCGGAAATCGGCACGCCCAGTGTTTTGGCTCGTTCCCGATTGACATGGGCGTAGAGGCGCGGAGCGCTCACTCGAAAGCTGGTCCCGATCGCTCCGATGGCCGGATCCTGCCGGGCTTTGGCGAGGAATTCTTGGGCCACGGCGGAGAACTTGTTGAAATCCCCGCTGCTTGGATCTTGAAGCTGGAGGGAGAACCCGCCCGTGGCGCCCAGTCCTCGGATAGAGGGGGCATTAAAGGCCAAAATCAGGGCCTCGGGGATTTTGGCGAATTCTCCATAGGCTGCCCCGATGATCGACTTCACATGGTTCTGTCGCCCTGGTCGTTCGTCCCAGTGCCGTAAGGGCAGAAACATGGTCGCCGCGTTTGGTCCTCTGGTGCCGAAAACGAAGTTCTGGCCGGTTAACGCATCGGTCGAATGGATCGCGGGAATCGAGAGAAAATAGTTCTCTATTTTGGTCAGCACCACATCGGTCCGTTGCTTCGAGGCACCATCGGGAAGCTGGACGATCGTGATGAAGTAGCCCTGATCCTCCTCAGGCAAGAAGCTGGAAGGTATTGCTTTGAACAGACCGACGGCGAACAGCCCGATGATCCCGAAGAAGACTAGGGACAAGACCGCACGGTTCAGAATCGTACCTACCATGGACGAATACCGCGTCTGTGTCCAACCGAAGAACCGATTGAAGACGCCGAAAAAACCTTCCCGCTGGCTGTGCCCTGGCTTCAACACGAGCGAGCAGAGGGCCGGACTGAGCGTGAGGGCGACCAACCCCGAGATGATCACGGATATCGCGATGGTAATGGCAAATTGCTTATACAACTCGCCCGTGATGCCGCCCAAAAATCCGACCGGGACAAACACGGCGCAGAGGACGAGCACGATGGCGATCACCGGCCCCGTCACCTCATCCATCGCCTTTTTGGCGGCATCCTTGGGCGAGAGTCCCTCCGCCATGTGGCGTTCGACGTTCTCCACCACCACGATCGCATCGTCCACCACCATGCCGATGGCCAGGACCATACCAAAGAGCGTGAGGGTATTGATCGAAAACCCGAGTGCCTGCATGCCGGCAAAGGTACCGATCAGTGACACCGGCACTGCGATCCCTGGAATCAGGGTCGCTCGCCAACTCTGGAGAAAGAGATAGACGACCAGAATCACCAGGACCATCGCTTCAGCCAACGTCTTCACGACTTCCTGAATGGACACCTCGATAAACCTGGTCGTATCGTAGGGCACGTCGTAGGAGACGCCGCGCGGAAAACTCTTCGCCACCTCCTCCATTTCTTTCCGAACCCGTTTCACCGTGTCGAGGGCATTGGCCCCCGGCGACAGGAAGGTCAAGAGGAACACGTTGGGCTTCCCGTTCCATCGGCCTTCGAGACTATAGGACTGAGCCCCCAATTCGATCCTGGCCACGTCTTTCAGCCGCACCATGGAGCCGTTGGGAAGGGCCTTGACGATCATGTCCTCGAAGTCCTTCACGTCCGTCAAGCGGCCTTGTGTAATCACCGGGATCGTCAGTTCCGTGCCTTTCGGCGCCGGCTCCCGCCCGATCGTGCCGGCCGGAAAGTCTCGATTCTGCTCGCGAACGACGTTCGCAATGTCGGTGGGCGTGAGGCCGAGTTGCGCCATTCTGGCGGGGTCCAGGATCAGGCGCATCGAATAATTCTGCCCGCCGAAGACCACCGCATCTCCGACTCCATGCAGCCGCTTGAGGTTATCGATCACGCGGAGAATCGCGTAGTTGGAGAGAAAGACGGTATCTTGCGTGGGATCGCTGGAACTGAGCGCGACAACGGCCAGCAGGTCCGGCGACACTTTCTTGACCGAAATGCCTTGGCGAACCACTTCCGGGGGCAGCTGCGGCTCGGCCAGCTTCTGTCGGTTCTGAGTCTGCACCTGCGCGATATCCACGTTCGTCCCGATCTCGAACGTGAGCTTGATCGTCATATGTCCGTCGTTGGTGCTGGTGGAGTCGTAGTAGAGGAGGTTGTCGATGCCGGGCAACTGCACTTCGATCGGACGCGCCACCGAATCCGCGATCACCTCCGCGCTTGCGCCGGGATAGTCGGCCTCAATCTGCACGACTGGGGGGGTGATTTCAGGAAATTGGGCGATGGGGAGAGCCCGCAAAGACACCAAGCCCACCACGACGATGACGATCGAGAGGACCGATGCGAAGATCGGGCGGTCGATAAAAAAGTGCGGCTTCACTTCGTGGGCTCCGCCTTGGCATCAGCGGGCTGGGCGGCAGGGGTCGGGGGAGCCTCTGCGAACGGAATCGGTTTGACCGGCGCTCCGGGCCCGATCATGTGGAGCCCTTCCACGATCACCCGTTCCCCCTCGCGCAACCCTTCTTCGACGAACCACTGACTGCCGTGCCAAGACGTCGCCTGAACTTCGCGGAGCTCTGCCTTATTGTCCGCTCCGACGACATAGACGACGGATCCCTTCGGCCCCTGTTGTATGGCGCTCTGCGGAACCATGATAACGCCGGTTCTCACGGCCCCCAGAATACGAACTTTGACGAACTGCCCGGGGAACAAGATGCTGTCAGGATTGGGGAAGGTCACACGAAAATCCCTGGTCCCCGTGGTCGCGCGCAGGCCGACTTCAAGCAGATCCAACACTCCCTCGTGAGGATAGGTGCTGCCGTCCGTAAAGGTGATGACACCCCGCAGTTCGTAGAGCGACGCGCCCTGGATCCGCTTGGCCGCACGCTCCCTGAGCCGCTTCAGCAGGAACGTTTCCGGAGCGCTCGCGTTCACATACATGGGATTGAGTTGATGGATCGTGGTCAGGAGATCGGTCTGCGCGGAAATGAGACGCCCTTCGTAGAGGCGGCTCCGTTCGATCCGACCAGTGATGGGAGCGATGATAAGCGTATTGTCGAGATCAAACCTTGCCTTCACCAAATCGCTTTTCGCTCCCTCCAGAGCCGCCTTCGCCGCCAATTCCTCCGCCACTGCATCATCCACATCTTTTTGGCTCACCGCCTGTTCCGCCAGCAATGGTTTCACCCGAGCAAAATTCTGTTTAGCTTGCACCAGCCGTGCTTCCGCCTGCGCCACCTTGGCCTTGGCGCTGTTCATGGCCGCTTTAAATGGAATCGGATCGATTTGATAGAGCCGGTCTCCTTGCTTGACGTCGCGCCCTTCGGCAAAAAACCGCTCTTTGAGAATGCCCGTCACCTGGGAGCGGATTTCAACCGGTCGAGAGGCCTCGGTTTGCCCAATGAACTCCGGTTCGTCAGGCACAGTTTGTGGCGACACGGTCACGACCCGCACTTCCGGGATGGGACGGGCAGGAGTGGAGGCCGCCTCCTGTTTGCAGCCCAGGAGGCCGACTGCCGACGTAGATACAAGGAAGATTGTAACGACTCGAAATGTTTGGCCGATTGGGGACATGGCGACTTTCTCCGTGCGACTGACCTTATGATCGACGTATTCTCTTGTCACTCCTGTAGGGACGGGATTGTAGCGGTTTCTTATTAAGATCAACAAGCTCAATGATCAGTAACACCACCAACAACAGTGGGAAGGTCGCGGTCGTGAACATAACGAACCGGGGCATGAGCGCGCTCAGCTTTCTTCCCTCTTGCCCTTCCTACTTGAGTAGGTTGAACCGGCATGGCCGGCTTTCGCTATCTCTTCCACAACGCATCTGTTCAGACAGCCGATCGCATGAAGCCGCGCGCCTTGCTGCCACATTCGAGTCAAGAGCGTCTTGCCATCTTGCTCGATGAACGTGACACCCGTCAGGTCGACTACAAGAGAGTCTTTCTCGGAATCTTTGATCTCTCGCCAGACACGCTCGAGTTCTTCGACCCATGGACCGGACAGCCGGCCTTCCAGCGTGAGCCTCGTCGAGTTCTGAGTCGTATATGGAGTAATCTTCAACATGCCGTCCTCTTCACGCGTACATGCCTACGGCCACCGACGGACGCGTCACATAATATCGGCCGCTCGCGTTCCGCCAGGCCTCGATGCCACCGGCCAGTGGCCACACGCGCGTGAATCCCCTCTTATGCAGGAGGAGCGTGCCTTGGGCGCTCGCCACATCTTCCGGACAGCCGCAATACAGGACCAGATCACGATGGCGAGGGAGTTCATGGTGACGGCGAGTCAACTCGTCCAACGACATCAATACCGCGCTTGGAATCCCTGGTTCCGCCTCTGCACGTGCCCGGGGCCGCACGTCGATCAGCAGAGGAGGCTCATCCGTCTGGAGTTTCTCCGTCAGTTGCTCGACCGTGATACGAGGAACCAGACGGAGCTGTCGACGACGGGTCACCGCCTTGTAGGCAATATAGATGACGAGTGCGCTGATGGCCGCGATCGTTGCCACCGGCGTCACCTGCTCCGCATAGCTGACGGCCTGCTCGATCTGATCGCTGAATGCATAGCCGAACCCCAAGCCTGACCAGGCCCAGATCACCGCACCGAGCCCGTCGTAGAGCAGAAAGAGAGGGGCTCCCAACCCGACAATGCCCGCGAGGGGCGGCGCAATCGTGCTCAACCCGGGAATGAACTTCGCTGCTACCAACGAATGGGGGCCATGCTTGGTGAAGAAATCTTCCGTCCTCTGCACGCAGGAGTCCGGCTCAAGCGCGATGCGACAGAGCACGTCCAGGACTTGACGACCGCGCCGGCGGCCGAGGTCGTACCAGATCCAATCCGCCGCGAGCGCGGCGAACACCGTGACGCCGGCCGCCATCCAGAGATTCAGGTGTCCGGCTCCGGCAAGCACTCCGGCTGCCACCAGGACGGGTATCGCGGGCAACGGCAGGCCGATCTGCTCGACAAACACGACGGCAAAGAGCACCATCGCGCCGTATTGCATCAAGAAAAGAAGTAGCTCGTTCATAACGTACCTACAGTCCTGCTCGAACCAGAGCTTGTTCCCATGTACTCGTCAAGAAGCGGGACATGAATTCGGATTTCGCACAAGATGTATGGCTCCCTTCCCATCCGTTCATCTAACCTGAGTTCTGAGCAATGACTATTCCAGATGATATGAATAACTCTCTCCCGCTACTAAGCCCGCATTCGATCAGAGAAATTTTCAATACGTTGCGCTAAGACCTGGATCAGGAAGAGACACGGTGCCGAGGCCATCCTGCCTGCCTGTCGGCACGTGCCGAGATATCGGCGCGCTTACGAAGGATCCGAATCAACGAGGGAACTTTGTGAGAGATCAGCAACCGATATCAGTCGAAAGGAAGGCAGCATGCCTAGTCGATTAAAGCCGACTTCTCGGCTTCTATCGAATTGTCGGCACTAGCTAGGACGAGTGATCCCAAGCTTCTGCATCTTGGATTGGAGGGTGGTGCGTTTCATGCCGAGCTTCGTGGCGGCACCAGCGGCACCTCCGATGATCCAACCGGTTTCGCGGAGGGCTTTCAGAATGTGTTCTCGTTCCGCCTGTTCGAGCGTTGTGGTCACAGCCTGTGTCGTATTGTTCGGCGTCCGCTTCAACTCTGCAATCGGAATAAACAGATCCGGCCTATGCGAGAGGATCACCGCGCGCTCGATAAAATTTTCGAGTTCCCGCACGTTGCCGGGCCACGAATAATTCTGCAGGGCCTTCATGGCCTCGGACGGAATCGTTTCGATGCTCTTCTTCATTCGCTGCGCGAACTTCTGGGCAAAATGCCGGGTGAGCGCAGGAATGTCTTCTGCGCGCTCGCGCAGCGGCGGCACGGTAATCGGAAACACGTTGAGCCGGTAGTACAGATCGCTGCGAAATCCTTTTTCATCCACCAGCTGCGCCAGATCACGGTTCGTCGCCGCGATCACGCGAACATGTACACGAATGGTCCTCGTGCCCCCCAATCGTTCAAATTCCTGCTCTTGAAGCACCCGGAGCAACTTCACTTGAAGTTCCAATGGAATTTCACCCACTTCGTCGAGGAAGAGGGTCCCACGGTCAGCCAATTCAAACCGCCCGATCTTCGTTGCAATCGCCCCGGTGAAGGCCCCTCTTTCGTGTCCGAAGAGTTCGCTCTCGAGCAGGCCGGTTGGGATGGCGGCGCAATTGAGCTTGACGAAGGTCCGTTCACGCCGGTCGCTCAGATTATGGAGCGCCCGCGCGACCAGTTCCTTCCCGCTGCCGGTTTCGCCCAGAATCAGGACCGTGGAATCGGTCGCAGCCACGGTCTGAACCTGTTTGAGCACCCGTTTCAGCGCCTGGCTGTCACCGACGATTTCCTCGAAGTTGTACCCGGTCTGGATTTCCTCCTCCAAATACAGCTTTTCCTTCGCCAACTTGTCCTTCAGCGCGGCGATCTCCTGATAGGCCAGTGAATTGGCGACGGCCAATGCGATCTGCTTGGCCACTTCGCTCAACATCTCGGCGTCCGCCAGTGTGAAGGCGCCTTCCTGAAGGCTGCCGACGTTCAAGGCCCCGAGCGTCCGATCCCGCAACAGCAGGGGAACACAGCAGGCCGACTTGACCCCTTCGGCCACGAGACGTTTGGAGACCGTGCTCTCCGACTGATCGAGCTCCTGTCGGCTCAGCACCACCGGTTCCCGCTGCGTGATCGCCGTGGTCGCCGGGCAGCCGCAAAGGGTGCAGGTGGTCCCTTCCTCGATGAACCCGTTGGCTCCAGGAAAGTCCAGGGCATAGAGTTTCAGCTGGTTCAGCTCAGGATCCAAGAGCGTCAGACTGATGACGTCGGCCTTCAGCACACGGCGAATGCTGGCCGTAATCGAGTCAAAGAGGTCTCGTAATTCCAGATGGGTTGCGACGGCGTTGTTCGTCTCCAGGAGCAGCCGCAGCCGATCCCGCTCATGCGCCAATTCGCGCTGGGCCTTCTGTGCCTGTTCATAATGCAGTGCGCTCTCGACGGCCACCGCAATCTGCCTGGCGACCTGCTTGAGAAAGTCCGCGTCGGCGTCGCTGAAGGCGGACGGTTTCAGGCTCCCGAATCCGATCGCTCCCAGACGCCGCCTGGCGGTGGTTAAGGGAAGCAGGCACACGGACTGGACGCCGATTCCCCGGAGCGCTGTCATGCCCATCGTGAAACGGGTTTCTTCGGCGAGCGACGGGATGATCAACGGTTGCTGGTGGGTCCAGACCCAGCCGGTTGACGATTCCTCGATCGGCAACTCAAGTCCGTCGAGTCTGGTCGTGTGCGGCCGGGCGGCCGCCGTTTCCAAAACATGGACCTTCATCACATTTTTCGTTGTGTCATGAAGGACCAAGCCGATGAAATCGAACGAAGCCACTGCCGGAAGGCGCTGTGCAAGGTCCCGAAACAGGGACGGGAGATCACGGTGAGCCGCGATGGCCTCGGAAACTTTCAGCAGGGCGCAGTATTGCGCAGTGTCCGACTTACCGGTCTGTGCGGGTAGAATCTTGTCCATGGGAGCTTAGTATGCCTCCCGCCATATCTGTAAGCAACGGCGGGTAGTGCGGGTTCGCGAAAATCCGCTGTCTGGACGGACAGGACATCCAGTGGGGAGCGGTGCCGCATCCCCGAGAAGAAAAGTCGGCTCGCGATCCAATTGATGCGCCTTGCGCCCGCCGCGCGCCAGGGGATGCTCCGGCAGCTGTCCCTCGACCATCAGTCTCGACATAGCTGCTGCCCGTGCAACCAGCTCCTGTGCCCCCTCCCGGAGTTCCCGGCTGTTTTTCACCCCGCTGACATTCCGTTCCATGTCCTCCGCGCTCCAACCTCGTGAATGGGCGATGAACGGGAATTGTGGGAACCGGCAGCGCCATTCGGCGAAACACGTCATGAGTTGACCAGCCACGCCCTGGACATTGTCCTGCCCGCCCTTGATGATGAAGGCCGCCACCTTGTTTTTGAGCAGGCGTTTGTTCGCGATGGTCTCCTGATTCTGAAAGCAGTTCATCCGTTCGACCATCTTGTAATACAGACTGCTGATATTGCCCCAGCGGATCGGCGTGGCGATCAGGATGACGTCGGCCCAATGCACGATGGCCTCATACACACGATCGAGCCGGTCTGTCTGATCCATCTGCGTAATCGAGCAGGACCAGGTGCAGGCATAGGCCGACTTCGGATAACAGCCCTCGCATGAGCGAAAATTCAAGCCCGCGGAGCTTCATGCATTGCGTGTCCAGCTGGAAGCGTCGTCCGCGCATAGTTCAGCGCCGCGTCCAACATCGCATCGAAGGTACTATACCGTGCATGATCCTGCGTCATCACCCACGTCGAGATGCCCAGCATGCGGATCGGGCCTGCTTGAAGGACAATTGGACGGGCCAAAGGATGAGGTTGCTGAGCTTGTTTCTTCCGCTTTCTGGCCGAAGAGAGATTAATGAAGAGGCGGCGGTTAAGAAATATAGGGGCGGCATGTCACCATTTCTCCTCTTTGCTCTTCCGTACAAGGCGACGCACGCGGTTCAGCCGAGCCCATCGCGAAACTTGGGGTCGGCCGCGTGCGCTCCGTTGCAGAAGGGTTTGTTCTCGGACCTGCCGCAGCGGCACAGGGTCATGCGATTGCGAATTTCGTAGGACCGGCCATCGGCGCCGACGAGCTGAATGCCCCCGCGCACCCACAACGGGCCGCTGCACTTCAGCGCCGGATCTTCGACGATCCCGATCGACTGCGGCAATTTCGGCTCGATCGGTTTGCCGGTTTCTTTGTCGATGGCGATCAATCGGCCGGAGGCGCAGTCGCCCACCTGCTGGATGAACTGGGCGCGCACCCTGGGATCATCGGCGTGTTCCACCTGGTTCCATACGCGGCCATGCGGATCGCAAAAGCGGGCAAACGCGCACAAGTCCTCGGCGTCGGCGAGCTGCATCGTCGGCCCGTCGAGCAGTTCCGCCTGCTTCATGATCGGCTCACGGCTCGCCGTTTCAGTCCCGTCGAACCCGATTTTGGCGTGCGTGCCGTCGCAGAACGGCTTTGTGTTCGATGCTCCGCAGCGGCAGAGCGCATATTCCGCGGAAGCCGGAACCGCATCGCCCCCCACCCACTCGGTCGACTCGCCGCCGTCGTTCACTCCGATGGTTTGAAAGGCGAGCGGCACCGAACCGGAGACGAGGTACGGCCCATTTTTCGAAACGGTGATCGTTTGGTGGCTGGACATGACGCGCTCCTTTCGTGGTTATAACTTTCATACATCCACTATCATCCGCTTAGCGATGTCGCGCACCTTGGGCACCCAGCCAGCGATTTCTTGCGCCAGGCTATCAAGGCCCGAGCATCAATATCGCACGCACCTACCTTGCCGCATTCGCAGCGAACGCTCGCGCTATTTCCCGCCCAATGACTCTGCCGTAACCAACGCACGTTGGTTCATCTTTTCCCCCTCCAGCTGCGACATCGTGCGGAACACCTGAGGCGGATGGCGGTTTTGCCTTAAGGCTCTCTTGTGACACCGGTCGCTACTGCTCGTACTTCTCGACCACCTGCGCTGGGCGAACCTGTGCCTTGTCCGGATCCAGCCCGGCGCCACGCAGGGCTCGGCGTCGGCGCAAGAGATCCCAACACTGATCTAATTCCACTTGCACCTTCGCTAACCTCTGACTGTCGACATCCCCGAGGGTTGTTTTCTCACCCTGCTCGTACAGTCGATGTTCTTCTTTCACGAGTTCCTGGATATGGTTCAGCACCGGTTGGTCCGCGGCTTGTGTCTTGTTGTCCATACACCATTTTCCTTTCCGTCATGTGACTCAAGGCCAGCTGTGTGAAAGTTGTTGGGGTGGTCCGCCTCACGGAACGTTGCCGCCTCGTTGCTTTTCAATCTCAAAGTCGTCGTCTCTCCACCACCGCCATCCACCGTCCAATTCCATGACGGGATAGCCCTGGCCGGCAAACTCTACAGCCGCCGTCGCGGCGAGATGACAGACCTGGGAATAGCAGTACAGGACATTGGTCTTGTCCTTGCGCAGCCCTTTCAATGTCTTCCACTGATCTTTCGGCAGATTGATCGCGCCAGGGATGTGCCCTTCGGCATAGTCTTCCGCAGCCCGCACATCAACCACGTTGACCTCGTTGTTCTTCATCATGCGTTCGAGTTCCACAGGTCCGGTGGTGAACGCCATCTTCGCCTCGAAATAGGCCTTCGCCTTGGCCGGATCTTTGATTGTCATTTGTGTCGCCATGGTTATTCCTCCATTCATTGGACTGTTTTCTTTCAACATCACGTCGTGACGAACGTCCCTTGACAGAGCTCCAACAGGGTCTGTTCGATCTCCTTTTCAGTGTTCATCACAAAAGGACCATAACGGGCAATCGGCTCACTCAGCGGTAGTCCTGATACCAGAAGCAACCGAACGGTATCCGGCCCTGTCATCACCGTTATAAAATCCCCGTCGCCAAAGACGACGAGGTGTGCATGCGAGACCAAAGGATCATTCGTACCCATACCGTCTTGAAAGCGAGCCTCACCTTCGAACACATAGGCAAATGCTGTGTGTCCCCGTTCGATCGGATGGGTCAATGAGGTGTGAGGAGGGACGAAGATGTCCAGATAGGTGGGATCAGCGGCGATTTCGGTCACCGGACCGGTGATCCCATCAACGGTTCCAGTAATCACCCGAATCCTGGCTCCGGTTTCTCGTATGATTTCTCGGATCTCACCTGACCGGATATCTTGGTACCGCGGCTTGGTCATCTTGAGTTTCGCGGGCAGATTGACCCACAGTTGAAATCCGGCGATCCCTCCGGGTCGCACCTGCGGCATTTCCTCATGCATGATGCCGCGGCCGGCCGTCATCCACTGAATATCTCCCGCTCCGATGCTGCCGGCATTCCCCAGGGTATCCCGGTGCTGAACCTCCCCCTTCAAGACATATGTCACCGTCTCAATGCCCCGGTGAGGATGAAGCGGAAAGCCCGCTTCATAATCGCGTGGGTTGCCGGAGGTAAAGTCATCGAACAATAAAAATGGATCGAGATAGTCGAGGGTTGGCGTGCCGATGCTTCTCTTGAGCCTGACGCCTGCACCCTCAATGACAGGTTCGGGCTCAATGATCTCTACGATTCTTCTTGGCGATATCGTCATAAGATCCCCCTTTCACTCATACGCAGCACGAGGCGTTCTAGGGTGTCCTCATCTGTATGAAGGGAACCATTAATGAAAAAGGTCGGCGTTCCTTTGACGCCGATTCCCTGGCCGCTCCGGACATCTCGCTTCACACGCTGTTCATGGACCCGACCCACTAATTCTCGTTCGAACAGCTCGACATCGAGATCAAGAGATTCCGCATAGGCGAAGAGATCGCCTCCTTCCAAGGCATCCTGATTCTCGAACAGCAGATCGTGCATGGTCCAAAACTGACCCTGGGTATCAGCCGCTTCTGCGGCTTCGGCGGCCTGTTGAGCAAGAGGATGTTTATGAGTCAGTGGGAAATGGCGAAAGACGAACCGCAGACGATCTCTGAGTCGAGCTTGGAGTCGCTTGACGATGGGATAGGCGCGCCCGCAGTAGGGGCATTCAAAATCGCAATAGGCCACCTGGGTGATCGCCGCGTTTTCAGGTCCGGCGACATGGTCATCGTCCCGGACGGGAAGAGACTGGTTGGCATCGACAGAGCGCTTCCTCATTGGCGTTCGCTCCTCGCGACATCGCCTGATCTCTCAGGTAATTGCGCTGCATGACATCATCGGGGATTCGCTCGCAACGGTTACCGCGATCAACCGATTTGGACTGTCAGCATTGAAATTGAGCCTCCATCGACCCCGTCAACTGGGAAATTCACTTTCTCGCCCTGGTGGCGAAGCGCGATTATATAGAGTAACGGCAAATAATGATCCGGCGTCGGAATGGAGAGCATCGCATCGTGACCGAGCGATTCATACTCGATCAACGACTTATCGTCCCCAGCAAGGAGCGATTCACGCACCTGTTGTTCAAACCGGACCGCCCAGTCAAACGGCTCCACAGGATGGCGGCCCCATGCATACGCATGCAGATTGTGTACAAGATTCCCGCTTCCGATAATAAGGATGCCTTCATCGCGCAACGGGGCCAGCCGCTTCCCGATTTCATAGTGAAATTGTGCCGGCTTCGTTTCGTCAATACTCAGTTGGACCACTGGGATGTCAGCCTGAGGGTAGACATGACAGAGCACGGACCAGGTCCCATGGTCGAGCCCCCATTGATCGTCACTGCCCACCGACATCGGCATGAGCAAACGCTGGATGCGACTGGCAAGGACAGGGTCACCGGGAGCTGGATACTGTAGTTGATACAATTCCGGTGGAAAGCCTCCAAAATCATGGATGGTCCGTGGACCAGGCATGGCTGTCACCGCAGTGCCCGGAATGTACCAGTGAGCAGAAATTGCGAGCACGGCTTTAGGACGCGGAATCTTCCCTCCGATAGCCGCCCAGCCTGCCGTGTAACGATTCCTCAGCAGTGCGTTCATTGGGCTACCATGTCCCATAAAAATGGCCGGCATCCGCTCAAATGCCTGCGGTAATGTCACTGGCCGATCCCAAGCTGCTTCATGTACTCAGCGTTATCCCAGAACAGATGCTCCTCGGCAATGCATCCCTTCTTCCACCTGGCAATGGTCGCCATCGGCATCTTGACCTTCTTGCCTGTGGCGGCAATTGTTTTTCCATCAGAGAGCTTTATTGGTTCGGAGAAGGTGGCCTCCATGACTCCTGTCGTCACGGTCCAGTCCCCCGAGCCGAACGCAATCGGATGCGCGGTGATGCGATTGTCCGGCGTGCCGTTGAAAAGATTGTTGATATCTATCACATGCTGTTCGATGCCCTCAGCCGTTCGTCCGTCTGGGAACACCACCTTCACATCAGGACAATGAATCTCTCGAAATAATTTCATGTTTTTTCGTTCGCTGTAGGCCTCAAAGTCGAGCTGATCGAACCGCTTCAGATTGGCCTGAACCTGGTCGTGCTTTCCTTTCTTTGATTCCGTGGCTTGCGCCGCTCCCGCGAGTCCGAATGAGAGCGCAATGATCATCATCGCGCATGTCTTGCCCGAGATCTTCTTCATTTCTCCTCCTTTGTAGTGCCGCTCGGGTGCTGTCTTTGGGCTGCCAAACGAGCACCCATCAATAGCCCACGGTAAAGCGCTGCCGTATATGAGCTGGACGTTCAACTTCGTCGATCATGGCCACCGCATAATCCTGCGTCGAGATGCGGCTCTGCCCATTGGCATCGCTCAGCATCTGATCCGTACCGAGCCGGAATTTTCCAGTGCGCTGGCCCGGAGCGAGGTCGGCTGACGGAGAGAGAAAAGACCAGTCAAGACCGGATTCTTTGCGCAACAGGTTCAAGGCCTCGCGAGTGGCGAGCGCGCCTTGCTTATATTCAGCAGGAAATCCCTGCAGGTCCAAGGCCTGAACTCCGGGCTTCACCTCCAAGCTGCCGGCGCCGCCCACGAACAGCAATCGCTTGATTCCGGCCTTTTTCACACCATTGATAATGGCCTGCGTGCCCTTGACCTGAAGATTGTAGATATCAGGATTGGCCCATCCTGGATTGAACGCGCTGATCACGGCATCATGACCCGCAACCAATCTGGCCACGTCGTCAGCATTGTAGACGTCCCCCTGCTGAGGGTGAAGCTTGGCGTAGGGCTGCAACTTCTCCGGATGCCGGACAATGGCCGTCACCTCATGGCCGCGCTCCAACGCTTCCTGCAAAATCGCCGACCCGACAAAACCCGTCGCTCCGATTAGCGCTATCTTCATCTTAACCTCCCGCACCGGACCTCTGAACAGAGAGAGCCCAGGTACATACCTCGGCTCTCTTACCGGATCTTTAGTGCTTTTCATGGCCCGTGTCGGCTCGGTGAACATCGATCACCGCACCCACTTCATTCAGCTCCACCGTCACAAGGGCGCCATCCGGGATGCCTTTGGTCTTCTGCCCTTGCTCCGTTAGGGGAAAGACTTTCTCACCATCAGGGGTTTGAAGCTTGATCTCTTTCTTGGTCATGCCGACGTGGATGAGCGTGCCGGTCACCCGTTGATGTGTTCCTTCCTTCCCTTTGAGGTGCATATCGACGATGTAGTTGTTTTCATCCAACACCACAATCACTTCATCCCCCGCTTGGAACGGCTCCTGCCCGTGACGCCGAGCCATGTTCTCATTGAGCTGATGTGTCGCTCCTTTCGGTGTCGTCACCACGAGCGCGCCTGCTTTTTCCGTGACAACGCTGGTGAACTTCGAATGCCCTCGTGGAAGATCCTCTGTCTCGGTCGCCGCGCTGACGACAGTCGGGACAATGAGAAGTGTGCCGATCAGCGTCGACAATGCAATGCGTTGAAAGCTCGTAAGATGCATGGATTCCTCCTCTATTCGCTATCAGACAGGGTGTGCGCTCAATCTCGCTTGAACAGGGCGCCGGCATAGAGCCCCTTCCCCTCACTTGGCACTGGTATGCGCATCCTCGCGATTTGCAGCATCAACCTGGAGGTTACGCCAGCCGGACGATCGGCTTGATCGTGATGCCTTTCTCGCTGTCCTCTGCCGCCTGATTGATCTGATCGAGGCTGTAGAACTTCACCAGCCTGTCGAAGGGGAACCGTCCCTGCTGGTAGAGTTCGACGAGGCTTGGAATAAAAAGATCCGGCACACTGTCGCCTTCGATAATTCCGATAATCCGCTTGCCGGTCGTCATGACTCCGTTCACATCGAAGCTGGCTTCGGAGCCCAAGGCCGGCGCCCCGACGATGCCGCAGGTCCCGCGGATCGCCAGGGCGTCGATGGCCTGACGCAGCACGGCAGGACGCCCGCTGGATTCGAGCGTGAAGTCGGCGCCGCCGCCCGTAATCTTGCGCACGGCTTCGACAGGATCGGTCTCACGGCTGTTCACCGTATGGGTCGCGCCGAGTTCCTTCGCCAACGCGAGCCGCGACGGCACCACGTCCGCCGCAATGATGCTGGTCGCACCGGCCACGCGCGCGGCCATCACGGCGCTCAAGCCGACGGCGCCTCCCCCAAACGCGGCGAAGCTGCTACCGGGTCTGACCTTGAGTGCATTCATCACAGCCCCCGCGCCGGTTTGAATGCCGCAGCCGAGGGGACCGAGCAATTCAAGCGGTGCAGCGGTCGGGACCTTGATGACGTTGCGTTCATGAGCCAGCGTATAGGTGCCGAACGACGATTGTCCGAAGAAGTGGTCGTGGACCGCTCCCTGCTTGTCGTGCGTGGCGGTACTTCCGTCTTCACGGGCACCGCCGAAATTCAGGGGGTAGAAATTCGCGCAGTAGGTCAGGTCTCCGCGCAGGCAGGGTTTGCAGTGGGCGCACCACATGTAGGTCAGCACCACGTGGTCGCCTGGCGCGATTTTCTTCACGTTGCTGCCGACCCGTTCGACGACACCAGCCCCTTCGTGACCGAGCACGACGGGCAGGGGCACCGTATACAGTTGGTCGCGGGCGACCATATCGGTGTGGCACATGCCGGTTGCAACGATTCGAATCAGGACCTCGTCGGGGCGCGGCTCTTCCAGCGCGAGCGTTTCGATTTGGAACGGTCCGCCTTTCTTGCGGACCACCGCCGCCTTGATCTCTCGCGTCTGCGCATTCCGTATGGTGATCATAGGTGTGCTCCCTGATGTGCAGCGATCATCGTGACCGCAGGCCGGAATGAGTGACCTGGTTATCGAATGCCCGACTTACCCGGCGCAAGAATCCCATTGGGATCCAGCGCTTTCTTGAGTGTTTTGTGGACGTGGCGTTGCACCGGACCATAGGTGTGCGCGACCTTGTCCATGAAGGCCGTATTGACCCGATAGGTCCCGTACCCTTCATTTGAAAACTCGGTCAGCAGTTCATCGAAACACTGGTACGCAGCCTTCACGACGGCAGGATCGGTCCGGTCATAGAGCACGTCCACGATATGATGCATGTCCCGCATGCCGACGATGAACTCGCCGGAATAATCCAGTCCGTACTTGCCCAGAATGCGCTTGGTCATGGCCATCTGTTTGAGGGTCTCGCTGCCGCGCGCCTGCGAGACCGGCGCAAACCACATGGAGCCGCCGCCACCGCGCCAGTTATAGAGGGAGAATTCCTTGAGGGTCATGTCGCCGCGCATCAGGGCCGCGCGATACTGGAAGGCCGGATCATCGCCCGCCTCTTGGTCCGTGAGGATTTTCGCCTTGCCGGATTTGCCGAATGCCTCCGTCACGATCTTCCAATTCACGTCGATCTGTTCCTGGGTGCCATACAAGGCCGCGTAGACATTCCAGGCCCCCAGCTTGTGATCCTTCATGATCCGTCGCACAGCCTCGTCCGTGATTGTCCCTGGTCCGGTCATGTAGTCGCTCCGCCTGGCCTTCGTGGGCGCTTCATAGAGCGCATGGGCGATCACGACCGCATTGGGAATAACTCCGCTGATGCGGAGCGGTCTGATGGTCTCCACAATTTCGACGATATCGTCTTCCTGCTCATACTGGATGACGAAGGGCTTGAACGCGGGAGGGGCGGGCATGAGCCAAAAACCGAATTTGGTGACGATACCGTAATTGGATTGGGTGAAAATCCCATCCAGGTAGGGTCCATATCCCCACTTAAAGACCTGCCAGGTATTGGACTTCGGCAGCGAGCCCATCCCGGTGCGCAGCACCTCGCCGTTCGCGAGGACCACTTCCATCCCGCAGGCAAAGAGAAAATGTTCTCCGTACGGCGTATACCCGACCCCGCGATCCAACGTATTGCCGGTCGGTCCGGCAATGGCAGAGGGAGCGGGACAGGAGAGCCAGAGCGGATACTTGTGTTCCTGTATGTAATCGTAGAGCTGTTTGTACGTGACGCCCGGTTCGACCAGCGCAAAACAGAGGTCCGGATCGACTTCCAGAATGCGGTTCATCCGTTTCAGATCGAGCACCACCTGGCCCCGTTCGGCCGGCGCAGCAGAACCATAACCGAAGTTCCGGCCGGTGGAGATCATCCAGATCGGCACTTTGTATTTATTGCAGATCCTGACGATCTTCTGGATCTGTTCCACCGTCGTGGCGAGAAGCGAAGCGGACGGGGTATGGTCTGCATCCGAGACCGGCATCATAGTCTTGATGTAGGGGGCGAGCTGTTCCGCCGTCACGAGGACGGAGTCCTGACCCACTATACGGCGGAACTCCCCGATCGCTGCCGTAAATGATTTCTCAGAAACGCCCTTCGGTAACGCGATAAATTTGCTGGCCATCCCTGGTCTTCCTCCTCGTTCTCTCTCAGGCCTAGATATCCATCACGAATGAGACGTACCGTTCCCTCGGTTGCAGCGGCTCGGGATTGGGTGCTCGACGAACAAAAGAGCGGCTTGAGCAGGATTCCTGAACCGAGTCCATTCCAAGAGCTGAAGCAGCCACGGCATAGCCCACGGACTCCACCCAGTTTTGAGACGGCCGCGAGGCGGCCTCGCGCTTGCAGACTTGCGGTGGCAGAGGTGTCCATCCCTCGGCTCCTGTCAAACCGAGCCATCCACACCCTTCTGAGAGGGACAGTCCTGAACAATGGAGATGAATGGATTCTGACTCAACCGACCGATAGGACGAGAATCCTGGCGCAGACCAACCGGTCAGATCGCCCGCGACAGATGATGGTTTGATAAAACTCTCTGTGATGGAGAAACTGACTCCGGTTCTGACGGCCTGAGCAGCAAGGAGCCCACCAACCCCCTGAGCCGGTGAAGCTGCGAGCCACACATGCCGGAGTAGACAGGCCTCGTCGTCCATAGAGGCATGAGAGCCCACTGAGAGCAGCCGACCGCCGGCCGCTCGTGCCAGTTCCTGAAAGACCGCCGCACTCGCGTCATCCATGACGGCGATCCATCGAGCCCCTCCGGACTGTTCCAACAACCCGACCATCTGACCAGGATCGGACAAAAGACCGCCGTTCACCCTCACGGTCTGAAGCCCGCTACATCCCATCTCCACAGAGGCCGCGCTGACACCTTTCGCAAACGCATCGTCCACGGCGCTGTCTCCCAGGAAGAGCAGGCACTGTTTGGCTTTCCGAGCCGGCTGGTCTGCGAACGCCCAGGGGGGAGTACCGAGCGCCAGCAAAGCTCCTCCCGCCAACAGACCTTTCATGAAGCTGCGTCGACCAATATCCATGGAGTGAGTCCTCCCTACCGACCGAACTATTATTTGGAGACATACTCGGCCACCTCCGCCAGCGACTCATCATCGATCTCCGCCGTGCGAAAGGCGGGCATGGCCCGGTTGCCGTGTCGGACTACGAAGCGGATGTAGGCGGGATCAAGGCCGCGACCGCGAATCGTCGGGCCGACCTTGGCTTCATGACAGAATGCGCAGACCTTGGCATAGACCTCGGCTCCGTCTTTCCAGACGAACCCTGATGCGGGAGGCTCTTGAGACGTGGCCCATGCGACGCCTGCCGCCGTCACTATCGCGAACAAACCCGTCAGGATCAACGCCGACGCTGTCCGTTCTGCTCTCGTCGCGTTCATAGCGCCTCCTCTCCGTCCGGTCGGACCTATACTTTCCCGCGAGCCGCGTCCACGCTCCAGATGCCAGAACCGTGGGACGAGATGTACAAGAACACAAAGCAATACAGCGCGGCCAGTTCCCCCATGTTCTGAATGGGCAACAGTGCCTGAGTGCCATGGGCCATCCAATAGGCAAAGGCCATGAGCCCGCTACAAAGAAACGCCGCCCAGCCGGTGAAGAACCCGATCATCACCAGCGTGCCGCCGACCAACTCGATGGGCCCGGCGATGGCGATCACGAACGGAGGGACCTGCGGGGGCGGGGGCATCGGCACGCTGAGGAGTTTTTGAGTGCCGTGCCAGAGGAATAAGAATCCGGTGACGATGCGCATCAAGGCATAGGTATGGGTGGCATAGGGACGTATGAACGACGGCATAGGCGCCTCCTGAGTTAGTAGCCCGCGAACTTTTCAGTTTGAACGTCGGAATCGTCGATGTGGGCGTCTTTGAGCATGGTCCGCAACCCGTTCATCGTGCCGGGCGTCCCCTCCGTGACCATCCGTCGTTCGGTCAACGTGACCGTCTACCCATGCTCGTTCAGCGCACCGTTCATGGCCAACCCTCTTTTGTCGTGCGCTGTGGATCTATTACATCAAGAAGCTCAGAGCGTCTTGTGCGTCCCGTCACAGAACGGCGGAGTTTTCGTTTGCTTGCACTGGCAGAGCGCGACTTGCTTCTTTTCCGTCAATGAAAACTCGACCGGCGTGATCCCGGTGCCTTTATGCGACCCGTCGCAAAACGGTTGGTTTTTGGAGCGTCCGCATTGACACCAGTGGTAGGTACCGGGTTCCAATGTACGTATCGCCGGCTGCTTGGCTGCGATGATTGGTTTTTCCATAAGCTGTCTTTCTGGTAAATGGGTTGTTTGGGTTATGCACCTGTCTTCCCGTGAATCACTGTCTCAGACTCTTCACACAGGCCAGGACCTCCTGAATCTCGGCGTCCGACAGTTGTCCCTTCCAGCCCACCATCGCCGTTGGCGGGCGGCCATTCTCGATCGGAGCGAGCAATTCAACATCGGTTTTTTTCTTGCTCGCCGCGCTGGTGAAATCGACTGCAGGAGGATTGATGGTCTTTCCGACGGGGCCGTTTCCTAGACCTTGATGACCGTGACAGAGCATACAGTTTCTCACATAGACAGCCTTTCCCTTCTGAGGATCTCCGCCGGCCGCTTGCGCAGGTGTGTTACCCATCCACATTCTGAACGATAGGAGAACCACTGCCAGAAGAGCCACCCGCAACAGAACATTCCTCATGATCGACCTTCCTCCACGGACAGATTTCTCGACTCACAGGTGTCCCTGGTTGATGGCCGAATCACTACCGCTTACTGTTTAAATGTACAGGGGCCATCGTCGGGATGACGATGGCCCCTGTCACCTGCGAACTCAGTGATCAAACTTGATCATTGCGCCTTCCTCAGATCGATCACGGTCCCTTCCTCGTTCAGCTCCACCACAATGTTGGACCCTTCCGCGATCGGCTTGGTCTTCACTTCCATTCGCTCCAGCGGGAATACTTTGTCGCCTTCCGGAGTGGAAAGCTTGATCTGATTCTTCGTCGTACCGGTATAGATCAACTTGCCGAAAATCAAACGGTGAGTTCCTGTCTTGTGTTTTTCTTTTCCATGATGGTCGATGACCATATTCTCTTCATTGATCCAGAGCGACACCTCATCACCGACCGCCGCATCGGAAGGGGCAGTCTTCGCGCTGATGGTGTATTGTCCGGCCGGCGTCTTCACATAGATCAAGCCGGACTGGATCTTGGTCACCGTGCCATTCACTTGAATCACATAGCCAGGCTTGGTGCGGGGGTGCTCGTCAAAGCTCATCTCTACGGTGAAGCGATGGACGTCGATCACCTTCCCCGCTTCGTTCAGCTCGACCGTCACTGGTGCCCCCTCCTCGAAAGAGGAAAGTTTAGACTTGCCTGTTTGTACGTCAAACGCCTTCTCCCCCTCCGGCGTCCACAGCTTGATCTCCTTCTTGTCCGCTGAGGCATAGGTCAGGTTGCCCGTGACGTAGCGATGGGAATGACCCGTTTGTCCCTTCCGATGGACGTCGATTACCGCATTGTTTTCATTGACCAGCATTTCCACTTCCTCACCGACTTTCAGATTTTTTGGCGCGGTGGCAGAGGAGATGACCATGTGTCCCCAAGGCGTCTTTACGGTGGTTAGACCTGATTCCACTTTGGAAACCACGCCGCTGACCTTCATGTGCGTTGCCATTGTGCCTGGTTTCCCTCCTTCGTCAGCGAACCCGTAGGAGGCCGGCATCAACAGACTCAGGACCATCGAACCGAGAACCATTGTCTTACGCATCGTCAATCTCCCTTTTATGTGAGTAACCGATTCCGGCTGCCGTTGAATTGGATCGTTCACATTGCCCTCCTTGGTTATGGATACCTCCTGTGGCCTCTGATCCACATGACTACGATTCCGGCCTCCGGAAGATCATTGCAAGATCAGCGTTTCCTATTTGAAGCTGCTCTCCCCCCCCCTGTTCGTTGTGAGACTGTCGTCTCTTGATTCGTATCCGCACCCTCCTCACAGGCTTTCAAATAGGCAATAGTGCGAAACCCTTGCCACCTCATAAAGCGTGATATTCCTCTTACTTAGGGGGTGACACATAGATAAGATTGAGGAAAAAAGCGACAGTTTCCCGCTGGAGCTATGGCAGGAAGGGACAAATGACAATCGAACTGTAGAAGCCCAAATGGGAAAGAAGTGAGAAAAGCGGTTTTACAATGGGGGATAGACCCATCCCCGCCCTCGGCAGTATGAAGCAAACAAGATACCGTTCCGGAGCCCGGTCTGAATCTACCATCGGATGCTTCCTGAGAGTCTTCTAGAGGTGTAACGGCTTGATCGGCGACAGGACGGCCGCCGGATCGTTCTTCCACAACGACTCATCTACGTCCACGTACAGCTCGATCTCATTGCCGTCCGGGTCACGGAGATAGAGACTCTGGCTCACAGTGTGATCGCTCATTCCGTCGATCGGAATTCCGGCTTGTTCTAGTTCGCGTTTTGCCGTCCGCAACTCATCGAGGCTGTCTCCGACCTTGATACCGACGTGATAGAGCCCTCGACGCCTTCCTGTTGGAGGTCCCGGCGCATCGCCGACCTGGATCAGCAGCAACTCATGATGCGTACGGCCGGACGTGAGGGCTGCTGCTGCACCATTGAAGATCCTCCCGACCTCTTTGAATCCCAACAGGTCACGATAGAACGTGAGCGACTGCTTCAGATCCTTGACATAAAAGACGACGTGCCCGAGGTAATGTGCTTTCATGTCGTTACTCCTCGTTACCCGATCGGAATCAGCGCCCCGTTAATCTGGCTGGCTTCTTTAGATGCGAGAAAGATCAAGGTCTGAGCGATGGATTCGGGCCTGGCCCATTTCGACGGGTCGGCATCCGGCATGTTGCTGCGATTCGCCGGGGTATCAATGGTCGCGGGCAGAACTCCGTTGACCGTCACGCCCGACCCGGCCAGTTCTAGCGAGAGAGCGCGGATCAGCGCTACAAGGCCCGACTTCGATACGATGTAGGCCGCCGCCCCGGGGAACGGCTCCAGCGCTGCTCGGGCGGCGACATGCACGATGCGTCCCGTCCGCCGTTCCATCATGTGGGGCAACACCGCCTTGGAGAGGAGAAAGGCCGCCGTGAGATTCATGGTCAACATCCGATGCCAGAGCGACGCGTCGCTTTCCACGACACGACCTACGGCAAATCCGCCCACCAAATTGATGAGCGCGTCAATGCGGCCCGCCGTTCGGATCACCTCATCCACGAGGCGCCGGACGTCGGCTTCATCGGTGACATCGGCCTTCATGTCCCTGCAACCTTCCACTTGAATGGAAAGTGGATGGCGGTCGGCCGCGATGACCCGGGCGCCTGTCGCCACGAAGGAAGGAACAACCGTCTGGCCCAGCGCTCCGGATGCTCCGGTGATCAGCACAACTTTGTCCTCCGCGCTCATCTTGTCCTCCAACGCAGGCTGTTCACGCTTTTACCCCAGTATAGAAGTAGAACCGCTCGTGCACAATGCAAGCTCTTCTCTTCCTTCATCGTGTGATGCCCATACTGATCATGTTCAGGGTCGAGGGCCATGGGTGGTTTCATTTCCTAAACGTAATGCCGGCCTTCTGCACCTCTTGGTAGGGGAGGAGCCAGACAAGCGATTCATCGCTGAGATCGCCGACCTGAATACGATTCCCCCAGGGATCGCGGAAGTCGCAACGAAAGCCGGGGGCCAGTTTGAGTTTGTACTTGTTGATGAGCTTCTTCCGTACTTCCTTGATCTGTTGCGCGTCCCGGACCATCAAGCCAAAATGCTTCACGCGGTCCGGTTGCAGCTCGTCCACCTCAAAGATGGCCATGAACTGATGCTCGCCGAGTTTGCACCAGGCGGCACCCTCGCCGCCACGCAACATCTTGAGGCCGAACACGTCCGAATAGAACTTCACCGCTTTTTTGGCGTCGGTAACCTCGATGACGATGTGGTTACACCCGTAGACCTGGACGGCCATCGTTTCACCTCCTGCTTGTCGAGCCTTCGGAGGCTCCGGACATGTGGATGCGGACTTTCTCAATCGCCGAGACAAACACGTCGACCGGCTGCGCACCAGAGATGCCGTAGGCCTGGTTCAGCACGAAGTAGGGGACCCCGCGAATCCCGAGGCGGTGGCCTGCCGCTTCTTCGGCTTTGACTTCCTCGGTCCCTTCGTCACTCTGAAGAAATCGATCCACGGCCTCCACGCTCAGTCCGGAACGACCAGCCAATTGCACAAGTATTGCCAATACTCCAATATCCGCGCCTTCTTCGAAATAACCGCGGAAGAGCGACTCGACGACGGCGTCCTGTCGACCCTGCTGCTCGGCATACCAAATCAGTCGATGGGCCAGGAAAGTGTTCGGGGTCCGCGCCATCTTATCAAAGGCAAATGGAATGCGCTCCGCTGCTCCAGCCGCCAGAACATGTTCCTCCAATTGACGGAACGCATCGAGGCTCCCGAACTTGGCTTCAAGATATGTCGCGCGGTCCATGCCCTCCTTGGGAATCGTCGGATTCAATTCAAAGGGCCGCCAGGTGATGCGCGCCTGTGCGGCGCCATTCAGTTGATCCAACGCCCGTTCCAGCCGCCGCTTCCCGATGTAGCACCAGGGGCAGACGATGTCGGAATAAATCTCGATCGTGAATTCGCGATCCGTCATGACAAATGCCCCATCTTCCCTACTTGATAATCCTGCGCGGCTTGAATCAACTCTTCACGGGTATTCATGACGAAGGGACCGTAACGCGCAATCGGTTCACGTATCGGCTCTCCGCTGAGGACGAGAAGGGTGGCGTGCTCTTTTGCCTCGAGCACCACTCGCTCACCTGTGTGTCCGAACAGGGCAAGTTCGGCTTCCTTGACCGTTTGCGACCCGTTAATCACGACAGGCCCGCGGAGCACAAATACCGACGTGTTAAATCCCTCAGGCAGCGTCAACTCAGTCTGATGGCCTGCCTTCAGCCGAAGATCGTACAGGTGGACCGGGCTGAATGTCTCGGCTGGACCCCTCTGTCCGCGAAACTCGCCGGCGATGACGCGAAGCTGGCCGGCTCCTCCACCAAGATCTACTGTGGGAACCTCGTCGCTCACCAGCGTCTGATACCGAGGCTTCGACATCTTGAACGCCTTCGGCAGATTGACCCACAGTTGGATGCCTTCCAGCGTGCCTCCACGTGCCGCAAACGCTTTGTCGTGCAGTTCTTCGTGCACGATGCCGGAAGCTGCGGTCATCCACTGTACATCGCCTGGGCCAATGACTCCTCCACTCCCGGTCGAGTCACGATGCGCCACCATTCCTTGATACATGATCGTGACCGTCTCAAATCCCCTGTGTGGATGCTCGCCCACGCCAAGTCGTCGGTTCGTCGGCGGAAAATGCTCCGGCCCCATATAGTCCAGGAGCAAGAACGGAGAAAATTGCTCATCGCCACCGACGCCTGGAATCATGTTGCGCACCGGAAAGCCATCGCCGACCATATGGTGGGACCCGGCCTGATAGACTTCGACGAGTTCCTTGATCGCGGTGGCGTTCATTACATGTTGATTCATCGTTGGTCTCCTTCCGTTGCAGATCGATATCCCAACCGTTATGCTTACAGTCGCTTTTTCTCCATATCGTATACATCAAACCACACATGGACCGGACGATCCTTCGGTACGACCTTAGAGATATATTCTTCGAGGTATTGCTGCGCCTGAACACTCATCTCGCTGAGCCGCATATCGCGGGGCTTGTTGTTCCATTTCAACACATCATCCGTGTCCCTGATCGTTCAGGCGCCTCTGATCCATTCGGCGAGCTGCTCGTCGGTGGCTCCCGTTGCCACAACCGCCTCCTGACTCGTGTGTCCCGGGAACATTTAGAATTGAACCGTTCCTTCGCTCTCCCAGATGAGCACTTCGGCTCCGGTCGTCTCGTCCGCCGTCAATTTCCTCGCTCCCGCCGCCGTGAGTCGCACGGCGTCGCCTGCGCCCAGACGACCGGCCTGCTCCAGCTGCACCGACCCTTTCGGCACGTACAGGTGAACGTACGCATTGTCCGGAATGGTCACGGTTTCTCCCGGCTGAAGTCGACCGGCCCAAAGGACCGCTCCCTTCTGGTGAATTGAGATTGCGCCATCATGTCCCTTTCCGGAGGCCACCGGGACGAGTCCACCCTTTGCAAGATGCCCGTTGATGTCGAGCTGTTCATAACCAGGGCTAATACGCTGGGTATCAGGAACTACCCACATCTGAATGAAATGCACGTCCTTGTCCGCCTGGGGGTTCATTTCCGAATGCCAGATGCCGGTACCGGCACTCATGCGCTGTGCAAGTCCCGGATAGATAATTCCCTTGTTGCCTTGGGAATCTTTATGTTCCAACTCGCCGTCCAGCACCCACGTGACTATTTCCATATCCTGATGCGGGTGCGTGCGAAAGCCGGTACCGGCTTTCACCGTATCGTCGTTGCTCACCAGCAACAGGCCATGATGAGTATTGGCCGGATCGTAGTGGTTCGAGAAACTGAAACTGTGCAACGAGTCGAGCCAGCTGATCTGCGTGTGAAAACGCTCACGGGCTCGACGGATATCGATTTCAGTGGTTTTTGTCCCGATCGTGTTCATGGTTCGGCCTCCTTTCGCGAGTCTTCCGCCACATCCCTCGTTTATCTCTCGACCTTCTCCGCAATGAGTCGATCCACCGACCACTTCCCGGCACCTGTTATCAGCAGCGCGAGGCTGAGCCCGATAGCCAGGAGATGATACTCGTAACCTTCACCCTGTTGTTTGCCGAACCAGTTCATGAAAAATCCGTTTTGGAGATGCGACGTCGTGAAAGCGCCAAGCATAATCACGATGAAGCTCGCCGCCGTGAAGCGCGTCAGCAAACCGGCGATCAGCCCCAGGCTGCCGAAGAATTCTCCAACGATCACCAAGAACGCGACGAGCCATGGCAAATGCATCGTCTCCGTGAAGAATCCCATGGTCCCGGAAAATCCGAACCCGCCATACCACCCGAGCAACTTTTGGGCTCCATGCGGGAATATCACCAGCCCGAGACTGAGACGCAGAACAAGGCCGGCCCAGCTATCCTCTGTCTGAAAGAGTTGCCGCATCGCGCACCTCCCTGGTTGTCTTACCAAGCCATCCTATTGCCTCAATACTCACCTGCCACAGGGTCCCATTATAATAGTCCTAGTTAGAACTAAGTCAACATGAAAAATACCTCGTTTGTTTTCTTGCGTGAAACAGTGAGTAAAATCAAGGGATTGGAGACGGATTGGATGAGGATGGCAGGTACTTATCGATCTCGGCGAGACCCTTTCATCGCCCGTTCCACTTCGCGGGTGGCTTCGCGCGTCTTAATGGATTCCCGGCGGTCATGCTGCTTCTTGCCTTTGGCCAACCCGAGTTCGACCTTGGCAAGACCCCGCTTGGAGAAATAGATGCGGAGCGGGATAAGCGTGAGCCCTTGCTGTTGCGTCTTGCCGAGGAGCTTATTGATCTCCTTCCGGTGGAGGAGCAGTTTCCGAGTACGGAGAGGCTCGTGATTCATGATGTTGCCGTGGCTGTATGGACTGATGTGGCAGTGGTGGAGAAAGACCTCGCC